>NZ_JAFGYJ010000030.1:0-68782 GCF_017490805.1 Pseudomonas sp. 43(2021)
CAATGGCTTTCACCCACCCCCCAACCATTGAGCAATACGCGATCGCCTGGCTGGTATCGAGGGTCGTCACTCGCTTCGACAGTGCCCGCGAGGTCGATGCCCGGCACCATCGGAAATTGACGAACAACCGGCCCCTTGCCGGTGATTGCGAGCGCATCCTTGTAGTTCAAGGTGCTGTAGGCCACCTTCACCGTCACGTTCCCGGTGGGTAGCTGGTCATCCTGCAATTCGGTGACTCGGGACGAATACTTGTCTTCCAGCTTTTCGATCAGAATGGCTTTGAACATGCTTTATCCTCATTTAGACCGTTTGTCTTTAAATTGCCCCAGAGAATCATCGAGTGATTCCCATCAGAAATCCTTGGAAAAAAATGTCCAGGGGGCGGACATGCTGCGTCAGTCGCGCGCGAAGCACGGCACCCTCCCAGCCAACCCAGAAAAAGGCCGCCAAGGCTTTGCAGTCATGTTCGCAAGATACCTCGCCCAGCTTGACCGCTTCCTCCAGGCAGGCAGACAAGCGCTGCTCCCAGTCCAGCAGGGTCAGTTCCAATTGTTCACGGAAGCTGTCTGGCAGCACCAATACCTCCTGGCCGAGATTGCCTACCAGGCAGCCCCTTCGGAACTGGTACTTGGCCATCCCGACCTTCGCTTGTTCAACGAAGTTGGAAAGCCTTCGTAGCGGCGACACGCTCAGGTCGCTGAAGCAACGATCGAGTTTTCGGGCGAAGTAGTCGGCATAGCGCTGCAATACCGCTTGGCCGAATGCTTCTTTGCTGTCGAAGTAGTGATAGAACGAGCCTTTGGGCACCTGGACGCGTTTGAGCACAGTATCGATGCCGGTGGCAGCAAAGCCCTGTTCGGTAAGGATTTCCATGCCGCAGCGCAGCAAAAGCTCTAGCGTTTCGCCATGCTCACGTGCGATTTTGGGCGGTCGGCCCCTTCGAGGAACAGGTTTGGAGTCATTCATGCGTTGTAATTTAGACTGTCCGTCTCTAATGTCAACCACTGAGCGACTCGATCTCCGATTAGCCTTAGCGTTGGATGCGTCATGAAAAAGCGTTTACCTCCCCTGAACTGGCTTCGAGCTTTTGAGGCTTCTGCTCGGCTCCTGAATTTCACCCATGCCGCCGAAGAGCTCAATCTCACGCAGGCAGCGATCAGTCAGCAGGTCAAGGCTTTGGAATCGCAGCTAGGCCAGGCGCTTTTCAAGCGTCTCCCGCGCGGGCTTGAGCTTACGGAAGCAGGAAAATCCTACTTTCCAGTAGTGAGAGAGTCGGTTGAGCGCCTCGCTGCATCGACGGATGAGATCTTCGGGCAGGGGCATCGAAGCGCGCTCAGTATCCGCAGCAGCCTGGTGTTCTTCACTCATTGGATCGCTCCCCGGTTACCCCGATTCAAAGCATTGCACCCGGATGTGGGCATCCGCGTCGCGAGTAACATCTGGGTAGATGAAACAGAATTCGATGCCGACCTCGAAATCAGGTACGGACAAGGGCGCTGGCCTGGCATGAAGGCCGAGCGTCTGACGTGGGACACGCTGGTGCCGGTATGTTCACCGGCATTGATCACTGCGCAACGTCCGTTGCAGCGTCCTCAGGACCTTGCAAAGCACCCGTTGCTGCACGTGCTGGGCTATGAAGAAGGCTGGGGTTATTGGCTCAAGAGGAGCAACGCAGAGAGCGTCGACTCTTCTCAGGGGATGCAGTTCGACACCCTTATTTCGGCATTGACGATGGCTGAACTGGGTCAGGGCGTTGCGTTGGCGCGGTCTTCATTGGTCAGGCATCTTCTGGACGAGGGCCGGCTCGTCGCACCCCTTGGGCGTCATGTACCGACCAAGGAGGCGTTCTACCTGGTCTATTCAGCACACAGCATGGTCAATCCGGATGCAGCGGCGTTTGCCCAGTGGCTGTGCGAAGAGGCGCAGGCTTTCAAGGTCGAGCCCGGCGCCGACGAGGACGAGCACCCTTAGTGATAAGCAAAGTACCCGAGCAATAAAAAAAATGGCCTCTTAGGGCCATTTTTTATTGCTTTCGCGATGCCTTCGAATTTCTGAAAGTGGCAATCACATCGCAAGCCCTTGGATGGTGCAGTCGTCCAGGTGACCGGTTAGTACGAGGTCTCAATAACAACAATAACCGCGCCGACGAATCTCGTTGGCACGGGGCTACCTAGGGTTATCGTCATGGCACACTCCAACCAATTGCCTTTGCAAGGCGTCAATGTCATCGATTTCGGACAATACATCGCAGGCCCCGCAGTAGCGATGATCCTCGCTGATCTGGGAGCGACTGTCGTTCACATCGACCCGCAGGCAGGGCCTCTCTGGGATAGCCCGGCAAATGCCACACTCAATCGCAACAAGCTGTGCATGCGCCTGGATCTGAAAACGCCAGAGGGGCTGCATCAGGCGCGTGAACTCATCTCCCGTGCCGATATCGTGATTGAAAATTTCCGGCCTGGTGTCATGCCCAGGCTGGGCCTCGATTTCGCAGAGCTGCGGCGTGCTCGTCCTGAGTTGATCACGTTGTCGATTCCAGGGTTTGCCAGTGATGACGTACTGCGTGCGCAATGGCGTGCTACCGAGGCGGTGATCGCTTCGGCCTCCGGTGTGTTCACCGACATGGGTCAAAACCGCGTACTGATGGGTATCAACCCTAGTTTCTCGCCACTTCCCTTGGCGTCAGCGTACGGCACCATGCTTGCTGTATCTTCTGTAGTGCTTGCTCTGCAGGCGCGTGAAAAGAATGGCGTTGGCGATCAGATCGAAGTTCCCTTGGCATCAGCGGTGATGGAAGGTCTGTCGTACAACTCGATCAAGATCGATGGTTACCCGCTGCGCTACAAGACCCTGCGAGAGAAGGAGAGTGAGCGTCGTCGCGCTGAGAACCTGCCGATGAACTTGAGCTATCAGGATCTGCAGGAGTTCCTCGACCCGTTCTACCGTACCTATGAATGTGCGGATGGTCGTAAATTCTACGCCGTTTGCCCATCGCATCGTGAGCATGCCAAGCGCTGCCTGCAGGCAATGGGCATCTACGAGGAAATGGTTGCCGCCGGCTTGCCGAAAGTTGATGACCCCTACCTGCCGATTGACCAGTGGGCAGGAAATGCATCCCTGGGGGTTTACCCGTTGCCTGCTGATTGGGCCGCACGCATCTCCGCGCGGATGAAAGAAGTATTCCTGACCAAGACAGCGGCGGAGTGGGAAGTCATCTTCGGTGAGGGGCGTTTCCCTGGGGCTCCGCACAGGTCGACCCAAGAGTGGCTCCATGACGAGCATTCGAATACCGCCGGGCTGATCGTTGAGGTCAATGATCGCGAGTTCGGCGTCATGAAACAGCCTGGCCCGATTGCGTGGTTGGAGGGGTGCTCAGAGCCAATGCTGAAACCTCTTTCGCGTCGCGAGGTGAGCTATGAGCAAGCGTTGGCAACACTGTCCGAGCGTTCGGCTCCTGCCTTGCCGCCTGCCAAGCTCGACAAACCTGCCGGCTGGCTGGAAGGCGTCAAGATTCTGGACCTGACCAACGTCATCGCGGGGCCCCACTCGACGTCTTTCCTGGGCCGCTTCGGGGCAGACGTCATCAAACTCGACCCTGTCGTTCCTAATTATGATCCCTGGAATACCGTGGTCTTTGGTATGTCTTCGGCACGGGGCAAGGAAAGTGTCCTGGTTGACTTGAACTCTTGCGAAGGGCGAGAGGTGTTCAATCGTCTTGTGCGGGAGGTCGATGTCATCGTCATGAACGCGCCCGATCGCCAACTGGCGCCGCTGGGTCTGGATGAGGCCAGCCTTCAGGCGGTGAATCCTGGAGTGATCTTCTGCCAGCTCGATTGTTTCGGTGGCCCCCGCCGTGGCCCTCGCACCGATTATCTGGGGTATGACGATCTCATCCAGGCCACGACCGGGATCATGCTGCGTTTTGGTGGTGGCATGGAAACCCCGGAAGAACATGCCCACGTCGGTACCATCGACGTGATGTGTGGATTTGCTGCCGCTCTGGGCGTCGCAACGGCGCTTTATCGCAAACACCACTCCGGCGAAGCCTACCGGGCGCGCACCTCTCTGGCTTCACTGGGGAATCTGGTGCAGATCCCGTTCTGCTATGACTACGCAGGTCGAGCGCCATTCAATGAGCCGTCCGGGCGCGACGTGGTTGGCTACAGCGATCTTTCTCGCTTCTACAAGACGGCGGATGGCTGGATCTACCTGGATGCTTCCGAGCCAGAACTGCACAAATTCGCCGACATCACAGAGTTCAGCGGCTTGGCATCCGCCAGTGATCGCGCTGCCTATCTGCAAGCGGTCATTGCCCGCATGAGCAGCTCTTTCCTTCAGGAGCGTCTGCAGGCGGCCAACATCGCTGCCGCGGTGCCGGACAACATCGATCACCTGCGCAGCCAGTACAGCCGAGCCGCTGATGGCCTGCCAGGTACCGAGAATGGCAGCTACTCCTTCAGCGTCTACAGCGACCATCCGAGCGGTCATCGGGTCACGCAGCTGGACCCCTACGCCATTCGCCCACGGGTAGCGCGTATTCGAGCGCTACCACCCGCTGAGAAGTTTGGCACTTCGACCCGCAAGGTGCTGGGCCGCTACGGCTATACCGAGGCTCAGATTCAGTCACTCCTGGACGCCGGCGCAATCGGCGAATCCTGGAGTGAGGAATATCTGCCGAGCTGACTGCTGAAGGCAGGTCAGGGGGCAGGCCTTTGAAACGCCCCCTTGCTTGCCGATTGACCGATCAAGCGAACACGAGCCCGAGGCTGCTCGCGGGCGCGTTCATGCCCAGGAAATGAGATAGAGCCATGACTTACAACAGCATCCTCCCACGTATCCTGCAAACCGGTGCCGGTGCCAGCCAGCAGATCCATCAGGTACTGGCCAGCCTCGGCTGCCATAAACCACTCATCATCACTGACCGAATGATGGTTGAGTTAGGTTATGCCGGTCGTATCAGCGCAGTTCTGGCAGAACACGCAATAGAGGTCGACGTATTCTCCGATACCGTCCCCGAGCCTACCGTCGCTTCGATTCAGGCCGGCGTCGCGACCGCCAGGGAAGGGGGCTATGACAGCATCATCGCACTGGGCGGCGGAAGCCCGATCGACAGCGCCAAAGCGATCGGCATCCTGGCCAGGTTCGGCGGAGTCATGCGCGATTACAAGTTCCCGCGCAATGTCACCGAGATGGGCTTGCCGATCATTGCCATTCCAACGACTGCCGGCACTGGCTCCGAAGTCACCCGTTTCACCATCATCACCGATGAGTCGACTGACGAAAAAATGCTGTGCGTCGGCGCAGGCTTCATGCCTGTCGCTGCACTGGTCGACTACGAGCTCACGCTCTCGTTGCCGCCCCGCGTGACGGCGGACACCGGTATCGATGCGCTGACGCATGCCATCGAGGCTTACGTCAGCAAGAAAGCGAATCTGTTCAGTGATGCCCAGGCGCTGGCTGCCATGCGCCTTATCGGGCCAAACCTTCGCAAGGTCTACCACGACGGGGCGGACCGTGCCGCGCGGGAGGCTGTGATGCTGGGATCGACCCTGGCGGGCCTGGCGTTCTCGGCGGCTTCTGTTGCCCTGGTGCATGGCATGAGCCGCCCAATTGGCGCCGCATTCCATGTGCCTCATGGTTTGTCGAACGCCATGCTGCTCCCCGAAGTGACGGCATTCTCGATCCCTGCTGCCCGTGACCGGTATGCCGATTGCGCGCGTGCAATGGGCGTCGCCACTGAAAGCGATACGGACCAATCCGCCGTGGAAAAACTGCTGGAAGAGTTGGTGGCTATCAACGAGGAACTGAATGTGCCCACCCCTGCGCAATTCGGAATCGACCGCGAGAAATTCTTCGAGCTGATGCCAACCATGGCCGCCCAGGCGCTGGCTTCCGGCTCACCTGGCAATAACCCGCGTGTGCCGACCGAGGCAGAGATGGTCGAGCTTTACCGCAGCCTTTGGTAATCCGGCACCAACGCATTATCTGAATAACAAAAAGTGGAGATTCACATGAATACTGTCGGTCATCTGATCAACGGCGAAGTCGTTTTCGAATCCAGGCGCACCCAGGATGTTTTCAATCCCGCTACCGGCCAGGTGGCACGCCAAGTCGCCTTGGCATCCAGCCAAACGGTAGAGCACGCCATCGCGACTGCTGAAGCTGCTTTCCCGGCCTGGCGTGATACGCCGCCGATCAAGCGGGCCCGCATCATGTTCCGTTTCAAAGAGCTGCTGGAGCAGAACGCAGATGCGATCTGCAAACTCATTGGTGAAGAACACGGGAAAATTTCCCATGATGCTGCAGGCGAGCTGCAGCGTGGCATCGAGAACGTCGAGTACGCCTGTGGGATCGCCGAGCTTCTCAAAGGCGAACACAGCAAGAATGTTGGCCCGAACATCGATGCCTGGAGCGAATTCCAGCCGTTGGGCGTGGTTGCAGGCATCACGCCATTCAACTTCCCTGTGATGGTACCGCTGTGGATGATCCCTGTGGCCATTGCAGCGGGGAACTGCTTCATTCTCAAGCCTTCCGAACGCGACCCAAGCTCCACGCTGTTCATTGCGCAACTGCTGCACGAAGCCGGTCTGCCCAAGGGCGTGCTGAACGTGGTGAACGGGGACAAGGAGGCGGTCGACATCCTGCTGCACGACTCGCGCATTCAGGCGGTCAGCTTCGTGGGTTCGACGCCGGTTGCCGAGTACATCTACGCCACCGCCACCGCCCACGGCAAACGCTGCCAGGCACTGGGTGGGGCCAAGAACCACGCGATCGTCATGCCAGACGCCGATATCGACAATGCGGTCAACCAGCTGCTGGGGGCTGCATTCGGCTCGTCCGGTGAGCGCTGCATGGCGCTGTCGGTCGCCGTTGCGGTGGGTGACGCGGCAGCCGATGCCTTGATCGGCAAGATGAAAGAAGCCATGAAAAACCTGAAGGTGGGCGCTTACACCGACAGCAAGAACGACTTCGGCCCGCTGATCACCCGGCAGCATCAGCAAAAAGTGGTTGGCTACATCAACAGTGCTGAACAGCAGGGGGCAACCGTGGTTGTCGACGGGCGTGAGCCAAACGTTGCTGGCTACGAGGAAGGTTTCTTCGTCGGTGGCACGCTGATCGATCACGTTACCCCAGACATGCAGAGCTACAAGGAAGAGATCTTCGGGCCGGTTCTGCAGGTCGTACGTGTCAACAGCATGCAGGAAGCAATGGCGCTGATCGACAAACACGAGTACGGCAATGGTACGTGCATCTTCACCCGGGACGGCGAAGCAGCACGCTATTTCTCCGACAACATCAAGGTGGGCATGGTTGGCATCAACGTTCCTTTGCCAGTGCCCGTCGCCTACCACAGCTTCGGCGGCTGGAAGCGCTCGCTGTTCGGTGATTTGCATGCATACGGGCCGGATGGCGTGAGGTTCTACACCCGACGCAAGACAGTCACCCAGCGCTGGCCATCGTCAGGTGTCCGGGAGGGCGTTGAGTTCTCCATGCCGACGATGAAGTAAGGATTGGACAAGGTGAGTGCCTGACTGCCGCCAGGCACCCATCTTTTTGTGGCAATGAGTTCCGCTCGCAGTCGTGCCGAATACCGGTGGTGTCAGTTGCGAATTGAGGTTTACCTGGTTGTGCCGCTGAAATAATAATTAAATACAATTCGAGGCGAATATGAATAATAAGCACAATATATGTTCGGGAAAGGCAAGCGGCCTTTCATTTCTCCATGGAACTAGATCTGTTTGAGCAGGGGTTTTAATTCGTGCTTGACATATTTGTATTCAACAGAGTCCTGGTGTTGAATCGAACGTTCTGAGGAGATATGCCAAATGAGTAAGTCAAAAGATGGTGCCTCGTTGGATGGTCGCGTATTTTGGCCATCGATTGCGGTGATACTTGGTGTCACGATTCCGCTTATTGTGTTTCCCGAGGCGGGGAGTGCGGTAATAAACCAGATGTTCGCGTTTGCGACCGGGAAGTTTGGCTGGCTCTACCTGGTTTCCGGCTTGATGACTGTCGTATTCCTGCTGTGGATGGCGTTCGGGCGTTACGGCAATATTCGCCTTGGACGAAAGAGTGACGTTCCGGAGTTTTCCTATTTCAGCTGGGTCGCCATGATTTTTTGCGGTGGTATCGGCATAGCCATTGTTAACTGGGCCTGGGTAGAGCCAATTTATTATTTTAATACCCCCCCTTTGAATGTGGCTGCTCACAGTCGTGAGGCGGCAGAGTGGGCGTTGACGTATGGGCAGTTCCACTGGGGGCTGACCCCGTGGGCATTCTACTGCTTGCCGGCGTTACCCATTGCCTACTCGATGTATGTTCGTCGACAGCCTGGTGTGAGATTGTCGGTGGCCGCGCGTGGTGTCTTGGGTGACAAGTCGAACGGTTGGATGGGTATTACGCTTGATACGGTGGTGGTTTTCGGTATTGTTGGCGGCGTGGGCACGTCCCTTGGTTTGGCTGTGCCCCTGGTCTCGACCTTGGCCAGCGACATCTTTGGAATACAGCAGTCCTTTGTATTTGACATGTGCGTTTTGGCGCTCTGGACATTGATGTTCGGCATGAGTGTCTGGTTTGGGCTGAGTAAGGGGATAAAGATACTCAGCGATATCAATGTCTATTTGGCTTTTGCGCTTCTTTTGTTCGCTGCGGTTGTTGGTCCCACCTTGTTGCTCATCAATGGTTGGGCCAACAGCCTGGGCCTGATGGTCAATAATTTCATCCACATGAGTCTGTGGACGGACCCTGTTGCAAAAGGTACGTTCCCTCAGGACTGGACGATTTTCTATTGGGCCTGGTGGATTGCCTATGCACCCATGATGGGATTGTTTGTTGCTCGTATTTCTCGAGGTCGGACAATCAAGGAACTCATCTTGGCGGAGCTGGTGTGGGGCAGCCTGGGTTGCTGGGTGTTCTTCGCTGTCTGGGGCGGCTACTCGCTTAATCTGCAGCTGACAGGCGAGCTGGATGTCAGTGCTATTCTGTCAGCACAGGGTATTCCGGCGGCAGTACTCGCCATCTTGAAAACCATGCCGTTTTCAAGTCTCGTTATTGGCGCTTTCGTTCTTCTTTGCTTTGTATTCCTGGCGACGACGCTTGATTCGGCAGCTTATGTGCTTGCGTCAGTTACATCCAATGAGCTGAGCGGTTATGAAGAACCTCAGCGCTGGCTGCGGATTGTATGGGCGCTGTTACTGGCGGTCATTGGCATCGGGCTTCTCAAGGTCGGCGGGCTGAAAGCTGTTCAGACTTCAACCATTGTCGTCGCGCTGCCTTTGATACCTGTGCTCGGTGTGCTGACCTGGTCTTTGCTTCGCATGATTCGTGCAGACCTTGAACATGAACTAGGATCCAGGGAAATTGTTTTGGAAGACGCGGTCGCGCTTGGCAAAACGCCCGAGATTGATGCGCTTCCGGCTGTGGAGGTTGATTTCTGCGCGACGTATCCTGAGCCTGGGCGTTAAAGCCGCCATCCAAGGTGCTACTTGCAAAAAAACCTAGGGTTTCCTAGGTTTTTTTGCTTTTTTGTTCGGCAGGGTATCGTCGAGCGTCTGTTGAGTCGGTTGATATATCGATGATCATTTATGTCCTGTTATGGCGCGCGCCGTAGAGTCATAAGGAAAACGCACCCTCAGAGATGTTTTTTATTGCGCGATGCTGGCGAGGTACGACAGTACAGCGGCGGCGGCCAAGGGCCTCACGGCTGTGACTTGCCAACCAGCACAGGCCCGGCCAGCAACAGGCTGACGTAGCCCGGCAGGGTGGTGATGGCGAAGGTCCTCAGGCCGGCGGCGGCATGATCTTCGTTGCGGTCTTTCTTGCGCTCGCGCTCGAGCCCCACCAGCATGCCGATGCTCAGCGCGACGGCACCATGGCTGACTTCACCGTGTCGAGCATGGCGCCTTCGGGGTGTCCTTGGGGCTGACTTCCGCGCCGCCTTGCTCGAGGGCTATCAAGGCTGGCAGATCGAGTATCTCGACGAGTCTGCCACGCATGCTGACGATGCCCAGCGCGCGCAAGCGGGCGACCGAGCGACACACGGTTTCCAGGCGCAAGCCCAGGTACGAAGCCATGTCTTCCCGGGACATGCGCAGCATGAAGCCGTGCGCAGAATAACCGCGGCTGACGAAGCGCCGTGACAACCCGACCAGGAAGCTTGCCAGGCGCTGTTCGGCGGTGAGATTGCACAGCATCAGCACCCGCTCATGCTCGCGCACGATTTCTCGGCTCATCAAACGGTTCAGGCTTTGCTGCAGGACGGGAAAGTCCCGCGCCAATGCCTGCAGCCGGCGATAGGGGACAGGGCACACCTCGCTGTCTTCCAGGGCAATGGCATCGCATACGTGATGCTCGGTGGCGATGGCGTCGAGCCCAAGTACATCGCCCGGCATCCAGAAATTGATCACCACGCCCTGGCCTTCGGCGCTGTTCAGGCTGGTCTTGAAGCTGCCGCAGCGCACGGCATAAAGCGTCGTCAGCGGATCGTTGGCGTTGAACAGTGCGGCGCCTTTGCGAATACGCATGCGCGGGCCGATCAGTGCGCCCAGGCAACTGTTGTCATGCACGGGCAGACCGGTGGGCAGGCACAGCCCGCTGACACGGCACTCTGTGCACAGGGTTGTTAGCGGTTTCAGGTGAATCGGGGTTGCCGGGTTCGACGCTGCAGGTTGGTCGAGCAAGGTCACCTTCAGTAGGCCAGTCATTTTCAGGCCTCCTTCGCGCATCGTAGATCTGCCTGGGCTGCCATCCCTGCATGGGCTTTGCCAACGCTGCCCATACCTGGGCGTGGTGACCAGTCGGCCAGCATGTCCCGCGAGTGGGGCGCGTTGAGGCGCGCATTCAACCGGTCGACAAAGGCTTGCGCTTCGGCGGACGTATTGAAGCTCACCCGGCAGTCGTCCATGCGGACCCACCAGCGGTTCTGCTGAGGATTATTTTCGACGTAGATTTTCATGGAAGCCTCCAAAAGCATGCATGAGCAAACCGACTGCAAATCCATGCGAAACGAAGGCATCCCTGCCGGCAACAGGGGTGTTCAGGGCGTGATGGCCATTTTCATCACGCTATCGCGCTGGTTGGCGAACGACCATAGGTGACTTCGATGGTTTTCATGAGCGCCATGGCACGCCTCCGGGGCATTCGATGATTGTTGTTGGTGTAGGGCCAGATTGCGCCGTTAACGGCCAGAAGCTTTGACCAGCATCAAATTTCCGCGCAGCGGGCGTTGCCGTTTGTCCGTCCAGTGGTTCAGTTGATAAACATCAAATCCGTCAGGTGCGGGTGATGGATGATCCAGGAACACTTCCCAACTGCTGAGGTGTGCCATGGACAACCCGCAAAGACTCCTGCTGATCGCCTCGCCCCTGATGCGGCGCACCCCGGCCTACGACCGTGCGGCTGCGCTGGCCAAGGCCAAGGGCATGGCCCTGCATATCGTTGCTTTCGACTATCTCGAAGGCCTTGCCACGGCGGGCATGGTCAACGACCAGGCGCTGGCTGTGATGCGTGAAGGTTATGTACAGCAACACCGTGCATGGCTGGAAACCCAAGCGCTTTCGATGCGCCGTAACGGGGTCACGGTCACCACCGAAGTGGTATGGGTGCAGCATCCGCTGGACGAGATCCTCGTCCACCTGCGCGAGCAGCCGTTCGCCATGCTGATCAAGGCCTTCGAGCATGAACCCTGGTGGGCGCGGGCGATGTTCACCTCGCTTGACATTCAGTTGCTGCGGGAAACCCGCATCCCCCTGCACCTGGTGCATCAGGCCAGCCACGCGCTGCCGCGCAAGATTCTGGCTGCCGTGGACCTGTCCCGCCCCGAGGACCAGTTTGAGGGGTTCAACGACCAGATCATCAGTGAAGCGCTGAAACTGGCATTACAGTGCAACGCTCAGATCGAACTGCTATATGCCTACGACCTCGGGTCCATGTACCTGGACTCAGGTGGCAGCCGCGAGCATTCGTTTCTGTTCGACTCCAACCTCGCCCAGACACTGCACGAGGCGCAAAGCGAGGCATTCCAGGCACTGGCCGAACGTAACGGTATCGCCGCCGAACACCGCCACCTGAGGCTGGGAGACCCGGCCAAGGTGCTGGCGCTGTTCATGGAGAACAATGATATCGATGTGCTGGTCATGGGCAGTTACCACCATCACGGCATTGGCTGGTTCATCGGCAGCACGGCGGAGCGGGTATTGCATCGATTGTCCAGCAGCGTGCTGGTGATTTCACCGGAGCATTCCAGAGGCTAGGCTGCAAGGCCCGAAAGGGCCTTGTTTTCAGGCGCGAAGGTCAAGTTCGTGAATGATTTCGCTGACATCGCCACCCAGGTAGCGTGAGCTGAACCCCAGTCCCTTGGTCAGCCGGTGCATGGCGTAGTTGTTCGCCAGGTCCCTGGAGATCATGCAGTGAAAGCCATTGCGCTTCGCGGCCGCGATCAGGTGCTGCATCAGCAGCCGGCCCAACCCCTTGCGTTGCCATTCTTCGTGTACGGCTATGGCGCATTCGCAGAGCCGGCTGCCGGGAACACTGGCATACCGACTGACCCCGATCTGCCGCAACTGGCCATCTGCATGGACCAGGGCAACGTAGGCTTCGCTCTGGTGATGATCCACAGGCATATGCTGCGCATCCAGGCTCGGAAGGCCGCCACTGAGGCCGGCGATGAAGCGGAAACGCCGTGCCTCGTAGGCGATCGTGCCGAGAAAGCGGCGGTCCCTTTCGCGGTCTTTCTCATCCAGCGGGCGGATCAGTACGGCAGAGCCGTCCGAAAGCTTTTCGATCCAATGCTCGCACGCGTCTGGCTGTTCAGTCTGCTGCCTGTTCATGTCGCCTCCCGGTCACCTGGTCGATGCTTGCTGCAGTGGTTGTACCGTGCTGGGCGGCGCCGGTTCTGACAATCGTCAAGTTCAGGCTCGACGGTGGTTTTTCTGATCTGCATCAAGCGCGAAGCGACCCGTCTTCGGACAATCGCCTACATCATCACGCCAGCCGCGCAAGCCCGGAGGTTCACCATGGGTCAATATCGACAACTGTTGGTGCTGCTCACCGAGGTCGATCCGCATTCGGCCGCACTGCGCAGGGCCCTGGCCCTGGCGCATGTCAGTGGTGCCAGTGTGCATGTGCTGGGCTTGTTCGAACCGACGCAGGAGCACCTGCTGCGCGAAGAGCGATTGAACGAGGCAGATATCCAGCGCCAGTTCGATCACTACCGTGTGCGGCTGGCGGGGTTGGTCGAGCGTCACCGTGGCGGCAGCATCGCCTTGACGGTCGACAGCCTGCAGGCGGACGACATCCGCAGCCAGGCCATCGACTACATCAGCGAACTGCAGCCCGATATGGTCATCAAGGACAGCGAAGCGACGCCAGCCATGGTGCGACTGTTCCGCACGCCTCTGGATTGCGCCTTGATGCGGGGTTTGAAGGGTGTCACGCATTTCGTGCCGGCGGCCGCGGTGTCGCTGCCCAAGCGCGTGCTGGTCGCCGTCGACACTTCTTTCAGCGAAACACCCGACGTCCAGGCGTCCTTCAACCGTGGGCTGATCCGTGCTGCGCAGGCGCTGGCGCTGCAATGCGATGCGCAGTTGCACCTGCTCTCGGCCTACAACCTGGCAGGCGTGTTCGCCTCGGACATGAACGTCACCCAGGCGTGGATCGATGAGATGCGCAGTGCCTTGAAGGAACCGTTCGACACCTTGGCGGACGCCGAGGGGGTCGCGGCGGATCGCCGCCACTTCATGGAAGGTGGCCCCGTGCATGTGATTCGCGAGCAGGTCGCTGCGCTGGACATCGACACGGTGGTCATGGGGGTCGTGCAACCCAAGGGCCTGGACAAGCTACTGGGCGACACTACCGAGCGCATCATCAGCCGTCCACCGTGCAGCGTCCTGGCGTTTCACCCGCAAGCGCTCGAAGCCCTGGAGCCCTGGCCATGCAACTGACATTTCTTGGTGGTACCGGGACCGTGACTGGCAGCAAGTTCCTGCTGACTCGCGACAGCAGCCGCGTGCTGATCGACTGCGGGCTGTTTCAAGGCTACAAGCAACTGCGCCTGCGCAACTGGGAACCGTTGTCGGCGGCGCTGAGCGCGCTCGATGCCGTGGTACTGACCCATGCCCATCTCGACCACAGCGGTTATCTTCCGGTGCTCGCGCGGGAGGGCTATACCGGGCCTATCTACGCAACCCCGGCCACTTGTGCCTTGGCCGAGATCCTGTTACTCGACAGTGCCCGGCTGCAGGAGGAGCAGGCCGAGCATGCCAACCGGCATGGCTACTCCAGGCATTCGCCGGCACGCCCGCTTTACACCGAACAGGATGCAAAGCGCGCCTTGGCACTGTTGCGCCCTGTGGCGCTGCATCAACCGATCATGGTCGCGCAGGGCATGGAGCTGCTGCTGCGTACGGCTGGACACATACTCGGCGCGGCGACGGTGCAGATCAAGGCCGATGGCCAGACCTTGGTCTTTTCCGGCGACCTGGGACGGCCACAAGACCCGATCATGCGTGCACCGGAACTGATCAGGACGGCAGATGTGCTGCTGGTGGAGTCCACCTATGGCGACCGCCAGCATCCAACCGAATCGACCGAGCAATTCCTGGCCCAGGTCATCAACCAGACCCTTCTGCGTCATGGCATCACCTTGGTGCCGTCGTTCGCCGTTGGCCGTGCCCAATTGCTGATGTACTACCTGTACAAGCTCAAGCGCGATGGCCTGATACCTGATATCCCGGTCTACCTCAACAGCCCGATGGCCACCGACGCAACCGTCCTGTACCAGCAGTTCAGGAGCGAGCATCGGTTGACACCGGAGGAATGCGCCGCAATGTGCAGGGGCACGCATATCATCCGCACGGTAGATGAATCCCGGCGTCTGGATCAGCTGCGTGAACCTGCGGTCATCATTGCCGCCAGTGGCATGGCGACCGGTGGGCGCGTTCTGCACCATCTCAAGGCGTTGGCACCCAACCCGCGCAACAGCATTCTGTTCTCTGGTTTTCAGGCCGGTGGTACGCGCGGCGCCGATATCGTAGCTGGCGCGCACAGTGTGCGCCTGCACGGTGAAGACGTGCCTATCCGGGCCCAGGTGCATGCGATGGATAATCTCTCTGCGCACGCCGATGCCGACGAGATCATGGAGTGGTTGCGCGGTTTCGCCCGCCCGCCACGCCAGACCTATGTCATCCATGGTGAGCCGCACGCCGCCGACACGTTGCGGCGGCGGATCAGCATCGAGCTCGGTTGGCAGGTGTACGTACCCGAGTACCACGAAACGGTTGCTATTGACCCAGTGCGCTAGCCTGGGCCGGGAGGCTGTCATGGATACACAAGCAAGGGCGAAACTGCGGGCCTGGATGCATCGGCCACGAGGTAGCCTGGGGGTGATCGTGGCAATCTTCGCATTGCTCGTCGTGGTAGCTGCCTACCGGTCGTTGAGCCCGAACTGGCGCCTGCCGATGCAACATCCACTTATGCTGCTGGCCTTGCTCGCCTTGTGCGTGGCGTTGGGGTGGGTGGTGCAGCGTGGCGTGAAACGCACGGTAGGCAAGACCATATTCAATGGCCAGGCCACGGGCTGGCAGGCTCGGCTTGCCTTCCTGCGCTCGGTCACCCAGGAGTCGAACGTGCTCTTGAGCATGTTGCTGCTCCTGGCGTTGCTCGCTGGCGGCACGCTTTGGCTGGCGGGGCGCTCGGTGGACCGTATCGTGGAGAATTGCACAGACAGCCTGCAGGCCCGGGTGAACACCCCTGAGGATGAAAAGCTCACGGCATTGGTCGGCAAGCCGGTGTGTACCTGCCTGGCGCAAACGTTTCTGGATCGCAATGGGGTAATACGCCTGGCCTTGTTGGAAACGCCGATGCGGGAAGTGAGCGCATACAAGGGGTTGACGGCAGACGACGAAAAGCGCTGCCTCGAGCAGTTCGACCTGCTGCCTGAAGGGGCCCGGGCGACGGTGCCTTGAATGGTAGTAGTGCTTGCCAGTAGCTGAAACGACAGGCGCCCGTCGCGGCGCGGGAGGTTTGCATGTCGCATGATCTTGCTCGTCGCACCCTGTACCCCGACCGTGCTGAAGCCGGTCGCTGCCTGGTGGCGTTGTTGAGCCGATATGCCGGACGGTCTGATGTGATCGTGCTCGCCTTGCCACGAGGCGGCGTGCCGGTGGCTTACGAGGTCGCTACCGCCCTCAAGGTTCGCCTGGACCTGCTGGTAGTGCGCAAGCTTGGAATACCATCGCACCCTGAATATGCCATGGGTGCGATCGCCGGGGGTGGGGTGAAGATTCTCAACGACGATGCGCTGCGGGCTTATCCGGTCGATCGCACCTTGCTGGAAAGCGTGGTTGTCAGGGAAACCCAGGAACTGATACGTCGCGAGCGCACCTATCGAGGTACCCGACCACCGCTTCGGCTCAAGGACCAGACCGTAATACTGGTTGATGATGGCCTGGCAACCGGAGCCTCGATGATGGCGGCCATTCAGGCGACACGGGCGTTGTCGCCTGTGCGTATCGTGGTCGCGGTGCCAGTCGCGCCACCGGAAACGCTGGAGGCCATGTGGGGCGAAGTGGACGAGGTGGTCTGCCCGCTGGTGCCTGAGCGGATGGTTTCGGTCGGCTACTGGTACCAGGACTTTCCCCAGACTTCGGACGAAGAAGTCATCGCGCTGATGGACAAGGCAGGGTTCGCGGAGTCCTCCAGGGTGCGTGCCGGGGAGGCTGAAGATGACTGAGGTGCAGCTGCGTTCGATGAAATGGCCGGGCGTAGAACTGCTGGCCGACCGACGGTTACCTACCGACACCCGTGCCTTGGTCATTTTTGCCCATGGCAGCGGCCGGCTGAGCGGCAGAAGCCAGTATGTGGTGGACATGCTCGCCAGTCGCGGCCCCCAAGCCTCTTCCCCCTGAGGCTTGCAGGCCGGATATTCAGACGCCGAACGGATAGGTTTCGTCTTCCGGCTCGAGATGCTGTTGTTTCGGCAGAGGCAGGGCGTTGACCGGCTGGGTCTGTTCGATCCAGAGCATGGCATCGAATTGCTCGGCCAGCACTGCTTCGAAGTAATGGCTCAGCCGTTCGCTCTCCGGTCGGTAGATGACGCCGATCGCGCGCTCGAGCAGTGGCATGGACAAGATGCGACGCAACTCCTTGCGCTGTGGGTCTCGCCAGTCGGTCAAGGAAGCCGGTACGCCTGCCAGGCGGAACTGGTGCTCCCAGCTGTCCGACCGCGAAGGGCGGATGTCCTTGATCAGCATGTCGCCATCCCAGTCACTGGCGGCGGCCACTTGACCGCGATCAGTGGCCATGCCGATCAGCACGGCCTCCCGGCCAAAGGCGTTGCGGCACAGCTGACCGATGTTGAACTGACCTTTCCAGCCCATTTCCGTGGCATCTGCGTTGCCGATGTGGGAGTTGTGTGCCCAGACCACGGCTTTGGCGTGTGGCCCGCGATGTTCCAGCAGTGCGCGCAGGGTATCGAACATATGCCGGTCGCGCAGGTTCCAGGAGGCAGTCGAGCCTCGGTAGATCGCGCGGTAATATTGCTCCGCAGCGATGATCACCCGTGCGTTCTGGGTGGCATTGAAGAACGCTTCGTCGTTGCGGATCAGGCCCGACAGCTGTTCGGCCAGCATCACATTCAGCTGTTCAACCACAGGCTGCTCGCACGGCATGACGCCACCGCGTTCGACGAAGTGGCCGTACAGGGCCGGGTCATCCTGCCAGGGCGTCAGGCAACCATAACGGCGGCGCGCTTCGCGAGCCAGGTGCGGATCTGCCCGGTCCAGAAAGGCCAGCACTTCATGAATGGAGTTGCGCAGGCTGTAGACGTCCAGGCCTCTAAACTCGACGCGGCGCTCGACGGCCAGCAGGCGATTGTGTCCATGCAGCCAGTGGGAGAATGCCTTGACCTCGCTGTTGCGCCACATCCAGGTTGGGAAACGGCTGAAAATATGGCGCTTCCATGCCGAATGGGCCAAGCCCCGCACGTACTGGTCGACGTGTCCGGCATCCGGCCAGTCGGCTTCGACGGCCACGATGTTGAATCCGTGTTGTTCGATCAGACGCCGGGTAATTGCTGCACGGGCGCGATAGAACTCGCTGGTGCCATGGCTTGCCTCGCCCAGCATCACTACACGGGCGTCGGCGTAGCGGTCGAACAGCGCAGCGAATGCGGGGGAGTTCAGGTCGGGCAAGGGTTCGGCGAATTGATGCAGCAGGGGGGCGATCTCAGCGCTGTCGACCTGGCATTGCTTGCCGTAGAGCTTTTCCATCAGTTTCCGCGAGTTGCTGTTCATGGATACCCTCCTCGTGCGGATATGGCCGGAGGTCGTGAGGCTTGAAGCGGCGGGGCAGCACGGTGGCTGCCCCAGGCGCTGGCGCAACGGCGCTTCAGGTCAGGTTGAGGCGATGGATGACCTGGGCCGGATCATCCGGATCGGTGCTGGTGGTGAATCCTGCCGCCTTGGCCAGGTCGCGCATCGCCAGGTTGGCGGCTGAGTCGATCGAGTACATCTGCCGCAGGCCCTTTGCCCGGGCATGATCGGTCAGGTGCTTGAGCAGCAGGCGGCCCAGGCCATGGTGCTGCCAGCTGTCGAGCACCGTCACGGCGCATTCGCATTCATCCTTGCCGGCAATGGCGGCATAACGCGATATGCCCACCTCCTGCAGCTCGCCGTCCACATGGGCGAGGGCGACATAGGCGGCTTGTCGGTCCTGGTCGACCGCCATCAACTGGTCGAGCATCGCCTCACCGGGCTCCTTGATCTGGCACAGGAAGCGAAAATGCCGCGACTGCGGTGACAGCCGTTCGATGAAGGCCCTCTCGCGCTCCCGGTCCTTGGCTTGCAGCGGCCTGATCAGTACATGGGTGCCATTGTCGAGGGCTTCGATCCAATGTTCGCCCGCAGGCTTGGGAAACGAGGGGGCGGTGTATTGACGGGAGGGTTCTGTAGGAGCCATGGCAATGATCCTCGTGAGTCGGGAATGAACAATGGAAGTTCAGTTTCGACGCTCGGACCTGCGCGGACTTGATAGTTGTCAATTGCCCGGTCGCCGGCCGCTGTCATCTGTCAGGCGGGGAACAACAGCGGATCATCAAGGCTCCCCCAGGCTTCGGACGCTTGCTGCATTTTCCTGTCCGGTGCATTGACCACCAAAAGGCTGCATTTGAGGTGGCTGAGCAAATATCGCAGGGTTTCGTGCTGGCGAGGGTTATGTGCATTGGCGATTACCACCAGGTCGTATTCACAACGATTGGCATACGCGCAGATGGAATGGGCGCAAGAACCGACGATCAGGTGATGTTGGAGTGTCGAAATTCCAAGCTGCCCGACAAACGCCTTGCACGTGGCGGCCAGGGTTTCGTACCTTGGGATGTCTGCCAAGCTGTACTGCTCGCTATGGCGCAGCAGCGCCGCCTGGTCGTAGACTGAAAACAGATGCATCCTGCCTTTGCGGGCCTGGCATACCGCCTTGGCTACCTCGATGACGTGGGTGTTCAATGCCCGTTCGTCGAGGTCTTCGCAGCTCGCAGGGGCGGCAACGAACAGCTTCTCCAGGCGGGGCGCGACATGCTCGCGAGCGAATAGCACCGGGCAAGGGGTTTTTTCCAGCAGTTTCAGGTCCAGGTCGGCCTGGCGCACCGCAGAGTCGGCGGCGTGGTCCATGACCACCAGGTCGGCGTTGCAGAGTGTGATTTGCGTAGTGACGCTTTTCGTCGTGGGTTTGAGTACCATGACGTCAGGACCGATACCAAGGCCTCTGGAAGCAAGATTGTTAGCCCGCTGTTTCAGGTACGACTCGACGGACAGTTTCTGCGCGCCGAGCGAGAGGGCCGGTAGCGCTGCAAGCGATACACTAGCGTCCATTGCCATTGCCAGTTCGGCGCTTAGCTCAACGGCCGGGCTGTACCGATCATCGCAGGGGGCGATCAAAAGCAAGTGATTGATTTTCATAGATTCGGCCTTCTGTCTGGACTGGGCATCAATCAAGCCGTACTGGCTGCTTGCAACCGGTCGATAATCGAGCATGAGTGCAACTCGGCGGTTTGACTTGATCTTCATCAAGCCTTGATCGACATGGCGCAACCCTTTGTCAGAGGCCCCGAAAAACCCCGGGCTAACCAGCTAATTTGTCTTGATACCCGCATGTAAAACAGCGGAGACATGATCATGTCAGGCCCTCTGGATGTGGGGGCAAGGCCCCATGTGAAGTGCCTAGCGTGTTCGTTGGGCCGGCTTTGCCTGCCCGCCAGCCTTAGTACCGAAGAAGTGGACAAGGTGGAGCGAATCGTGCGCCGTAACCGGCCTTTGAAGAAGAGCGAATATCTGTTCAAGGCCGATGAGCCCTTGGAACATGCGTACGCCCTGCGCTCAGGGGCCATCAAGAGTTTCCTGCTCGATGCCGAGGGCAACGAGCGGGTTACCGGCTTCGTCCCGCCAGGGGAGATGCTGGGGCTGGACGCCTTCGGTGCCAGGCATTACCGAAGCTATGCACTGGCGCTGGAGGTTTCTCTGGTGTGTTCCATCAGGTTGGATCAGCTCGTCGATCTGTTGGGGCAGATCCCAGGGTTGCGCTACCAGCTGTTGCATATGCTGAGTCTGGGGATTCAGGGCAAGGACGAACACTTGCGTTGCTGCCATGGATGAGCCGAGCAGCGGCTTTCGATTTTCCTGCCCGGCATGTCAGAGCGCTATCACGAACGCGGTCTGCGCGCAGACGTTTTCAACCTGCCGATGTCCCGAGGCGATATCACCAACTACCTGGACCTTACCCTGGAAACCGTCAGCCGGTTGTTCAGCCGTTTCACCCAGGCAGGGTTCGTGAAGTGCGTCGGGCGGGAAGTTCGACTGGTCGACTTGCAAGGCCTGCTGAACCTCAGCCGGTTGGAGGAGCCCACTTGAGCGCCGCCAGAACCCTGTCGTAGCGTTGGACCGGCCCATCCAGAGGGCCTCGCCCCCCCCAGATTGGCTGAGGCATATGATCGGACCGCAGCCAGATGCGCCGGGGAGAAACTCCTTTTTGCCAACACATGCGCGCCGCCTGCCGGGCCACCTGAGCCGGCGCGCAACCGTAGACCGTATCTGGCCTGAACTCCTGCAGTTGATGTGTCAGTTGCCGCCATCCGCTGGAGCTGTCGCGCGGCGCCGTCGCTTGCTTGCGAAGCCACGCCCGGCATTCGTTGGGCAGGCGCTCCAGCGGCAAGCCGTCGTGCAGTAACCGCACCTGCACCCAAGGCAGCCAGCAGCGGATTTCATCAAGCATGCACAGTAACGCCAATACCCCTTCACCACGCGTGATCGCCAGTAGCCGTGCGCTCTGCAAGGGCACTGGCCAGGCGCTGCCCAAAGGGCCTGAATACCCCAGAAGCTCGCCTGGCTGCCCCAGAGGGTGTGCGCTACGGGTGGTCACCAGGAACCGTCCGTCCACCCCGGGCAGGCTGACGTAGCTACATGGCCAGCGCTCGGTACGATTGGCCAGCAGGCAATACTGGCCTGGCATCGCCTCGCTGAACTGCGCGCTGCACAATGCAAGGCGCAGGCACTGTTGAATGCCTGGACCGGGTAGGGTTTCAAGCAAGCGGACACTTTTGCTGTCGTCCCGCTCCATAGTCGCCTCGATCTTGTCTGGATATACCGCGCAGTTTTCAGGCTATCCGCATGCCAGAGCAGGACTTTGATCAGTATCAATCCGACAAGCGATGGCGGAAGTCAGCTGATTGATAAAGGTCAAACGCGACGTTGACTGCCAGCGCAATATCGAGGCGTCTCCCAGGGAGGCATTACTCATTAGAGGAGGTCGCCATGTCCGAAGCAGCGAAGAAAGTACCTGTCACTTCCGCAACCACCCAACCTGCCAAGATTACGCCTCCAGGTACCGAGCCATCGGACCTGTGGCGCCCATTCCAGCAGTTGCGGCGTCAGATCGACAGCCTGTTCGACGATTTCGGTCGCCGGCCATTGCGCATGCCGTTCAGCCACACCCCGTTCGATGTCGAGCCATTCTGGCGCCGTGAACTGTTCAGCCATGGCATGCCGGCGATGGATATCAGCGAATTGGCCGATGAGTTTCGCATCAGCGCCGAGCTGCCAGGTGTGGACGACAAGGACATCGAGATCAAGCTGGTCAATGGCAACGTTGTGATTCGCGGCGAGAAGCAGGAAGAGGTCGACGAAAAGCGCAAGGAGTACCACCTGTCGGAGCGGCACTACGGCAGCTTCGAGCGGGTCTTCCAGTTACCCCGTGAAGTAGACTCGGAAAAGATTAATGCACAGTTCGCCAAGGGCGTGCTGCTGGTGCACCTGCCCAAGCGCGCCGAAGCGATTCACCCTGAAAAAGTGATTCCTATCAAAAGCAGCAAGTGATTGACCTGACCGATTTCAGGAGCAGGGACGCTCCGTCTTCGCATTCCAAAAGGTGAAACATCATGTCCATCGGCAAATACTGCAACCGGGATGTGGTCACGGCGCTCCCCAGCATTTCGATCTTCGCCGCAGCGCGGATGATGAGTCGGTACCACGTCGGTGACCTGGTGCTGGCCGAGCCTGTCGATCGAGACCGTTGCCGGCCTATCGGCCTGATCACCGACCGTGACCTTGCGCTGAGGATCATCGCCTGCAACCCTCCTGACCAGGAAGACCTCCAGGCCATCGACGTCCTGCCACGCCCATTGATTACCGCGAATCAGAATGAAGACCTGTTCGATGTGATTCTGAACATGCGACGGGCCAACATTAGGCGGATCCCGGTGGTCGATGACTTTGGCCTGTTGGTCGGCATTGTCACTGCAGACGACCTGGTGGGGCTGTTGGCCGACCACCTGCACGAGCTGACCTTGCTGATCCGTCAGCAGAGCCGACGGGAAGAAGATATCCGCGCCGGGGATATCTGAACGCGTACACATACGCGTGCGCGCCATCGACAGAGGGGGCGATCATGAACGATTATCCAGGTACCGAGGAACTCGAATGGCTGGATGCCTACTGGCGGGCCGCGAACTACCTTACCGTTGGCCAGATCTATCTCCAGGGCAACCCCTTGCTGGCCACCCCGCTGAAGTTGGCCGACATCAAGCCCCGGTTGCTGGGGCACTGGGGCACATCGCCGGGGCTGAACCTGATCTACACCCATCTGAACCGGCTGATCCGCCATTACGATCTCAACATGCTCTTCGTCACCGGCCCTGGCCATGGCGGCCCGGCCATGGTTGCCCAGGCGTACCTGGATGGTACCTATACCGAGCTGAACCCTGCGATAGAACGCAATGCGCAGGGGATGGCACGATTGTTTCGTCAGTTTTCATGGCCGTACGGCATTGGCAGCCATGTCGGCCCGCATGTCCCGGGTTCTGTGCACGAGGGTGGCGAGCTTGGCTATTCCCTGGTCCATGCCTATGGCGCTGCCCTGGATAACCCGCAGTTGATCGTGGCCTGCGTCATAGGTGACGGCGAAGCGGAAACCGGCGCGCTGGCGGCAAGTTGGCATTGCAACAAGTTCCTCAATGCCGCGCGCGACGGTGCGGTACTGCCGATCCTGCATCTCAACGGCTACAAGATCGCCAACCCGACGGTGCTGGCGCGGATTAGCGAGGACGAGCTGACCAGCCTGATGTATGGCTATGGCTATGACCCCTATTTTGTCGAGGGCGACGAACCGATGGAGGTTCATCGGGCGTTGGCCAGGACGCTTGATGTGATCTACGAGAAAATCTGCCAGATCCAGCGCCTTGCCCGGCACACCGAGTCGGGCGTAGCCATCGACCGGCCGTTGTGGCCAATGCTGGTATTGCGCACCCCCAAAGGCTGGACGGGGCCGAATTTCGTCGATGGGCAGCGGGTAGAAGGGACCTGGCGCTCCCACCAACTGCCCCTGGGTGATTTTCGCAAGCCGCTGCACTTGCAGCAATTGCGGCAATGGCTGGAAAGCTACCGCCCTCATGAGCTGTTCGATGCCCAGGGCGCGTTGTTGCCGGAACTGGCCGCACTGGTCCCGACCGGACGACGGCGCATGAGCGCAAACCCTCATGCCAATGGCGGGCTGCTGTTGCGGGCGCTCGACCTTCCGCGCTTCAGCGATTACAGCGTGAAGATGGACGCACCTGGACAGGTGCGTGCAGAGGCGACCCGGGTTCTTGGCAGTTACTTGCGCGACGTCATGAAGAACAGCCTGGTGTCCCGCGATTTCCGCCTGTTCGGGCCTGACGAGACGGCGTCCAACCGGCTGGACGCCGTGTTCGAGGCGACCAGCAAGGTCTGGCTGGATCCCCACGGCGTCGAAGATAACCACCTCGGGCCAGACGGCAGGGTGATGGAGATACTCAGCGAACATATATGTGAAGGTTGGCTGGAAGGTTACCTGTTGACCGGCCGGCACGGCCTGTTTTCCTGCTATGAAGCATTCATTCATATCGTCGATTCGATGATCAACCAGCATGCCAAATGGCTCAAGACCGCCGCCGAAGTGCCTTGGCGCAAGCCGATCGCCTCGCTGAACATCCTCCTGACCTCGCATGTCTGGCGCCAGGACCACAACGGCTTCTCGCACCAAGACCCAGGTTTCCTCGACCTTATGGCGAACAAGAAGGCCGATCTTGCGCGCATCTACCTGCCACCAGACGCCAACTGCCTGTTGTCCGTGGCTGACCATTGCTTGCGCAGCCGTGACTACATCAATGTGATCGTTGCCGGAAAACAGCTGGAATGGCAGTGGCTGGATGGGCAGGCGGCGAATCTGCATTGCCAGGCCGGCATTGGGCGTTGGGCATGGGCCAGCCATGACGATGACCTGCCGGAGGTGGTCCTCGCCTGCGCAGGCGATGTGCCGACGCTGGAAGTGCTGGCGGCCGTGACCCTGCTTCGTGATTCTGTTGTCGATCTGCGGGTGAGGGTGGTGAACGTGGTTGACCTGATGGCACTGCAATCACCGCAACAGCATCCGCACGGGTTGCCCGACAGTGACTTCAACGCGCTGTTTACCGAAGAGCAGCCGGTGATCTTCGCCTTCCATGGTTATCCTGCCCTTATTCACCGCCTGATCTACAAGCGTGCCAACCCGCTGCGCTTTCATGTGCATGGATTCCGTGAAGAAGGGGCAACCACCACGCCGTTCGACATGGCAGTCATCAACAACCTCGACCGCTACCAGCTGGTGCTCGATGTGTTCGAACGCGTGCCTCGCCTGCGAGCGCAGGTGGATCAGGCGCGAACCCGCTACTGGTCGACCATGGAAAAGCACAAGCTGTACCTGATCGAGCATGGAGAAGACATGCCTGAGGTTGCGCAATGGCACTGGACGCCGCACCCAGACGCCTGAACAGGCGCTATTTGGCTTTCCAGTATTTCTGCATTTCGAGGAACAGGAACGACGCGGTCCAGGTGATCATAACCAGGCCTGTCAACGCTTGCCAGGAAGCTGCCGTCGAAGTTGCCACTGAGCGTGCCCCCGCCTTCGGCGTGAATCAGTTGCAGCTGTCCCAGCTTGGCCAAGTGCACCATGCGGTGGTGTTGACGGACAGCACGGCGTTGATTGGTGGCAGTGGCACCCAGCAAGCGGTGGCTACCCGCGTTGCGCATATTCGCGCCCAGATCGACCCCACCAAAGTGGTGAGCATCGCACTCGAGAATGCTGTTTCGGTCGCCAGCATCCTGCTGCTGACCGAGGCAACCATGACCGATATCCAGGAAAAGCCAGCACCTTTGATGCAACCCCCAATCCCTGAGTGATCAGGCGAACCGTTCATTGGAGGCTACCATGAGCCACTATCAACGCCTGTTGCTGTCCTGCGCCCGGCATTGCGCCAGTCCTGTGCCTTGGAACAGGCTGCCGCCCTGGCCAGGTCAAGTTCGGCCAGCCTGTACATAGTGGGTTTGCTGGAGTCGCTGGACAAGCTCAGGTTACTGGAGCCAGGGGACCCTCGGAGCGAGCGGCAGGCTTACCTGCAATTCCAGCAAGCGCAGCTCGAGGCCCAGGCCCAGGTGCTGAGAGCCTCGGGTATGCAAGTGACGACGGAAGTCGCCTGGAGCAGCGATCTGCAGGCGGATATTCTCGAACATGCCTTGGAGATGCAGCCGGATGTACTGCTCAAGCAGGTCGAGCACGATCCGGTGCTCAAGCGGGCCTTCTTTACCCCGTTGGACTGGCAGTTGCTGCGCCATTGCCCGATCCCGGCCTTCCTGTTGGGCGCCGACAGACCGGCCTTGCCTCGCCAGATCGTACGGTGCGCCGGCCGAACGCAGGCACTCCCTGCTGGGCCGCCCGGTCGCGGTGCTGAGTGAATATGTTGAAACCCACCCGGTGGACGTGATCGTCATGGGCAGGCCGCTTGCCCGCGGGCTGGACTGACGGTTCGGCAGCACCACGGAGCATGTGTTGTACCAGATACCCTGCAATATCCTGGCGGTGTAGGGCCATGCGTCGGGGTCATGCGCCGCAGCCCCGGCCGTTGGTAAGCAACTCGGCGACCAGGGCGCTGGTATCGACGATATCCAGCTGCTGCAGGCATCGCACGGGCAGGCGAAAGGGCGCGATGCTGTCGGCCACCAGTACCCGTTCGAACACACCGCTGTCGAATAGCTCGCCACCAGTGGTGAACAGGCCATGGGTGGCAGCGGCAAGCATGCGCCTGGCTCCGGCCTGCCGGCAGGCCTGGGCAGCACGCAGCAGTGTCTGTCCCGTGCTGATCAGGTCGTCGAACACGATGACAGTGCTGCCTGCAACGTCACCCACCAGGTGTTCGCCGCTCAGGCCCGCCTGCTGGCGGTGCTTTTCCATCATGGCCACAGATACCGGGCGTCCCAGTAGGTCCGCCAGAACCTGGCGAAACTGCTCGGCGCGTTTGATGCCGCCAATATCCGGCGACACGACCGTGACCGTCTGTTCACCGAGCAGCGGGGCCAGGTGTTGGGCGAATAGCGCGGTGCATTGCAGGTTCCAGCTTGGGATTCGGTAGGCGTTGTCGAAGGCGCTGGGATTGTGTACGTCCAGCGCCACCACGCGGTCGACGCCGCAGCTTTCCATCAGGCAGGCCACATGGCGGGTGATGGTCGCATCCTGAAACTCTACCTTGCGATCCTTGCGGCCATAACACAGGTAAGGCGTGACTGCCGTCACCTGGCTTGCACCGGCGTCCTTGAGCGCACCACAGAAGAACAGCAACCGGCATAGCTTGTCGTGTGCGCTGTGGTGCGCGTCGCCATAGAGCGAGTGAAAGACGATGACCGCTCGACCGTCGACCGATTCGCCAGGCCAGCACTTGTGTTCTCCGTCTTCGTAGTCGCGCTCTTCATGTTCAGACAGTTTCCAACCCAAGCGTTGTGCCACGGCATCCCCATAGGCCTGGCTGCCTTGCAAGGCGAACAGTAACGGCGGTGTGTCATTCATGCCCTGCGCTCCAGAGGTCGTTCACAGCAACATAAGCGGTATGCCACTGCGCGGTTTGATGATTATCAAGTCGAGCATAGCCAGCGGGCGGACACTGGGCAGGTCAGAGCATGCCACGGCCTGCGCCCCTATACCCTGCACGGAGAGTACGCCAATGGACAAATACCAGAAAAGCCACAAGGACAAACTATTCAAGTCACAGCCGTTCGATCCCTATGCTACGCCACTTCGTTCTGGCGGTAGTGCGCGTTGTCCGCAATGTGGCGCTGCCTACCACGGAGGAGAGTGGCACGCGCATGGGGCGACTGGACCTGGGTCGATGGAGTCGATCGTCTGCCCGGCATGTCGACGGATCGAGGACCATGCCGCTGCCGGACAAGTGCGGGTGTCGGGCCGTTTTCTGGCGGCGCATGAAGAGGAGATTCGCCAGCTCATGCGTAACGTGGAGCAGCAGGAAAGGCAGACGCATGTGCTGGAGCGCTTGATCGCCATCGATTGCCAGCAGGACCAACTGGTGGCAACCACCACTGGCACCCACCTGGCCAACCGCATCGGTCATGAGCTGGAGGCTGCCTACGACGGTACGTGCAGCTACCGCTACAGCGACAGCGAAGTGTACCTGAGTGTCGACTGGCATCGCGACTGAGGTCATGTCGCCTGGTTTCACTCCAGGGAGGAGGTGAAACCAGGCGGGCGATCATTCAACCGTGGATAGCCAGAATGCTGGAGTGAACCTTGTACAGGGTTTGCTCTGTAGTACTGCCAACGACCTTGCTCACCCCCTCGTGGTAGAGCGTACCCATCACCACCACATCGAAGCCATGCTGGTTCGCGTAGTCGCTGACCACGTTACGGGCAGCACCTCGCACCAGGTGCAGATGATCTGCCTTGATGCCGTAACGGCCGCCGAACGTCGCCATGCGCTCGCGCGCGCGACCAGATATTTCCTCTATCAGCTTGTCAGTCCAGGCCACGGGTGCGGCGGCATAGGCAACGAAGCTGGTGCTGGGTTCATAGGCCTGCAGCAGATGCAGTTGCGCCTTGCATCGCTGTGCCAGTGCCTGTGCCGATTGCAGGATGTGGTCGTTGAGCCTGTCTATCACCGGGTCGTGCTCGACAAGATCCACGGCGACAAGTATGCGCGCTGGCAGCCTGGTTTCAGCCTGGGCCACCAGGTGCATCGGGATCGGGCAACGGCGCAGCAGTTGCCAGTCCAAGGGGGTGAGCAGGGCACGGCTCAAGGCGGTTTCGTGCCTGATGTCCTTGATCATCATCTCCACCCGGTGCAGTTGGGCCAGCCGGATCAAGTCCTTGAGCGGGTCTTCATCGTCCAGTGTCTCGGCGTAGGCGGTAATGCCCAGTTCGCCCAGCGCCTTCACCTGGTCCGCGAGCCAGGCCTTGCGGTGCTCGGCGTCCTGCTTGCGGGCATTGCTGCGCAGCACCTGGTCCAGGGTGGCCAGGCGTGAGGGCAGTTGACTGAGCACCACCAGGTGCAAGGTGGCGCCTGTCATACTGGCCAGCGCCTGAGCACGCGTCAGGGCAGGCGAGGGGTGCAGGTCTGGATGGCAGATAAGTAGCAGTCGCGAGTAAGCGTTCATGATGGCCTCCACGGCGATGGCAGCCTCGATGAAGGCCCACCGGTACAGGCCAAGGGTGACGCAGTGGGGCTTGATGGCCTTGATATTTATCAAGATTGGCTGAGCGGCAGCTTCGATAATGACAGCGGTGCGGCACCCCATATTCGCGCCAGGAGGTGGTTGATGAGCCTGTACCGCCGGATTCTTCTGGTCATGACCAAGGTCCAGGCCCATGCCGCGATGCATCGGGCCATGGCATTGGCTCACGCCTCAGGTGCCTTCTTGCACGTACTGGGCATCCACACCCCCACTGAACCTGGCCTGCCCGAGCCAGGGCAGCAAGCTTCACAACCTTCAGCCGCGTTCGCGCACTTCAGTGCCGGGCTCAAGGCTTTGCTCGACGAGCAGGCGCCCGCAGGGTTGCACACCACCTTCGAAGCGCTAGAAACCTCCACGGCGCGTGACCTCGTACCGGCGTGTATTGCTCGCTTGGCGCCTGACTTGGTAATCAAGGGGCTCCCCGCCAGTCCGGTACTTGGCCTGAACGACAAATCCTCGGTTGACCATGTGTTGCTGCATACCAGTCAGGTGCCATTGCTGCTCGTACCTGCCGAGGCCAGGGCCATGCCCATGCCCGCGAACATACTGGTGGCCGTGGATGTGGCCAAGACGGACCTTGCGCAGCAAGCGCTGAACCATGCGCTGGTGGAAGCAGGTCGGCAACTGGCGAGCCCATGCAACGGCCAGGTCCATCTGCTGTCGGTCTACGATCTGCCGTTGGCCATGCTGGCCAATCCCGACCTTGCAGCGCCATGGGCGGAGCAGGTGCGCGAGTCACTCCAGCTACCATTCGATGAACTGGCCGATATCAATGGCATTCCCTATGCGCAGCGCTACTTTATCGAAGGTGCGCCGCTGCGCGTTATTCAGTCTCTCGTTCCCACGCTGAAGATCGATGTGGTGGTGGTCGGCGTGGTGCAGCCCAGACGTTGGGCCAAGCTGATCGGCGATACTACCGAACGGCTCGTCAATCATGCCCCGTGCAGCATTCTGACAGTCAGGCCCCCGTCAGCGGGTTGATTCAGGCGGTATCGCCGGCTCGGCCGTGGCGAATCACTTCCACGCTGAAATCCGCTTCGAAAGGCGGCACATGACATTCGACGATGTCCTGCTCGGCGACTTGCAGGTGTATACCCACGATATGTGCATGCACGGGTTGCCGGCAGGCGTGACGGTCGACGAGCACCGCGCTGAGTACCCGTCGCGCCCCAAGCTCAGCCAGGTAAGCGCAGGTGCGCAGCAGGGAGTGCCCTTCGTACAGCACGTCATCGACCACCAGCAAGGTGGTGTCGGCCAGATTCAGGTTGGCCAGCTCGGGGTTCTCGGTGAGCTGCGTATGGGCATGCAGGAGGCTGAGGTCGTCGGCGTAGCGCTTGACCTTGATCGGGTAGAGCGGCAGTGGCGCGGCACCACCGGTCAGTTGTTGCAAGTGCAGTTGCAGGCGACGCGCCAAAGGCTCACCTCGGCGTTGAATTCCCACCAGTACCAAGGGTTGCGCAGGCATCAGCGCCAGGGCCTGATACGCCATTGTACGCAGCACGCTATCGAGATCTTGTTCGTCATACAGGCGAAAGCGTGAGGGAGCGGGGCGGTTCATGATTCTTGTCCGTAGCCGGCCAATGGTTATTGGCAACTTACGCTGCCACCGCCAGTTCGACTTGATAAAAGCCAAGCACAGGTCAAATCCACGACGATGCTCGCGGTCGATGTCGATGTCGATGTCGATGTCGATGTCGATGTCGATGTCGAGGGCATTGGGGCTGGCATCGCCCGATGCGCAGCGGTCTTGCAGGTTAATTACCTCAACTGTTGACCTAAGATAACTTCTGCCACCTTTGGGCTCGCCGCGCCACGGACGCAGTGATAGCGTTTTTATACAGTCGTGTCGATCACGGTGGGTTGTCATGTATCAGAATCTGGCTGTCCTGGCTGCCTTGCTGGTGCTGTACGCCAACCTGGCCGGTGCGCTCGAATCCAGACCCGTCAACGGGCCCCTGTTGTTCCTGCTGGCGGGCCTGGTGGCCGGCCCGGCTGGTCTCGGGTTGCTGAACCTTTCCCTGGACCGGCATGATCTTCGGCTACTGGCCGAGCTTACCCTGGCGATCGTGTTGTTCAGCGATGCTGCCCAGGCTGATCTGGCTCAATTACGCCGCAACCGGAGCCTGCCGCTGCGCCTGCTGACGATTGGCTTGCCGCTGACCCTGGTCGCCGGTTGGCTAGCTGCGTGGTTGATGTTTCCACGCATGCCCTGGTTGGAAATGGCCCTGTTGTCGACGATCCTGGCCCCGACCGATGCCGCCCTTGGCAAGGCAGTGGTGACCAACCCCCTCGTGCCAGCCAATGTGCGTGAAAGCCTGAATGTCGAAAGCGGGTTGAACGATGGCATTTGCGTTCCGGTGCTGCTCTTGTTGCTGGCATTGTTGATGGAAAGCCGCTCGACGATGCCCTTTGCCCTGGGGGGATACTTCTTGTTCGAGGAGTTGGGTATTGGCGCACTGACGGGGGCTGTGCTAGCGCTGATGGTGGGAGGGCTGTTGCGTCTTTCCCAACGCAGCTGCCTGCAGGTGGAGTCATGGCAACAACTGGTAATGCCCGCCCTGGCGTTGCTAAGTTTCGCCAGTGCCCAGGCAATGGGCGGAAGTGGTTTTATCGCGGCATTCTGCGCAGGATTGCTTACGGGGTACCTGTTCAACCGGGAAACGCAACTGCTGCTCAAGACCGGCGAATCCTGCGGTGAAGCGCTTTCGCTGCTGACCTGGGTGGTGTTCGGTGCCTACGTTGCGCCCAAGGCCTCGCAAATCCTGTCGCCCTCGGTATGGTTCTACGCACTGTTGAGCCTGTCGCTGGTGCGTATGGTGCCTGTCTGGGTCAGCCTTGCCGGGAGCGAACTGACTGCCGATAGCCGTCTGTTCATTGGCTGGTTCGGGCCGCGTGGTCTAGCGTCTATCGTTTTCGCTGTGCTGGTACTCGATGCACGGTTGCAAGAGGGCAGCACGATCATCGCCACGACTATCGCTTGCGTCGTGCTCAGCGTGGTATTGCACGGCATAAGCGCTGCAATTGGGTCCCGCCGGCTGGGACGCAGCGTAGGAAAGTGAGGTGTTGCACACCAGTGATCGGTTCTTCGACAGGCTTTCGCGGAGGTTGCAGCCATGCGTGAAAAAGCAAAGAAGATGGGCTTGGTCGGACTGACGACACTGGTCACGGTAAACATGATGGGGTCCGGCATCATCATGCTGCCGGCGAGCATGGCGCAGATCGGCGCTGTCTCGCTATTGTCCTGGGTGATCACGGCCATAGGCTCGATGGCTATCGCCTACTGTTTCGCCCAATGCGGCATCTACTGCACGCAATCGGGTGGCATGTCTGCCTACAGTGAACAAGCCCATGGCAAGTCTGCTTTCTTTCTGTGCTCCTACCTTTACTTTTTGTCACTGATGATTGGCAACGTGGCCATCGCCATTTCCGCCGTGGGCTATCTCACGCCTTTCATTCCCTGGCTTGGCACTGGCGGCGGGCCGCTACTGGCAGGAGCGGTGACGTTGATCTGGTTTACCACCTTGTCCAACCTGGGTGGAGCCGAGGTTACCGGTCGTATTGGCGCGGTCAGCGTGTGGGGTGTCATCGTCCCGGTTGCTGGCTTGAGCTTGATTGGCTGGTACTGGTTCAGCCTCGCAACCTTCCAGGACGCCTGGAACCCAGGTCACATGCCGGTGGCTCAGGCCATAACCAACAGCATTCCACTGACCTTATGGGCGTTCCTGGGTATGGAATCAGCTGCGCAGAACTCCGACGCGGTGGAAAATCCGAAGCGCAATGTTCCTCTGGCGTGCTTGCTCGGCACCCTTGGCGCGGCCGTGATCTACATCCTCTCGACCAGTGTCATCCAGGGCATCGTGCCTAATCCGGAGCTTGCCAACGCCAGCGCGCCCTTCGCCATGGTCTATGCGCAGATGTTCAACGACTCCGTCGGCAGCGTGATCATGGCATTGGCGGTGATCGCTTGCGTCGGTTCGTTGCTCGGATGGCAGTTCACCTTGGCTGAAACCGCCAGGGTCACCGCCGGGCAGGGGCTTTTCCCAACGCTGTTTACACGCACTACAGCCCGCGGCGTGCCACTGGCGGGCATGCTGACCTGCGCGGTGCTGCAGAGCCTGATTGCCCTGTCGACGCTCTCGCCCAATGCCAGCGCCCAGTTCAGCAAACTGGTAAACCTGGCTGCCGTGACCAACATCATTCCCTACATCACCTCGCTGACTGGGCTGTTGGTGATCATGTACAAGGCCCAGGTACAGGCAGCCATTTTTCGCCGTAACAGCGCAATCATGATGGTCGCGGTTTGCTATTGCTTCTACGCACTTTACGCCTCGGGCCTGGAGGCCGTATTCGGTGCGGCATTGATCATGGCGCTGGGTTACCTGCTGTTCGGCTTCATTGCCAAACGTTTCGTCAAGGCGCTGGACATGATCGGAGGTGCGCCATGAAGCGTGGATCGAAAGTGACCGGTTGGTGTCTTGTCAGTTTGCTGTTGTGCGCGTCAGCGGACAGCTCCTTCGCCGCTCCCGACACGTTGGGCCGGTTACGTCAAGGGCAGGTGCTCAACCTCGGATTCATGGAGGGGTTCGCACCCTTCTCATCAGGCAGCGAACAGGCTCCGGAGGGGTATTCCATCGACCTTTGCCAAGCAGTCGTCGCACGTATTCGGGAATTGCCAGGGCTCGCTGGCTTGCAGGTGCGCTGGCACTCACTGGCAGAGCCAGAGGCTGTTCGGGCCGTGGATAACGGGCAGGTCGACTTGCTGTGTACACCGATGGTGGAAACCAAAACCAGACGAGGCACGTTGGATTTTTCCATTCCGGTGTTTACCTCCGGCCTCGCGGCTTTGGTCAAGCGCGATGCACCTGCCAGCCTGCTCAGCCCCCTCAGCGGTAGCACGGACAATTCCGGACCGCGCTGGCGCGCGACGATCAATGCAGGGCTGAGCAAGCACAGTTTCGCCGTATTGCGTGGCACCTTGAGCAGCCGCTGGGCCCATGAGCGGATTCGCCAGCTTGGCTTGCAATCCACGCTCGAGGAAGTTTCGACGTACGAGGAGGGTGTGCAACGGGTGGCCGAACGCAAGGTCGACGCGTTCCTCGGAGACAGGGTGGTCCTGCTGGCCTACCAGGCCCGGCAATCCGAACGCGACCAGCTGTGGGTTCCGGATCACCTGTTCGTCATGAGCCGGGTGGCGTTGTCGATGCCAAGGGGAGATGTAGATTTTCGCTTGTTGGTGGATACCGCCTTGAGTCAGGCCCTTTCGGGGCCGCAAGGTGAGGCGCTGTTCGTTCGCTACCTAGGTCCACAGTCCGCACAGGACCGCTTGCTGCAAAGCCTGTATCCGCTGCCAGACTAGTTGGCGGGGATAGTGATGACTGGTGTCTCCGGCGCGACGCCGGTTTCGGCAAGGGACAAGAGCACGAGGATGAACAGAAACTCGGACTTGGACTTCAGGTCGCGATCATCTATCCAGAACCAGTGATCGCGATAGCGCACGGCCGCATAGGCATTGTCTGGCTTATGCTCGCTTGAGAGGATACGCACCAGTGGCGCGTCCCACTCGCTGGAAATCACAGGAAGGGCGGGCGCGGGGTTTGCCCGCCCTTCTTGCACATGGATGGGGGGGGCGTCGATGGTGGCGGCGATTTCCGAGAAGATCTCCGACATCGAGCGCGTCAGCAAGGCCACTTCGGCATCGTCCCGCTGCACCGAGCCGAAAGTAAGGTGCAGTACCTCCGCATCGGGTCGAAGGTGTAGCGACTGACGTACCAACCGGCGATCATTTTCGACGATCTCCGATTTGGTGTCGGCGATCAGCAGCAACTCACTGTCAGCCCCCGCACGTTGACTGATCCGCATACCCAGCTTTTCCGAACGCTGAATCCGCCGAAGTGCATCTAGCACCGCATAGAACTCAGGGTCTGCTGAACGTAACCGAGACGGGGAGGTAGACCTGTTGTACAAGCCGTTTGCGGCACGCGTGGTCAGGTGCAGCACGCGATCGACCGGATAGCCCGCCTGAACAAGCGAGAATATCGCCGCTGGCGAAAGTGGCGTGAGCAGATAGCGGGAAAAGCGTTCACCGGATAGCGGTGTGTAGCTGATGGTAGGACGATCCGTATAGAGGCCGGAAGCGCCCAATGTCTGGCTATTACCCTCGGCTGGTGAACCGCTGAACCAACTTGCGGAAAGGTTCACCTGACTTTGGATGGCCGTGGAACTGATCACCGATGACACCTCCAGATAAACAGGGGCATCGGCGTAGCGCAACTTGACGATGTTCAACAGGGTCTGTTCTTTCCAAGTCGTGGCTATGACGGTCGCGTAGTCGCTTCTATCGCGCTCGATAGTAGAGGGGCCGAGCGTGGAACAGGCGACCAGCATCAGTGTGGCCGCGACTAGAACGGTTCTGTTGAAACGACAGGAGCTCGAATACGCTGTGGAAACACGATTTTCATTCATCTTCTTGAATCCAGACAAATGCAGTTGGGGCACTCCCGGGCATAGGCCATGGCAGTGCTCAATCGTCTTCCTCGCGAAACGCTTTTATCCTGCCTTTTTTCTCGGCGTTGACCAGCGCCGCGTAGTCCCTGGTATTTTGCTCGGCATAAGCCAGGGCAAACTTGCCAAGGGCCTGATCGAAGGCGTCCGACTTGCCGAGATATCCGCTGATCAGTGCTGCGTCCCCTGACTTGGCATGCGCCCGCGCCAATGTCATGCCGCACACCTGCGCATACATGTTCATCTGCTCGAAAGACGCACCTTCTACCGGCAATGACATCTTCATATCGCGCAGTTGTCTGACGAAAAACTGCCGGCCCTTGCTGCTTTCGGTCCAGCCCAGAAAAATGTCGCTGGCGGACTGCGAAAGGCGCTGGCCGGTAACCACGCGCTGACCTTGATTGGCGAATTCGCTCTTACCGGCATAGGGCGCCAGCACTGATGGGCAGGCTTCCTTGAATTGCAGCAGCAGCGGATGGTTCTCGGCCGAAAAGAACAAGCCGACGAAGCAGAACGTGCCCACGCTGCCGATGCCCACGGCTTTCACTGCAAAGTCCTCGAGGCGATAACGGTCGTAGAGAAATCTGCGCTCGGGTAGCAATGAACTGCGGTAATCCTCAAGAGCCAGCTTAACGCGCTTGGCAAAACCGGCTTCATGGATATGGAACAGGATTGGCGGCTGGTCGACCAAGCGCCGCCTACCGCCCACTTCATCACTGATCTGGGGATACAGGTAGTCCCCAATGCGCGTTCTGGCCTTGGCTATCAACTCTTGCCGCGCCTTGCGGTATTTCATGCTGGGTGCCATGTCGATGATCGCTTGAGCATCCAAGCGGTCGTACCAGACGTCAAGCGGACTCATCTCCGACAATTCACGCATGCGTTTGCGGTAGGCCTGCACGCAGGCCATGGCCAGTTGTCCTGCCTCCTTGTCGTTCAGCCGATTGTCTTGGGCGGCGACGGCAAAACTGACCGCCAACCGTTTGATGTCCCATTCCCAAGGTGCAGGAAGCGTCTCGTCGAAGTCGTTGATATCGAAGATCAGGTTGCGTTCGGGGGTGGCGAACAAGCCAAAATTGAGCAGGTGGCAATCGCCGCACGCTTGGACGCGTACGCCGGTGCAAGGCAGCGTGGCGAGGTCGCGTGCCATCAGGCCGGCCGAACCGCGCAAGAAAGTGAATGGACTGCGCAGCATTCGCCCGTAACGGACAGGCACCAGTGCCGGATGTCGGTCACGGTTGGACAGTTCGAGCAAACCGACAGGATCACGCTGCCTGGGCTTGGATTTCCACGTTGCATGAGCCGCCCGCGGCACGACATCTCGTAGACGTTTGCCGGCCTCCAGTCTCTCCTTGAACGAGTGAAAATTCTTATCTTCACGGATGTCGTCTATTACCCTGGACAACCGTTTGGTTGAACGCTTCTTGAACTCAGCCATGTCGGCACCTTGGATGAGCAAAGGTTGGGCCCGAACGACAACGGAACTCGTCTGTGATGAATCACTGATGCGGCGTCGAATATTCCCGGACAGCTTTTAAAAAGCGTAGCAGTAATTCACTCATTCCAAAGACGCGATGGGCTGACTCAGACTCGGATTTCAACCGTGCTGGCCCAGCATTAAAACAAGCGTTGTATCACCCCCGTCTTTGAATCTGGAGCACTGCGAGTCTTGACCTGATAGGGTTTGGCATTGGCTGCTATCGACCCAAATCAGACCTTCTCCAAGGGCTGCTAGCGGACAGAAGCAGACACTCAAATTCATGGGGGAGGTGCGACTCGACGTTTCTGTCGCCCCCACGATTTTTGGAATGCCACCACTCTTCGCTGTAACGAAATTTTATATCTCTGGGCGAGATTTCCATGAGCGGGCACTGGAGATGGCATTCCTTCACTTACCAACCGCTGCGCCCGTAGCAGCTGATGATGCCTACAGACACCTGATCCAGACTGGGCTGTAGGCGTTCGCGGGTAAAATCCCTTTTTGGTCAGGCTCACTTTCCCGTTGTGCGGCTGACCCCATGTCAAAACTCAGAAAACCTGAACAACTCGACGTGCTTCCCTACATCGGGAAATGACTGGTGCTTGCCAGCGCCGTAGCGCTTCTTGCGGGATCGGCATCCGCGCTGTTTCTGCTCTCCCTCGATCACGCGACCCTATGGCGTGCAACCCACCGCTGGGCCATCTGGCTGTTGCCTCTGGCCGGCTTTGCGGTGGGGGGGTATCACCTGTTCGGCAAGCCAGTGAACGCGGCAATAACCTACTGAACGATGGCACGTTGACTCTCCCCTTAGGGGGAGACTTTAGACTCCCGGCCCTCGATAGACCTGGCCTGAAAACAGCTTTTTTGGCCCGATGACTTTATTCATTCAATGCGGCTTTTGTAGGGAAGCAATCAATGAACAATCCGTTGGAATTGGACAGCGTTATCAGCAGTACACAGGAGATTCTTGCGCAGTTGCTGGTGTTGGATAGGGGCGACGTGGCAGAGCACAGCAGTATCGTTGACGACCTCGGCGCCGACTCGCTGGACATCGTCGACCTGAGCTTCCAGCTGGGCCGTCAGTACGGTTGCACCTTGCCGAAAACCAGCGTGCTGGATCACGCGGTAGCGGTGTTCGGCGACGCCAGCCGGTTTGTCGAAAATGGCCGAATCACGCAGGACGGCGTGGCCTTGCTGGAGCACAGCCTCAGCGCTTATGCGCCGGGCCAGTTGCACGCGGGCATGCAGCCGGGCGATGTCTTCTCGGCCACCACCGTGCGTAACTGGGCGCAGCAGTGCCATAACGTTTTCAACTACCTCCCCGAGACCTGCCCGGAGTGTGGCGCGGTTCATGCCCTACTCAATGAACGCAAACAAGTGGTGTGTGGCGGTTGCAGTGCTCGCCTGACCCCTCTGGACGGTGACTCGATCTCGCGTCTGTTGGTTGAGCAGTACGCGGCCACCCAGTTGAAGGCTTCGGCGTAGGGGTTGCCTTGATGCAGGCCAGAGAGGTTCTGGTCACCGGCTATGGCCTGGTGGCTCCCACGGCACTGGATGCGGCCTCGCTGTTCACGACGATCTGCGAAAACCGTTCCTGCATTCGCCAGCACCCGGCGTTTGTCGAACTGGGGTTTGCGAACCCGGCGGCCGGATTTATCGATGAGCAACAATGGCAGGTCATCGCGGCGGCCTTTCCGGGCGATCTGCAGACCACCTCCCGCCAGGAATGGCTCTCGCATTACGTGGCCCGTCAGGCGCTGGCCCATGCCGGGTTGGCCGATGGTGCATTTGCCCGAGTCGCCAGCGGCATTTTCGTTGGGGCCAACAAATATTGCGCGAGCGGTGATTTGCGGGACGCCAGCCGTTACATGGACGATCAGGGGCGGGTCGATCTCGACCAGTACCTGGATAACCACACCCTCAGCGGTGGGGCGTTTGCCCGGCGGGTTGATCAGCAAACCCGCCATCTCGCCGAATGGCTGGGTGTACGTGACCATATCTCCACACATTCCGATGCCTGTGCCGCCGGCACCATGGCCATCGGCAGCGCCTATCGAGCGATCGCCCGTGGCGAGATCGACCTGGCGTTGTGTGGCGCGGTGGAGTTGATGGCCCATGAATTGTCCTACTACAGCTTTGATGGGCTGGGCGCACTCTGCCAGCGAGTGGACTTTTCCCCACAAGAACAGAGCCGGCCGTTCATGCCGGACCGTTGCGGTTTTGTGCTGAGTGAAGGGGCGGCGCTGTTGGTGCTGGAATCCCGCGAGCATGCCGAGCGTCGTCAGGCCTGTTCGCTGGGCCGGGTGCTGGGTTACGCGAATCTGTGCGAGGCAGAGAAGATCACCTCCAGCAGCCGCGACGGCAGCAAGTATGCCGCCTGCATGACGGCGGCCCTGGCCGATGCCGAACTGACCAGTGCGGCTGTGGACCATGTGAATGTTCACGGTACGTCGACACAGGCCAATGACCGTTGCGAGGCCCTGGGCCTGGCGCAGGTCTTCGGCGAAACCCTGGAGCAGATGACGTTCACCGCCAACAAATCTGCCGTAGGGCATTCGTTGGCCGGCAGTGGTGCCATTGAGGCGGTGCTGTCGTTGATGAGCATTCAGTTGGGCGTGGCCTTGCCGACCCTCAATTTCCAGTCGGAAAAATCCGAATTTCCAGAGTTGAAATTCCTTTGCGAACCGTTGCAGCAACCGATCAATGTCGTGCTCTCCAACTCCTTCGGGTTTGGTGGCGTGAACAGTTCGTTGGTGCTGGGCAGGGCATGACATGATCAGATCCAATTCAACCGCTGTTTATATCACCGCTGCGTCGGTACTCAACGCCGCCGGTACTGAATGTGCGTCCCGTGACAGTCAACCTCCGGCCGCGCAACCGCTGGATTTCGACCCGGCACGCCTGGCCCATTGTGTCGCAGCGCCCGCCTTGCCGGCCGGTGTGTACGACCGCAAGCTGTCCCGCAGCCTCGAGCCTCAGGGCGCGCGCCTGCTGTATTGCGCCGGCCGTCTCGCCGAGACCTTGCGTGGGCTGGAACTGCCCGACGAGCGGATCGCATTGATCGCTGCCATTCCGGAAGTGGATGGCCCCAGCTCGTGCTGGGATGCAGTGCAGGCCATTGGCGCACAACCGGCGGATCTGTTGGCGCAATTCTTTGCCCACACACCGCCGCTGCATGCGCTGATGATGCTCAACAGCAGCGTCATGGCCCACGCCGCTGAGGCCTTGCGTTGCAAGGGACCCATGGGCGGTTTTTGCTCCCAGGGCAATGCGGGGCTGGATGCTTTGATGGAGGCCGCCGCCCATCTGAGCGAAGGCCGTGCCGATGCTGCCGTCGTCGTCAGTAGCAGTCCGAACATCACCCCGGCGTTGTACCTGCGTGACGCTACTCACCCACCTGTGAACCCCGGCCCGTGGGTTTTCGGCGAAGGTGCTGCGGCACTGTTGCTGACGACCAACCCGGGCAGTGGTGCTCAGTCTGCGTTGCGAATTGCCGGGTTTGCCCGTGGTTACAGCGCGCAACCCGAGCGTGGACTGGCGGTTGGTCGCGACGTCATTGAGCGTGCTTTGAGCAACGAAGAACTGTGCCTCAGCGATGTCGGGCAAGTCGTCGCCGATGCACAGGATCCGCAGATTGCCGCGTTGTTTGCCCGATCGGGGCACACCCTCGAACACTCCAAGGCGTTGGTAGGTGACTTGGGCGCCAGCGCCTTGCTCAGCGAAATCGCTGTGACCTGGGCACTGGATTGCAGCCGTTACACGCTGTTGCTCGAACATAGCCGAGGCGGGCATTGGGGCGCGGTGCTGCTGGCCAGAATGTCGTCGGACACAGAGACAATGGAGAGTTACCCATGAGCCCCACACGGGTCGTGATCACGGGCATGGGCGCCGTCACCGGCTTCGGTTTCGAGTGGCAGTCCATGTGGCAAAAAATGTTGGCCGGCGAGCATTGCATTCGGCCATGGCAACCGGAAGGTGTCGAGGCGGGTGCGTTCCCCGTGCGTTACGCAGCGCCCGTGGACATGAGCTTGATGCCGGCACACTTGAAAGACCATCCGGCCTGGGGGTTGTCGCTGGAAAAACGCACCCGCTTTGGTTGGGTCGCGGCCACCCAAGCCATTGCCGACAGTGGCCTGAGCCCCGAACAGTTGCGTGGCGCGGCGGTATTGTCAGCGTCCGGCGCACCTGCTCATCGTTTGCAGGACATGCTGCTCAGCCTGGCGGATAACCCGGCGCAGGCGCCGTCCTGGGCTCAATTGATGGCGCGACAGGCGCAGGTCGATCCTGACAGTTCACTGTGTCAGAGCAACGACCGTCTTGCGCGGGTGATTGCCGATGGCGTCGGCAGTGAAGGCCCGGTGATCAATATCAGCAGCGCCTGCGCGGGAGCGTCCCAGGCCATCGGCAATGCATTCCAGATGATCCGTCGCGGCGAGGTCGAGGTGGCCATTGCCGGGGGCGCCGATTCGGTGCTGAGCCTGGACACCATGACCGCGCTGTATCTGCTCGGCGCCGCCAGCAGCGAACAGCGTTGGGGTACCGAACTGTGTCGGCCGTTCGACCGCCATCGCAGTGGCTTGATTGCGGGTGAAGGCGGTGGTTTTGTAGTGCTCGAAACCCTCGAACGGGCGCTCGCCCGAGGGGCAACGCCGTACGCCGAAGTGCTGGGTTTCGGCAGCAGCCTGGATGCCTACAAAATCACCGCACCCGACCCGCAGGGCCGGGGAGCGGTGCTGGCGATGCAGGCGGCCCTGACGGATGCCGGGCTGGCGCCGCAACAGGTCGATCTGATCAATGCCCACGGTACGTCGACACCCCTCAACGATGCCGCCGAAACCCTGGCGATCAAGACCCTGTTCGCCGAGCGCGAACATTATCGGCGGTTGCTGGTGACGGCCAACAAATCCCAGTTCGGCCACCTGATTGCGGCCGCCGGAGCACCGGAGTTCATGCTCACGGCCCTGGCCTGCCGGGATGATCGGGTCACGCCGACCCTGAACCTGCATGATGCCGACGAACAATGCGACCTCGACTACTGCGCCCATCAAGCGGTCAAGCGCAGGGTCGACGTTGCCCTGAGCAACTCCTTCGGTTTCGGCGGCCTCAACACTTCGCTGGCGCTGGGCAAGTACCGGGAGGCGCCGCGATGAAACAGGCGGTCGCGATTGCCGGTGCGGGTTGCGTGTTGCCCAGTGGCTGGGGTGTCGAGTCTTTCTGGGCGGCCGCAACCGAAGGGCGCAGTGCAATTACGGCGCTGAACGCCCGACGGTTCAGCAGCGAACGCGTGGTGGCGTTCGGGCAAATTCAGGATCAGGACCACCAACGCAGCCGACAGGACCTTGCGCAAAACCTTCAGCGTTACTGCACGCCGGCAGTGATCTGGGGTGTCAGCGCGGTACGTCAGGCGTTGGAAGAAGCAGGCCTGGCCGGTGAGCAGCCGGATGTCCGTTTCGGTTTGTATTGCTGTCAGGGCGGCTACACCCATCCGTCTCTGGAATCCTATGCCGAGTTGTTGCTCGGCTGTCGGCAGGACGGCGTGGCCGACATGGCGGCGTTCGCCAAACGGATCCTGCAAGACCGTGCCCAGGACCCTTTTCTGGTGCTCAAAGGCTTGAGCAACTGCTTGCTGGGTGTCACCAGCCTGGCGCTGAAACTGGTGGGTGAGTGCAACGCCTATATGCAAGGTGTCGCCGGCAACCTGGCAGCCTTGCGTGAGGCTACGGCCGCTTTGCAGGATGGCCGGATTGACGCGGCAATCGTTGTCGGTGCGGGCAGCGAGCTGGATGCCCTGGCGCTGTCCGGGTTGGTCCAGGCGGGTGTCATCAGCGCCAACGGCTCGAACACTCTGCTGCCGTTTGACCTTCGGGGCACCGGCGGCATTGCCGGGGAGGGCGCGGCAGCATTGGTGTTGCGCCGGCGCGAAGACCTGCCGGCCGGTCCTCAGGCGTGCCTCGCCGAGATGACGGCCCATGCCACCCTCGGTCGCTTGAGCCTGCCCGACAGCCCAACCGATGTGTTGGTGTGCAGCGGCACCGGCGATGCGCACAAAGACCGCGTGTTGTGCCAGACGCTGGCCCTTGCGCGCGCCTCGCACATCACCAGCGGGTTGGCGATCAACGGCATTCTCAGCGCGGCGCCGAGCCTGGTGGATCTGATACTTGCGCGTTGCGCATTGCAGGCCCAAAGCGTGCCGCCGATTGCCGGTTTGCAGCAGCCAGTGGCAAACCTGCCGTTTATTCAGGGCGCACCCCACGCCGCGAACCTTGCGCATTGCCTGGTGCTGAACCGCGACGACAACGGCTTCAGCGCCGCCTATCAAGTGCTCTACAGCGCAAAGGTCACTCAGGACTGCCGCTGACTACCGCCTCTTTTTTACTTTCAAGGGATATGACTGTCATGGATTATCGCGATTTCGTTCGGCCCAAATTCGTCGGCCTGCTCCAGGCACTGGGCCTGGAGTGTGAGTTTCAGCGCGCCCTCGGTAGCCAGTTGTTCTACCGCAACCGCAAGGGCGACATGGTCACGGTCACCGACTTTCTCGGCGGTTACGGTGCGGCACTGTTCGGCCACAACGACCCACAGTTTGTCGATCAGCTATGTGCGCTGCTACGCAGCGACGTGCCGTTCAACGCACAAATGTCGATCCGCGGCGCGGCCGGGCAATTGGGGCGAGAGCTCAGCGACGCCTTCAATCGCGAACTGAAGAACACCGAACGTTATATTTCGACCTTCTCCAACAGTGGCGCGGAGGCGGTGGAAATCGCCGTCAAGCACGCGGAGTTCCGTCGCCAGAAAAGCCTGCAAAAGCAGTTCGACGACATCGATTTCACCCTGGCCAGCCTGACCGCCAGCGAACGCGCTTACCGCGAGCTGGATGTGGCCGACCTCGACCTGCCTGCAGGTGTCCTGCCGGCCAACCTGAACAGCGTGACCTTGCGTCAGCTGGTTGAAGCCGTTCGCCAGCACAACCTGGCGCAGTTGCACATCGAACCGGTATTCGTCGCCCTGCGCGGCAGCTTCCACGGCAAATTGGTCAATACCGTGCAACTGACCTATGGCCGTCAGTACCGCGCGCCGTTTGCCCGTTTTGGTCTGAACGTGGAGTTCATCGACCCACAGCAGCCCCATCAGTTGCAGGAATTGCCTGCCCGGCACAGGCACCATTGGTTGAGCCTGCAATGGGACGGCGAACACCTGAACGTGCTGCAACTGCCGTTCAGTGCGATTACCGCCGTGTTGATGGAACCGATTCAGGGCGAAGGCGGCATCAACGAGTTCGCGGCCGAGTTCTACCTGGGGCTGCGCAAGCTGTGTAACGAGCAACAATGCCCGCTGATCGTCGATGAAGTGCAGTCGGGTTTTGGTCGCGCCGGGACGTTTCTTGCCAGCAGCCAGTTCAACCTGCAAGGCGACTATTACTGCCTGTCCAAGGCCCTCGGCGGCGGCTTGATGAAAATCGCCGCGACGGTGATCCGCAGCAGCCACTACGAAGGCGAGTTCAGCTACATCCACAGCTCGACCTTCGCCGAGGACGATCCGTCCTGCCATATCGCGCTGTCGGCATTGCGCCGGTTGTTCGCCAATGATGACGCGATGCTCAAAGACATACGCAGCAAGGGCGCCTACCTCAAAGCCTCGCTCGATGAACTGAAGATGGCCTATCCGGATGTGATCGCCGATGTGCGCGGGCGTGGCTTGCTGGTGGGTTTGGAATTGCACGACTTGAGTGTCAGCAGCTCGCTGGTACAGGCGTCGGCCCAGTACAACGATGCCTTGGGTTACTTGATCGCCGGTTACCTGTTGCAGTTCGAAGCGTTGCGGGTAGCACCGTCGGGCAGCAACTCCAACGTGATTCGCCTGGAGCCGCCAGCCTGTATCACCCTGAGCGAGATCGACGGGCTGATCGGTGCCCTGCAACGGGTCTGCGACATGCTGCGCCGTGGCGATGCGTTGCCGTTGGCGGCGGGTATCTGCGCAGACTCGATTCCCGCCGTGCCAGCCCGTCAGGACGATTTTCGGGTGGCCGAGCCCGTTGAAAACAACGAGGCCAAGGTCGAAGTAGTCGCTCGGGTAGCGTTCATCAACCACCTGATCGATGCCGATATCCTCGGTGACGTCGATCCCTCGCTGGCAGCCCTGAGCCCGGAACAAAAACGCACGTTCATCAACCGCACCAAGCCTGAGCGCCGCGCTGCGCCAGTCGGCCCGGTGACCATTCGGTCGCGCCTCGGCATGGCGGTGGAGTTCACGTTGTACCCGCTGTGCATGGATTCGGATGCCATGGCCGAGTACATCCTCAGCGGTGACCTGGACAGCATTCGCGAAGAAGTCGGCAGACGCGTCACCGATGCCCGCGCCGATGGCTGCAGCATCGCTGGCCTTGGGATGTACACCTCGATCGTCACCAACAATTGTCAGGCGCTGAAGATTGCCGACATGGCGCTGACGTCCGGCAATGCCCTGACCATCGGCATGGGGCTCGAAGCCATCGAGCAAGGCTGCGTACAGCAGGGTCTGGCACTGCGCGAGCAAACCGCTGCCGTTGTCGGTGCCGCCGGTAACGTTGCCTCGACCTATGCCTCGGTGCTGTCCGCCACCGTCGATCACCTGATTCTGATTGGCAGCGGTCGTGACGGCTCGGTTCGGCGCCTGGAGAAAACTGCCCAACTGATTTACGCCGACGCGGCCCGTTCGATCCTCAAGGGCACGGCCGAACACGACCGGTTGGCGCAGCGACTGCTGACCCTTGATGGTTTTTGTGACTTGTTGCGCTCACATGGGCAAAAAGCCGACCTCGGTTTGCACATCGCCCGTCTGGTGGATGAGCGCCTTGGCGCGAACGCTTTCATCACGGTCACCAACGATCTCGACGCCCTCAAGGGCGCACGGGTTGTCCTGTGTGCGGCCAATGCGCCTCAGCCATTCCTCGGCACCGAACATTTCGCCGAGCGCAGCGTGATCTGCGATATCGCCGTGCCGCTGAACGTCCATCAAGACCTGCCGAGCCAACGCGAAGACCTGCTCTACATGCACGGCGGCATCGTCCAGACGCCGTTCGACGACGGCCTGGCGCCCAACGTGCGGGCCTACCTGAAAAAAGGTCAGCTGTATGCGTGCATGGCCGAGTCGGTGTTGATGGGCTTGTCTGGCATGAGCCAGCACGGCTCATACGGCGATATCAGCCGTGAGCAAGTTCAGCAGGTCCGCGCACTGGCCGCGATCCACGGCTTCACCCTCGCGCAATTCAAAACTCAAAACTCACTTTAAGGAGCGGTCATGACTCAGAAAATAGCTGTCGTGACCGGCGGCAGTCGCGGCATTGGCAAGTCCATCGTGCTGGCCCTGGCCGGCGCAGGTTATGAGGTTGCCTTCAGTTATGTGCGTGACGAGGCGTCAGCCGCTGCCTTGCAGGCGCAGGTCGAAGGGCTCGGCCGGGAGTGCCTGGCCGCGCAGTGTGATGTCAAGGATGCGCAGAGCATTCAGGCGTTTTTCGAACGGGTCGAGCAGCGTTTCGAGCGTGTCGACTTGTTGGTCAACAACGCCGGTATTACCCGTGACGGTTTGCTCGCCACGCAATCGGTGAGCGACATCACCGAGGTCATCCAGACCAACCTGGTCGGCACGTTGTTGTGCTGTCAGCAGGTGCTGCCCTGCATGATGCGCCAGCGCAGCGGATGCATCGTCAACCTAAGTTCCGTGGCCGCGCAAAAGCCCGGCAGGGGCCAGAGCAACTACGCCGCCGCCAAAGGCGGTGTAGAAGCATTGACGCGTGCACTGGCGGTGGAGTTGGCGCCGCGCAACATCCGGGTCAACGCGGTGGCGCCCGGCATCGTCAGCACCGACATGAGCGAAGCCCTGGTCGGCGCCCATGAGCAGGAAATCCAGTCGCGGCTGTTGATCAAACGGTTCGCCCGGCCTGCAGAAATTGCTGACGCGGTGCTGTATCTGGCCGAGCACGGCCTGTACGTCACGGGCGAAGTCTTGTCCGTCAACGGCGGATTGAAAATGCTATGAGCCAGGCACGCACGATTGTGATTACCGGCGCGGCCAATGGTATTGGCCGCGCCGTCGCGGAAAATTTTGCAGCCCAGGCCGAGCACCTTTTGATCTTGCTTGATCGGGATCTGCCAACCTTGCAGAGGTGGGTCACCGAGGGCGATTTTGCCGCTCGCATCGAAACCCATGAAGCGAACATCGCCGATCTCGCCAGCCTGCAACTCCTGTTCAAGGGCCTGGCCAACCGGGTCGGCTTTGTCGATGTGCTGGTCAACAGCGCCGGGGTCTGCGACGAGAACGAACCTGAAGACCTCGACAACTGGCACAAGGTGATTTCGATCAACCTCAACGGCACCTTTTACGTCACCTCGTTGTGCCTGCCACTGATGGCGGATGGTGGGCGGATCGTCAACATGTCGTCGATCCTCGGCCGAGCGGGCAAGGTCCGCAATACCGCTTACTGCGCCTCCAAACACGGCATCATCGGCATGACCAAAGCCTTGGCGCTGGACCTGGCACCACGGCGAATCACCGTCAATGCCATCCTGCCCGCCTGGATCGACACACCGATGCTGCAAGGCGAATTGGCGGCTCAAGCGCGCATCGCCGGGATCACCCACGAGCAAATCCTGCGCAATGCGAAGAAGAAGTTGCCCCTGCGGCGCTTCATTCAGGGTGACGAAGTGGCGGCCATGGTCCGTTATCTGGCGAGCCCGCAGGCGAGTGGCGTCACGGCGCAAAGCCTGATGATCGACGGCGGTGCCGGGTTGGGAATGTAGCCATGGCTCGACTGGGATTGAACCGCGGCCTTTTGGCCGCGCTGGTCAGCCTCGGCTCGCCAGTGGCGATCGCCGAGTGGTTGCCGGGGCATCATGAAGCGGAGATCGGCGTTGCCACGGCCGTGCGTCTGCACGGGGACGACCAGGTCACGCAAAAGGCCGTGTACCTCAAGTTCAGCCTAGAGGATGCCTGGGACAGCGGCTACTACAAGGCCAAGGGCCGAGCCCGCTACGACTTCCGTTATGACGGCAACAACCCCTACAGCGCGCAAGCCCGGGACGATTACCGGGCGACTGCCGATTGGCGGCACCTTTACTGGGGGCTCTATGTCGGTGACGGCGAGCTGACGGTGGGCTGGCAGCAGGTGGTGTGGGGGCGTGCAGATGAATTACGGGTGCTCGATCAGATCAACCCGCTGGATTATCGCGAGGGTGTGATCGGTCTGTTGGAAGACAGCCGCATCGCCGTGCCGATGATTCGCCTGGTGCAGCCGGTCGCCGAGTGGGAGCTGGAAGCGCTGGTGATCACTGATTTTGTGAAGAACCAGGCGCCGGCCGTCGGCAGCGAGTTCGATGCCCCGATCTTTGCCACACCCGACCCGCAGATGTTTGTGGTCGATTCGCGGCCCGGTTATGACGGTCACAGTGGCTTCGGTTACGGCGCCAGTGCCAACGGCCGGATCGGCACGGTGGATGTCAGCTTCGTGGCCCTCAACGCCCGCCAACAGGACCCGGTTTACGCCGTCGAAGGCCAGACCGAAGAGGGCCTGATTCGCCTCGAACGGCAATTCCCGCGCTATTCCATGGGCGGCGCCAGTGTGGCCATCGATGCCGGCCACAGCATCGTGGTACGCAGTGAAGTCGCCTACTTCGACAATTGGCGCGTCACCAACCCTTACCGCGCTTACGGCAGCGACCAGACGGCGATGACCAAGTCGCTGCTGGGCGTCGATTACCTATTGCGGGACTGGCTGATCTCGACGCAGTGGCAGCATCAGCGGCTGCTCGACTGGCAGCCCGGCATGGTCCAGGACAAACGCGACGACCTGTTCACCGTGTCTGCCGAAGGCTCGCAGTTCCAGGATCGCCTCAAGACCCGTCTGGTTTTCGGTATGTCGCCGCCAGCGCAGGACGACAGTTTCGTTCAGGGGATCTTCACCTACAAACCGGTGGACTGGCTCAAGTTGGGGCTCGAAGTCGATGTGTTCTTCGGCAAGCCCGACCGCCAGTTCGGTGCGTACGCCAACCGCGACCAGGTGCGCTTGTCCGCCGGTTATCTGTTCTGACCACACCGGTGCGGTGTGCGAACCACTCAAACAATGAAAAGGAAATCGCGATGTTGCCCATCTTCAAGACCCTGACTGTAAGCGCACTGCTGCTGAGCGCCGCTGCCGCCACGGCAGCTGAAACACGCACGGCCGACGACATCATTCGCCAGGCCCGGGACCGCGATGACGGCAAGAGCTTCATGTCCCAGGTGTCCCTGATCCTGATCGACAAGCAAGGTAACACCCGCATCCGCGAGTTCAGCTACCTGCAAAAGGATTACCCGGACAGCGACAAATTCACCATGTATTTCTCCGCGCCGAGTGATGTGCGTGACGTCGCCTTCCACATCGAAAACCCGCGCGAGGCCCTGGGCCTCGAAGACAGCCAATGGATGTACTTGCCGGTCAGCCGACAGACCCGAAGGATTTCCACCACCGACAAACGCGGGGCGTTCATGGGTAGCGACTACTCCTATGCCGACCTCGACAAGATTCGCGCCGAAGACTATCGCCAAACGCTGGTTGGCGAAGAGCAGTTGCAGGGCCGCGATTGCTACGTGATCGAGCGTGAGCCGGCGACGCCTGCCGTGCTGGCCAAGACCGGCTACAACAAGCTCAAGGTCTGGGTTGACAAGAAGAACTCACTGGTGCTGCGCCAGGACTTCTTCGATGTAAAAGGTGTGATGTTCAAGCAGATGCGCACCCTGAAGACTGAAACCATCGACCAGATCGACAGCATTACCCTCAGCGAAACCGAGGACTTCATCGCCGGTACGCGCTCTCAGCTGCGCTTCAACCAGTTGCAGTACAACGTCGCGCTGGACGACCGCCTGTTCACGCAGACCGCGATCAAGCGCGGGCTGAAAGCCGGCGACTTGCCGGAATACGCCGTGTCTGCCCGCTAAGCGCCGCTCTCGATTCATCTGGAACCCTCATTCATGGAAAGATACTTGAACTTCGTCGAGCGCTATGCGCGGGCAATTGTGTTCGTGCTGGTGGCGATCACCGCCTACTTCACTTACACGCTCGGCGCGCTGATGTCGGACACCAATCCGTATCTGCTCAAGGACACTCATCCGGCGCGCAAGACGATCATTGATTTGCAGCGCGAGTTCACCGGCACGTATGACTCGGTCATGGTGGCGCTGAGCAACCCTGAGAGTGTCTTCAACACCACGTCGCTGAACGCCCAGTTCGAGCTGTCCCAGGCCATACGCCGGTTGATGCTGGCGAACGATGAGGACCGTGTCGAACTGCAGCGCATCGTCGGCCTGCACAGTGACGACCATGATGCCCAGGGCTTGCTGGTGCAGATCCTCGCCGAGGGTTTTTCGCAGAACGATTACGCTGCCGCCAAAGCGCTGCGCGACCATGGGATTGCCCGGCACTGGGACAGCCATGACCTGCAGTTCCTGAGCTTTCTTGCCGAGCGGCTCAACCCGATCCAGGAAATGGCCTCGATGGCTGACCTGGAAAACATCAGCTTGAGTGCCGATGGCGAGTTGTGGATCCACAAGACCCTGCACGCCCTGGATATGGACCCGGTCAAGGTCGAAGCGCAGATCATGGGCAACGAGCAGATGGTCGGTGGCGTCGTCTCGGCGGACAAGAAAGTCGCCATGGTCGTCGCCGAACTGGGCACCAAACAGGACGACGCTCAGGCCCAGTTGCGTGCCTATCACCAGGTCCGCGAGATCATCGCGAAGTACCAGGCGGCTCACCCGGAGTTCACCGATGAGGTGTTCATCGCCGGCATGCCGATCTTCATTGCGGCCCAGCAGGAAATCATCGATCACGACCTGGCGATGCTGTTCCCGATCGTGTTCCTGTTGGTGACCTCTCTGCTGGTTTTCTTCTTTCGCAAACCACTTGGTGTGGTGCTGCCGCTGTTCAATATCCTGTTCTGCACCATCTGGACCCTTGGCCTGATGGCGCTGCTGCGTGTGCCGATGGACTTGCTCACCAGTGTCTTGCCGGTGTTCCTGTTCACCATCTGTTGTGCCGACGCGATCCACGTCATGGCCGAGTATTACGAACAGCTCAATTCGGGTAAGTCTTTCCGCGAAGCCAACCGTGAAACCCAGCGCCTGATGGTCACGCCCGTAGTTCTGACAACGGTCACGACTATTGCGACGTTCTTGATTTCAACCACCAACAACATTGTCAGCATCCGCAACTTTGGCGTGTTCATGTCCATCGGCCTGACGGCGGCGCTGATCATCTCGTTGCTACTGATTCCGGCGTGGATTTCGATCTGGGGCAAAGACGCCGTCCCGCGCAAAGTGCAACTCAAAGAGTCGCTGATCTCCCACTATCTGGTGGTGTTCTGTGCCTGGCTGATTCGCTGGCGCAAGCCGGTATTGCTGGTGACCCTGCCGTTGTTGGCGATGATGACGGTGTTCACGTTCAAGGTGGATATCGAAGACTCGGGCATTGCCTACTTCAAGAAGGACAGCCCGGTACGGATGTCCGACGAGTTCATCAACCGGGCTGGAGTCGCGGGTACATCGCCGGGCTGGATCGCTTTCGACACCAAGACTCCGCGTGGCGCGCTGACCACTGAAACCGTGCAGTTCCTCGAACGTCTGGACCAGTTCATCAGGGCCCAGCCGAACGTGAGTTACACCTATTCGGTGGCGACCTACATCAAGCGCATGAACCTCGTGCTCAACGACATGAACCCTGCTTTCCTGCGGGTGCCGCAGGCGGTGGAGCAGGTGACGGTGGTCGATGATGACGGGAAACCGGAGACCTTCGATGTCGACGGCAACTCGCTCATCGAACAACACATCATGATGTTCGAGAACGGTGGCGGCACCGACTTGCAGAACGTGCTCAATGCCGATTACTCGAAGGCGGTGACGCTGTTCACCATGACCTCATCTGTGGCGGGCGATTACCAGGCGATGCTCGATAAACTGGACGCCTGGCTGGCCATCAACAAACCGGCCAACCTGCAAGTCACCCATGCCGGTACGCCGTACATATGGACCGGGGTGTTGCAGGAAATCACCCAGGGTCAGGTGCTGAGCTTCTCGCTGGCGTTGCTGGCCGTGACCTTGATGATGATGTTCTGGCTCAAGTCAGTACGCCTGGGCATCCTCGGCATGCTGACGTTGCTGACCACGTCGGTGACGGTGTACGGCAGCATGTACCTGTTGGATATCGAGTTGAACATCGGTACCACACTGGTGACGTTCCTGGTGGTGGGCGTCGTGGATTACGCCGTTCACCTGCTGTCACGGATCAAGATGCTGGTGCAGAAGGGCATCGAGATCGACGAGGCCATCCTGGCGGCCATGCAGGGCGTCGGGCGCTCGACGGTGGTCAACGTCGTGATTTTCTCGATGGGCTTTGTCGCGCTGCTGTTCTCCGCCTACAAACCCGTCATTGACCTGGGTGTATTGGTGATACTGGCGCTGTCATCCAGCGGCTTCATGACCATTTTGTTGGTCACGCTGATTTCGCCGTGGTTCTTTGCCTCGATTGTGCCGCAGCCAGCAGTGCAAGAGGGCGAGCAGCCGGGGGGTGAGACTGTGCCAGGCTAAATCGCCGGGGCGCCTGCGTGCTGAAAACGGCACGGGGCGCCATGGCCGTTCAGGGGCGGCGGTGCGGATTCAGCGGGCTTTTTCCAGGTGTTCGAACTGGCATTGCATCTGAGCATCCTTGAGGCTCAGCTCAAACTCAACCAAGCCGTCATGCACTTGCTGCAAGGCCTGGATCTGCCCCATCAATTCCTGCTTTTTGTTATCGATGGCCTGCATGGCCAGATCCCAGGGCAGCTCCTGGCCGCGATGATCCTGCAGAATGGCCTGCATTTCCTTGAGCTTGAAACCGAGTTGCTGAGCGCATTTGATGAAGGTCAGCAGCTCTACGCTTTGCTGGCTGTAGACGCGGTACTTGCCTTCGCGTTGCGGGGGGGGCAACAGGCCGATTTCTTCGTAATGTCGAATGCTTTTGACGGTGGTGCCCGACAGCTGGGCGGCTTTGCCGATGTACATGAAAATCCCTTTTTTTGACGCATCAGAAGCGGAAAGATGTCGCGCGCTCGTACAAGCGCGCGACATCTTTGCACAAGCGTCAGGGGGTGGGAAGCCAAGGTGGACAGGGTGTCACGGCAGGGAGGCTCGGTTGGGCAGCGCAGGGGCACGGCCCGACCGGGGCCGATCAGCGGCTGGCGACTGCCTGGACTTGTTTGAGCCAGGCTTCACGCTGTTCCGGCTTGGACCCCAATACCGGACCGAAGGTCAGGGTTTTCAGGGGTTTTATGCCGCAGAACTCCAGGGTGGTCTTGCGTATTTGGTGCAGGCCCGGCATGCGATACACCCACCGGTAGTACCACGGCGGCGTGTCCATGGTCACCAAAAGGTGAGCCGTGCGGCCCTTGAGCAGCTTGTCCGGGAAGGGCGAGCCCTTGCGGTACTTGAAGGCAAAACCGGGCAGAAACACGCGGTCGAAGAACCCCTTGAGCAACGCCGGAATGCCGCCCCACCAGATCGGGTACACCAATGTCAGGTGTTCGGCCCAGGTAATGTCGTTCTGTGCGTCGATCAAATCGGGCTCAAGCAACTGGATCTGGTTATAGCCATCGTGCAAGACCGGATCGAAGTCCAGGGTGTCCAGGCGCAGCAGGCGCACCTCATGGCCTGCTTGCGTGGCGGCCTCGACATAACGTTCGGACACAGCGCCGCAAAAGCTGTCGTTCGAAGGGTGGCCGAGGATTACGAGCATGCGTTTGCTCTTCATGACGAACTCCAGATAATGAAGTGCCAAGGGTAAAGTCTGCCCCTAACGGTAGAGTCAAGCCTTGCCGGTTAGCGGTAGAGACAAAAAGTCCAGCAGCGCTTGGGTGTAACCCGGAAAACCGTCATAAGCGTGGCTGAGGGTATCGCTGAGCGTCAGGGTGTCGAGCCCTGTCAAGGCATGATCGACCGGCATCATCAACACTTTCCCTAAAGACTGTCAGGGTCGCCGAAGAACATTTGGACAGGGCTGTGTCCATTAGGGAGTGCATTCACGATCGGCTGCTGTCGACCGATAGCGGACAAGATCAAAGCAGGTCTTAAAGTCATCGAGACGGCGCACGTGCGTGGCGAGAAAGGCGCTCCTGATTCGATAGATACACGGCTGACTGAAACTGAGCATCAGATCCAGGGAACCGTGGGTAAGCCGCGCGCAGCCACGCTCAAAACCGGTGAGCGATGGCTCACTCAAGTCCAGGCTCGGCTCGATGGTATCGATCTCACAAAAGCGACCGTTGGTCGGATAAGGTTGGATCCGGGTTTTATGCGGCTGCATTTTTTTGACGCTTTCATAGTGCTTTAAAAACAACGGGTTGTGGTGTAGTTGTTCATATTGCTTGTAAAGGTGATTGTTCGTTGACGATCGACTTGTGTCAGGCCTGAGCCTGATTTTCGAACGCCTGGAGCCTGGAGTACACGATGGATGACCGCTGTCATCCCGGCTTTTCTGCTATTAATGAATGACTCTTCGTTCGAGTGCTAGTCCTATCGGGAGCGCGTCATGAATCCGTTCATTCGTATCGGCATTGTCGACGACCATCCGTTGTTGCGTGAGGGCGTTGCCAACATACTGAGAAGACGGGCGGATATTCAGGTCATGGAACAGGGCGCCAGTGCGCAAGATGCCAAGGATATCGCCCAGAGGGTGCGTCCGGATGTGATGCTGATGGACGTCAATATGCCGGGTGATGTTTTCGCTGCGGTGCGGTTCATTTCCACTGAACTATCGGATGTGAGGGTCCTGATGCTGACGGTTTCAGAATCCGAAAATGACGCCTTTTTGGCGCTGGATGCCGGTGCGCTCGGGTATGTGTTGAAAGGTGTCAGCGGACCGGAACTGGTCACGGCTATCAGGTTAGTTGCCAAGGGGCAAACGTATATCACCCCCGATTTTGTCAACAAACTGCTGAGTAACTTCAAGAAACATGAAGCGGAGAATCACGCGTTTGATCTGACCCAGCGCGAGGAGCAAGTTATTTATGAGGTTTCAAAAGGGTTGACTAATAGGGAGGTTGCGTCAAAGCTGTTTATAAGCGAAAAAACAGTCAAGCACTACATGAGTTGTGTGATGCAGAAGTTGCACGTACGAAATCGTGTCGAAGCGGTCACGGCCCTACGTTATTACAGGGAGCGCGAAGCTCTCGGGCGATTGCACATCGGCGCAGGGAAAACACCAATGTATGCCCGGAGCCGCTCTGACTAAAGTTTGAACTGTGCATTGATCGACGTTCCTGATGTACTAGAGTCGATGCTGAACAACCCGCCCAGAGATTCAACGCGATAACGCAAACCGGCGAGCCCTAATCTGGTTCTGCCGGATATATCGAGTTGCATGGCGTCCGCCGCCATACCCGGACCACTATCCCTGACGCTGATATTTAATACCTGATCAATGTATTGCGCTTGGATGACCTGACCCTCGCCGTTGGCATGACGGTAAGCGTTGTTGAGGGCTTCTTGCACAAAACGGTACAAACAGAGTTTGAGCGGCAGCGGCGTGGCGTCAGGTAGCGGCCCTAGGGCTAAGTTGACCTTGGTGCCGGTACGTTGCTCGTGCCGTTGCGCCACCAGTTGCAAATCTTCCACCAAGTTCAAATCGTTAATTTCCGGAAGTGCCAGACCTCGTGATAAATCGCGGATCTCCCGCAGTGCGTCGGTGGCGGCACCACGAATGGTTTCGAACGCCTCCTGATCGACATCCGAGCAGTTTTCGGTCAACTCGTCGAGCCAGATTAGAATCAATGTCAATAACTGCGCCGGCCCGTCGTGCAGGTCTGCACCAATCCGCCTCAAGTTGAGTTCGTTGACTCGAGAAAACTCCTGGGTCGCCGTCGCCATCTTGAGCTGGAGTTCGGCATTGCTGATGTGTAAGCGGGTTTGCTCCTGCAGCCGCAAGTGCAGCGCCACTTGTTGCTGCTGAATAATCTTGTCACCGCGTCGCACGATGAAGAAAAGCAGCGCCAGCATTGCCAACGTCGCGGCGCCCACGACCCCCCATACCTGCTGTCGGACGCGATTGATCTCGAGCTCCAGAGTATCGGCCTTTTCATAAAATTCGCCCACAGCGATGATTTTCCTGGAGCTTAAATCCCGCAGGGGCGCGTAGATCTCGTAGAGCGGAACGTTTAGATTGCGCTCGAACTCGTTCTCATTCTGGCTCAGCTCTTCAAGGGCAGTGACCACTTTGCCCTTAAGCGCCTCGGTGATCTCGTCTATTGGGAATTTGTGGTTGGTGATGGCTTTATTCGTGCTGTAGACCACCGTGCCATCCGCTCGCCAGATCTTGATCGAGACAATGTGTTGATTTAACGCACGATTTTCCATGAGGCGGTCCAGGGACTGGACACTTGCAGTCGAAAGGCTGTTGTCCCGGATCATCTCCTGCACATAGGGTTCCAGAAACGCTTCCATGTAGTGGGCGCCTGCTTCTGCCGCGCTTTGTACTGCGGCACTTTCTATTCGTTCGCTTACCAGCTTGCCGACGGAGAACATGGTCAGTCCCAGGATCACCGCAGCGGCAATGACAAACTGGGTCGAGTGACTTAGTTTGCGCGCTCGGCCCCTGATCCGGGTGCGCCAGATTCCATTGCGAACCTCCTCGCAAACAGGAGGGGCTGGTTCGACCAAAGGCTGAGCTTCATCTGCGATAGAAGTCTCATTTTTTGATTCGACCTTTGCATCTTTTGCCATCGGCTTGGTTCCCTGATCATCGTGGTAAGTCGTTTGAAAAACCCAGCAACTCAGGATATCTGGAGACTGACATGTATGGGCTAAAGCGCTTCACTCTTAATCAAAACGATATTTCGTTTCTTGACCAGCAGGTTACGTTCCCGACCATTCATGTCGTCGGTTATAATGCCGCCGGCGATCCTCTTTACGGCTACAGTGGTTCGGACGGCAAGGTCCATGTGCTCGGTATACTCGGCAGCTTCAATCCCCTGGATATTCCGGTCGGCGAATCCCGCTGGTACAACGGCGCACGGGACCCGATCGGCTTGCGCGACGTCTCCGGTCACTTCAATAACCTGACCCAGGACGGACAGAGCTGGGGCAGTTTTGGTCAGAACTTCATTCGCCTGACCCATTCGGACTACACGCATTACGTTCATCAGAACCTGGATAACGCCGCATTGGCCGGACCGGGCATTCCCGCCGGTGTCACGCCCATAGCTGACAGTAGCTCACTGTATAGCGATCCAACAGCTTCACTAGTGGACTACACCCCCCGGATGATCAGCCAGACCATCGTCAGTGGCGGGGTAACTTTTGCTACCGATGCCAACGGGTACATCCAGCATACCGACACGGGCGTAGCGATCGTTACTGATCCGGGGATTCTGGGCACCATTGGCGAGGTGGATAGCACCTCACCGGATTCCGGGCAGTACTACATTCGCAACCAGAACACCGTCAGCGGTGACCCGTCGACAACCGGCTGGTTCACCTTGTTCGGGCAGTTTTTCGACCATGGGCTGGATTTCATCAACAAACCCAATCAGAACGCGACGATCACTATTCCTCTGGCGCCGGATGATCCGCTGTACGGCTCCATCGGCCCGGACGGGCAGCCGGTTTACTCGATCAAAGTGCATCGGGCTTCGGTCAGCGAAGTGGACGGTCAAGGCCAGGCGCAATACGTCAACCTTGACTCGCCCTACATCGATCAGAATCAGACTTACGGCTCCAATGAGGCTGTGACTCAATTGCTGCGTCAATGGGTGGCGGACCCCAATCACCCCGGCCAGTTCATCGCGGGTGCGGCGCTGTTTGACGGCACAACCTTAAGCGACGAAGCCTCCTGGACCCTCAACGGTGTGCTGACCCATCAGACGTTGCCGACCCTGAGCGAATTGCGCGCTCATGTGCTGGCCACCGGTCGCGACGATCTGACCTGGGACGATATCGTGAACTTCCGCGTGCGGGATGCCAACGGCCATGTACTGGATGCCGATCCTGGGACCGCCGGCGTACAAGCGGTTTACACCCGCGAGGCGATCCTGCTGGACATGAACCCGCACTTTGATGATATGCATATCGATCAAGCGAAACTGATGTCGCTGGATGCGCACATCACCAGCATCACGTTCGACACGAACAACCCTTATGGGATGGTCATCAATTATGACAATTCGGGTCCGAAAAACTTGTTCAGCTTTGTCAACTTTTCCGACTTCTCCATCAGCGCGGTTCCCGGCAGTGCCGATTTTGCGGTGGCCAACGAGTTGCTGCTGCAGTCGGTGGGTGATCACTACGTTGCCGGTGATGGTCGGGTGAACGAAAACTTCGGCCTCACCGCCATTCACCACATATTCCATGAAGACCACAACGTGCAGCTAATCAACCTGCAGAACGAGGTGCTGGGGCAGACAGACGTCAATGTGCGGCATAACTGGCAGGTCCAGGTGAGCAACGGTAGCGGCGGTTTTTACACTGATGCCAACGGTAATTTCACTCTGCCCGATGGCGTCACCGTGTCCTGGGATCAGGACAAACTGTTCTATGCCACCAAGTTGACCGTGGAAATGGAATACCAGCACGTTGCGATCGACCAATACGCGCGTTTGATCACCCCGGATTTGCCAGAGTTTGTGACCTATGACTCGGGCATTAACGCCAATATTTCTCTGGAGTATGGCCAAGCCGCGTTTCGTTTCGGCCACTCGCAACTACGCGAAACCATCGATGCTCTGGAAAAAAATGCCAGTGGTGGCTACGACCTGACCGGTGCAATCACTCACTACGCGCTAGAGCAGGCTTTTCTCAACCCCGGCGGTTTTGCCGAGGTGGGGCCGACAGCCATTGCTCTGGGCATGACCCGGCAGATCAGCAACGAAATCGACGAATTCGTGACCCCGGCCCTGCAACAAGGCTTGCTCGGTCAACCGCTGGACCTCGCGACCATCAACCTGGCTCGTGGTCGCGACTTGGGTCTGCCTACCCTGAACCAGGCGCGTCAGCAGATTCACGATGCACTCGTCGAGGAGAGGGCGTCGCCGGCAGGCGCGCAGCATCACACGAACCTGATCGTGGATGGCTTGACGCCCTATACCAGTTGGAGTGACTTCGCCAACAACATGATTCACCCCGAGTCACTGGTGAATTTCATCGCCGCCTATTCATTTGATGGTGATGTGGCCCATGCCCAAGCCATCATCGATGCCGATACCTCAGGTGCTACCACCAACTATGCCGGCGGCAGCGTCACGGCTGAAGAGGCGGCCTATTTCCTTTCCGGTGCGGCAGATGCCAACGGCAATCATGTGGCCGGTTACGACGGCTACAACGCGATTGATCTGTGGATCGGTGGCCTCGCGGAGAAACATGTCTACACCGGGCAACTGGGCACCACCTTCAACGCTATCTTCGAGGATCAGATGGAACGGTTGATGGATGGCGACCGTTTCTATTATCTGTTCCGCCTTGATCTCGGCTTGCCGGCGATGACCAACCTCAACGAACAGGTAGTGACCGAGCAATTCAAGGACATCATTGAACGCACCACCGATGCCCGGCACCTGGCCGGTGATGTATTCGGTTACGCCGACAGCTACATCGAACTGAGCAACACCGACTCCGGCGCAAGTGCGACGGCGTACAAGGGCGAGCACAAATATGGCACGCTGATTGAGGCGAACCATGTCGGCGTTTACTCAAGCGGTGGCGCGGGCGGAATTGGCGGTAACGGCTTGCTGGTCAGCCTGACCAGCCCGGAAACGCATACCGCTCAAACCTATATCCGTGACTACCGTCCGGACCAGGGCCAGAACCCTGATGGCACAGCGGCAGTGGGCTACAACTCGCACGAAGTATTGTCTGGCACTGACTACAACGACTGGCTCGACGCTGGCGATGGCGACGATACGATCTATGGCGAAGGTGGCGATGACATCCTTGATGGCAAGGCCGGTGCCGACCATATCTATGGCGGTGACGGCAACGATGTGATCTACGGCGGTGATATCGAAGACTTCCTCGATGGTGGGGAAGGGGACGACACCATCTATGCCGGGACCAGCGCAGGTGCCCTCGATGTGGTGATTGGCGGTAATGGCAACGATCACCTCTACGGTGAAGCCGGGATCGACGAGTTGTACGGTGGCGCTGGCAATGACTACATCGATGCCGGCGGCGACACTGATCTTGTGCATGGCGGTGACGGTAACGACGAGATCTACGGTGGCGACGGCCCGGACATTCTGTTCGGTGAGGACGGCGATGACATCATTTCCGGCGGTTCCACTGGCGACCAGGAGTTCGGCGGTGTCGGTGACGACATTCTGCTGCCTGGCCTGGGTGGCGCTCCGGGTCAAGGTGACGGCGATGAGGCCCTCGGTGACGTGGGCTTCGACATCGCGGCCTTTAGCGATGTGAACATTGCCCTGGATGCGGCGGCAGACCTTAACAATCAGAATATCGTGGCGGCGCCGGGCACCGCTGTGCTGTTCCAGCCGTTCAACGCCTTGCTGACAGACATTGAGGGTTTGATCGGTTCACGCTTCAGCGATAGTCGTGCAAGCACGACGACTCCGGCCAACCCTCAGGCGGGGCTGATCGGTAATGCCACGGAAAACTGGTTGATAGGCGGCAGCGGCGACGATGTTTCTCAAGGTAATGGCGGAAATGACGTAATCGTCGGCGATTCGATCAAACTCGCCGATCTGAATCACTTGCTCGCCAGTCAGGGGTTCGCTCAGCACTTTACTGGACTGCAAGCGGCCCGTCTGGACTTCATTTTGGGTGATAACCACGCAGCCCCAGGCACGGCCGATGGCGCAGCCGATGAAGCGCTGTACAGTGGCAATTTTGCCGACTACAGCATTACCAAGTTCACCGACATTCGGCTGGGTGGCGAGTTGATCACGGCGTTCAAAGTGGTGGATTTGCGGGTCGGCGCGGCGAATGTCGATGGCACTGATATCGTGACTGGCATTGAAAAACTGCGCTTCGCCGACCGCACAGTCAACCTGAACATCACCAACAGTCTGCCAACCGGCAATGCGTTGCTGTCGGGGTTTGCCACTGCGCCGACCACACCTAGCCGTCCGGTGCCGGCTCAATACCGGCTGACCGCCATTACCTCAACCATACAGGACGCTGACGGCTTGCCTGGGCCAAGTGGGTTCACCTTCCAATGGCAAGCACTGGTGGGCGCGGCCTGGATCAGTATTGCCGGGGCGAATGCTTCGACCTTTGCGCCCACCTCGGCGCAGTTCGGCCAGCAGCTACGGGTCATCACCACTTACACCGACAACAACGGCACAGTGGAACAACTGACGTCCGACCCTTCGGAAGCGGTAGGGCGCTTCATCGAAGGCACCAACTTCTTCGGCAACACGCTCAATGGCACCAACTATCAGGACATCTTGATGGGTTACTCGGGTAATGACGTCCTCAACGGCGGACTGGGTTCCGACTTACTGGACGGCGGTAGCGGTAACGACACGATGCTGGGTAACGCCGGCAACGACACTTACAGGGTGGATGCCAATGGCGATGCGGTTCAGGAAAACCTGAACGAAGGCACCGACACGGTCTTGTCGTCGGTCAGCTACACCCTGGGTGCCAACGTCGAGAACCTGAGCTTGCAGGGGGCGAACAACATAAACGGCGCAGGTAACGGGCTGGACAACGTCATCCATGGCAATAGCGGTAACAACCAGCTTAGCGGTGTGGCCGGCAACGACACCGTCTTTGGTGAGGCAGGCAACGATACGCTGCTGGCATCGCTGAATGACGGCAACGACCACTATGACGGCGGTACGGGCACCGATACCTATGACTTATCGGCCACATCGGCGTCGGCCACGGTCGATTTGCTTGTTGGCACGTCAACCAGCACCCAAACCGGCAATGACTCCCTGACCGACATCGAGAACGTCACCGGCAGTTCTGGCGTCGATCACATCCAGGGCGACAGCGTTAGCAACCTTTTGCAAGGCCAGGGCGGCAACGACTGGATCGACGGTGGCAGCGGAGACGACATCCTGGTCGGTGGGCAAGGTCTGGACAGCCTGTTTGGTGGTCTTGGTAATGATACCTTCCGGGCGTCGGTCAATGACGGCAATGACAGCTACGAGGGTGGTGGCGACACTGATACCTACGACCTGTCGGGGACCTTGGCCAACGCCACGGTCAACCTGTCTACTGGCCTGGCGAGCAGTTCGCAAACCGGTAATGACACCTTGAGCGGCATCGAGAATGTTCTCGGCAGCAACGGTACCAACAGCTTGACCGGCGATAGCGCCAACAATGCCCTGACCGGGCAAGGCGGCATCGACACCCTCATTGGTGGAGGCGGCGCTGACACACTGACCGGCAACGGCAACCGCGACATTTTGACCGGTGGGGCGGGGGCGGACATCTTTATGTTCAGCGCAATGAACGACTCCGGCACTTCGACCGCTAGCCGCGATGTGATCACCGACTTTGCGCAGGGAGCTGACCACATCGATCTGACGCTGATCGATGCCCGCACTTCCGGCGCAGGTTCCGCCGGTAATCAGGACTTTGCCTTCCTTGGCGAGTGGAATGGCGTCGGCACTGAGTTCAGTAACCAAGCGCAATTGAAGTACCACTTCGCCAATGTCGGTGGGGTTGAACACACGTATGTGGAGGGCAATGTCAACAGCGGTAATGGCGCAGATTTCCAGATTGATCTGGTCGGGCATGTCGCCCTGACAGCGAGCGATTTCGTCGGCGTGGTGTAAGGCTTTCAACCAAAAACGGCGCCCTCCTTGAGCCAGGTCTGGACCTGCAAGTACACGCCGGGGACTTCGCCATCGGCGTACTTGCCGGGGGCGGTCACGCTGCGCAGGAAGGCATCGCTGAGTTTTTGCCGGAACGCCGGTGCGGGATGGGTCGGCAAAATCTGGGGGTATCGTTTTCAGGAAATGAAAAGTACCCCAAACGATACCCCCAGTTACGTTGGAAATGAGTGGAATACGACGGATGGCAACGGACAGAAAATTCGCCTATCTATCTGTATTTGCAGAGGTTATTGGAATTCAGTAGAACTCGCTCACAGGCTATCGGGGTCGCCGAAGAACATCTGTATCCGCGACCGCAACCACCGCTCCGCCGGGTCATTGTCCTGCGCCCCGCGCCAGGCCATGTGCAGCTCGAAACTGCGCACATCCAACGGCAGATCCTCGGCCCGCAACCCACCCGCCGCGGTCAGCGCATCCGCCGTGTAGTCCGGCACCGTAGCGACAATATCGGTGCCCGCCAGCAAGCTCCCCAGCCCGTTGAACTGCGGCACCGCCAGCACCACATGGCGCTTGCGGCCAATTTCCTCCAGGGCCTCGTCGATGAACCCCGACAGGTCCCCGGCAAACGACACCAGCGCATGCGGGCGCGCGCAGAAGTCGTCCAGGGTGATGGTGCCGGGCACGCTGTCGGCTCGCAGCAGTTTCGGCATGCTGCGGCGCAGCACCTTGCGCTTGGCGTTGGCTGGCAGTTCGCTGGTGTAACTGACCCCCACCGAGATCTCGCCCGAGGCCAGCAGCGTCGGCATCAGCAGGTAATTGACCCGACGTACCACCAGCACGATACCTGGCGCTTCGGCGCGGATGCGCTTGAGCAACTGCGGCAGCAGGGCAAATTCGGCGTCGTCCGACAGGCCGATGCGGAACACAGCATTGCTGGTGGCCGGGTCGAATTCGGCAGCGCGGCTGACCGCAGTGGAAATCGAGTCCAGCGCCGGGGACAGCAGGGAGAATATTTCGTGGGCCCGGGCCGACGGCTCCATGCTGCGGCCGGTGCGCACGAACAGTGGGTCGTCGAACAGGTTGCGCAGGCGCGACAGGGCCGCGCTGATGGCGGGCTGGCCGAGGAACAGTTTTTCCGCGGCACGGGTCACGCTGCGCTCGTGCATCAGCGTTTCGAACACGATCAGCAGGTTGAGGTCTACGCGACGCAGGTCGTTTCGATTCATCGGTGCGCTTCGCCTAAAGTGGGGCAGAGGTGAATCTTAAGGCCAAAGGCTGGTACCCTGCACGGGTTTAGGGGGACCAATCGCAGGGAAAGTCAGGTGCCCAATCGATGACAAGCATGTCGACTATTAATGACCACTGATGGTCTATCCGGCAAAGCCCGGATAGAGTTCGTGGTAATTAGAGGTTCACAATGGCGAGGTATGCGATGTCCCGCATGATCCGTTTCCACAAGTTCGGCGCTGCCGATGTGCTCCGTTGCGAGGAGCAGCCCGAACAGTCACCCGCTGCCGGCGAGGTACAGATCCGCGTCGAGGCGGTTGGCGTCAGCTGGTATGACGTGCTCTGGCGCCAGAACCTGGCACCATCCCAGGCACGCCTGCCGGCGGGGATCGGCCACGAGATGGCCGGGGTGGTGACCGCGGTTGGCGAAGGGGTCGAGGATATTGCCGTGGGCGACCGGGTTGCCAGCTTCCCGGCCACCAGTGCCAACGACCACCCCGTGTATGGCGATGTCATCGTGCTGCCGCGTACGGCCATTACCCGTTATCCGGATGTACTTACCCCGATCGAGGCCAGCGTGCACTACACGCCGCTGCTGATCGCCTATTTCGCCTACGTCGACCTGGCCCGGGCCAAGGCCGGGCAGACCGCGCTGGTCACCGACGCCAGCCACTGCGCGGGCCCTGCCTTCGTGCAACTGGGCAAGGCCCTGGGGCTGAAGGTGTTCGCCGCCACCAAGGAGGCGGAACAGCGTGAGTACCTGCTGGGCCTGGGCGCCGACAAGGTGATTGTCACCGAAGAACAGGACCTGCTGCTGCAGATTGGCAAGTACACCGATGGCCGTGGCGTGGACATGGTCCTCGATGGCATGGGCGGGCCGCAGATGTCGCTGCTGGGCGATGTGCTGGCACCGCGTGGCAGCCTGGTGCTGTATGGCCTGCAAGGCGGCAATCAGACGCCGTTCCCGGCCTGCGCGGCATTCCAGAAGAACATCCAGTTCCATGTGCATTGCATTGGCAACTTCACCGGCAAGCCGGAACTGGGCATCAGCCAGGACCAGGTGGCACTACAGCGCGCCCTGCGCGATATCAACCAGTTCACCGCCGACCAGTTGCTGACACCGCAGATCATCAAGGTGTACCCGTTCGAGCAGGTAGTAGAAGCGCATCGCTACATGGACCAATGCCCGTGTGGCGGGCGTGTGGTGCTGGACATGGCGCAACACTGACGGCTGTTTGCATTATCAGGAAACCCGGGCAGAGTCCCGGGTTTTTTGTGCCCGGTACATAAGGTTGATGCTCAAAAGAAGAATGTTCCTACAATAAAGAGCGAAGCGGACTACATTTGGCGCGATTATTCAGTGGCTCGTGGAAATATTCCGCCAAGTTTTTTGGCTTGAACTGTTTTTGCCTGGCGGTCAATGTGTTTTCTCACTTTGGCTGAATGGTTTTTTTACCTTGATCTGTATCTTCTATTCGCCTTGCATCCCTCGATAATGGCTCAATGATAGTTTGCGCAAGGAGCGTGGAATGAGCATGGCTATGCCCGAGCCAGGGCGTTACATGGCAGCGGCGGGGCGTCGCAGCGACGCGTTTTTCTCGATGGCATGGCGACAGTGACTGGTTACGTCATTACTTCCTTTTAGTTGTAGGGAATTTCTTCTGGCCAAGTTCAGGGCATGTTGACGTTCAGGTCTTCTGTTCAATGTGCGCTGGCTGCATGAAGTTGATGAGGTGATTACGTGACTGCTATTCACGACCAGGCAATGCATTATATCTACCAGCAAGTGCTCGAGCGCTTGCTCAGTCACATGTCACAAGCGCAGCGGGCTTCCTTGCAGTTGCTGATACAACGGTTGCTGGTTGCTGCAGGCGGGCCCGAGTACATCGGCACCTTCCGCTTGCTGGTGCTGCAAGGCAACGATCGCCGCAGCGCCCGGCTGCTGGCCATGCTGCGTGCCGCGCAACTGAGTATCGCCCTGCGTGCGCCGGTAACCTTCCAGCTGCGGGTGCTGGTGGTCAGCCTGCCGGTGGCTGGCAGCGCCACGCTCGAAGGCCATGAGCGCAGCTTCAGTGCGCTGTTCATGCAGGATGACCCGCGGGTGCAGCTGCAGATGATCGAGGGACGTGAAGTGGTGCCGTTCAGCCGGCACCCCGCTGCCGCGCCCGAACGCTGGCTGTTGGCGAGGGACGCCATGTTGATGTTCGGTCACCTGGTCGATGCCAGTCCCGAAGCACTGCTAGGTAGCCGGCTACACCTGGAACTGGCGGGTGCCGTGGGGTTTGCGTTGCAGGCACAGGCAGCCGCGGATGTATTGATCACCGCCATCCCCGCGCACCAGCGTCGCCGCTACCTGGCCTGGGCCCGGCGCAGCCTGCGCCTGGCTGGGGAGCGTGGTCCGCATGGGGTGCATCAATGCCTGGCGGCGCTGGCCCATGGGCTGAGTCGGCTGAACGGCAGCATCGGGGTACCGCTGGGCGCCCTGACGGCGTCGGCATCGGGGGCTGTGCAGCGGGATACGCCGGTGCGGGTAATTGCCATTGATGACCTGTTGCCGCCGTTGCTCGAAGCGCAGCAACTCGACCTCATGCTCGGTGGTTGCTTCGAGGCTGCCGAGGATGCCTGGTCATTGACTGCCTTCGTCGATCCGTTGGCGCCGGCTCAGTTGCACGAACTGCGCGCACGCAGTCTCGAGCCGCAGGCCAGTCGCCCGGCATTGCGGCTGGCTGGCCAGCCGGAAGGCATCAAGCGGCGTGATGTGAATCAGCTGCAGCTCGGCAAGGCCTACGGTATCAACCAGATCCAACAGGTATGCCTGCTGTTCAGCCCGTTCGCCAGGCAGGGGAAAAACCTCGAGCGTTTTCTGCAATGTCGGCATGCCGACATGCTGGTGGCGTTGCCTTACCTGCATCGGGCGTTGCAGGGTAAACCCTGCCCTGATGCGGTGAAAAACTGGCTGGTAAACACCAGTGGCCTGCCGCTGGGGCAACTGCGGGTGATCTATGACGGGCGCCTGCCGCTGGCCGCCTGGCGCCTGATGAGCCACCTGGCCCGTCGCGATGTACAACTGCGGTTGCTGCCACGGCAGGCCTCGGGGCGGCGGCGTGGTCATGCGGGGCTGCCTTGATGGAGCAATCGGCCCGCGGCGAGTTTGCCTACCGCAAGGTCTATCGCTACCTGGAGGCCTTGATCGGCCAGGCGCAAGGCAGTGGCCCATGCCGTTTACCGTCGCTGCGGGCATTGTCCCGGCGGCTGAGGGTGTCACTGGCCACCGTGCAGAGTGCCTACGGCCTTTTGGAGGAGGAGGGCCGCGTGCAGTGCCTGCCGAGGTCGGGCTACTACGTACAGGGTGCTGGCAAGGGGGACGCTGCGGCCATGCCCCGGCAGCCACCCTTGCCGGCACAGTCGATGCTGGAGCGGGCCCTGTTCACCCACGAGCGGCGCCTGGCACGTCAGCGCATGCACAGTGTTGCCCCTTGGGAAGCGCCCGGCAACGCCCGCCTGCGCAATGCCGTTGCCGAGCGCTATACCCGCTCCTCCAGCCAGTACTGGTCTGCCGAGGACGTTCAGCTGGCCCCTGATGTGCAGGCGTTACTGGAGACGGTGCTGGCGGCGTTGGCCCTGCAAGGGGGGACCGTGCTGGTGCACTCGCCCTGTTGTTGGCAGGTGTTGCGCGCTTTGGCACGTGCCGGCATGCGTGTGCTGGAGGTGCCACTGGATACCCGCGGCAACCCGGATCTGCGCGCCCTGGCCCGGCTGCTGGGGAGCGAGCCGGTACGCATGCTGGTCATGCCGTCGTGCCTTGGCATGCCGCAGGGGCGGCTGTTTTCAGCGCACTACCAGCAGCAGCTTGGCCAGTTGCTCGGCCAGCACCCTGTATGGTTGCTGGAAAACGACCTGGACAGTGAGCACTGTTACAGCGGGCCGCCGAATACGCGCCTGCGCGATTGGGTCGACCCCCGCTGGCTATTGGTGATGGGGGCGTTCGATGCCGCGGTGGGGGGCGAGGCGCCCTATGCCTACCTGCTGGGCCATGATGCCGTGCTGGCCAGGGCGTTCGCTGAACGTGCATTCCGGCTTGCACCGCTGCGCCTGCAAGCGCTGGCGCACATGCTGGGTAAAGGTGAGATCGAGGCGCAACTGGTGAGGTTGCGCACGGACCTGCATAAGCGCATGCAATGCCTGGCGCATGCGCTGCAGCAGCAGTTCGGCCAGCGGGTGGCGTTGGAAATGCCGGAGGGTGGGTGGACACTGTGGGTGCGCTTTCGCCAGCCGTTGTCGTGGGAGGGTATTGCTGAAGCGCTGGCTGGTTCGGCACTGCACGCACTGCCGGGCGAGCAGTTCAGCCTGCAGGGGCGCTACCAGCAGTACCTGGCGTTGGCGTGGCTGGGTGATCACCCGGAGGAACTGCAACAGGCTGTCGAGCGCCTGGCCCAGTCGCTGGAACTGCGCTGCGGCCGGCCCGCCGGGGTTGCACCTTGAGCTGCCGGGGTCGCGTTGCAACCCGTTGCTCCCACAAGGTCCCTGCCAATGCAACGAGTCAGGCGTTGACCTTGTGGGAAATTGCCCAGCCCTTTGGGCGGCGCTGTCGCACAGATAACTGAATTCGCAAGCGATCCTCGTACCCTGAGGTGCGCCCCATTTGTTGGACAATCTTTGATTAGGCTGCTGCGGCCTGATTCCTGTATGCCACGGGACTCAGGCCGGCCAGCCCCATCTTGATTCGATCATGGTTGTAGTAATCGATGTATTCA
>NZ_JAFGYJ010000301.1:0-505 GCF_017490805.1 Pseudomonas sp. 43(2021)
GTGCGTGGGATGTCGCCCATGCCCGGCGCCAGTGCGGCGAACAGCGGATCCAGACGTTTGACCGTCTCGGCGTCGCCGCCAATCATCATGCAATAGCCGCGTTCCAGGCCCCAGACGCCGCCGGAGGTGCCGACGTCGATGTAGTGCAGGCCCTTCTCGTTCAGCGTCTTGGCGCGACGAATGTCGTCCTTGTAGTTGGTGTTGCCGCCGTCGATGATCGTATCGCCGGGCTCAAGCAGTTCGCTCAGGGTGTTGATGGTGTCTTCGGTCGGTGCGCCCGCCGGCAGCATGACCCAGACCGCGCGCGGCTTGTCGAGGCCGGCAACCAGCGCTGGCAAGTCGGCGACGCCGGTGGAGCCCTCGGCGACCAGGTTATCGATGAAAGCGGTATTGCGGTCGTAAACAACGGTGGTGTGCCCGTTGAGCATCAGACGTCGCGCAATATTGCCGCCCATGCGGCCCAGTCCAATAATCCCGAGTTGCATGTGCTGATGCTCCTTACTAC
>NZ_JAFGYJ010000302.1:0-504 GCF_017490805.1 Pseudomonas sp. 43(2021)
TCCATTATCTGCGCATGTTTCGTCGCCTTAACAACACTGGTCATTTTTTGTTCACATAAATAAAAACCTGTAAAACAGGGATTTGCGAACAAGATGAGAATGGCTTCACAAAACCTCGCCCCAAGCAGTCCTAGCGCCCCTCAGTTGTGCATAAGCTGCCAACCAAAAGGACATAACCGACGAATATTGGGCTGGCCGAGTGAATAACTGCAGGGTCCCGAAAGCCCAGACTCAACCGTACGCCCTGCATAAATGCCTTACTGCGCTTGAGGTACAAAAGCTGCGCATTAATTTGCGCAGGACCTGATTTTTCCGGAATGCAAAAATAGTCTGAATTCAGGGGTTTACAGGATCTACCCAATCGCTATAATCGTCGCCCACACGCCGGTATAGCTCAGTTGGTAGAGCAACTGACTTGTAATCAGTAGGTCCCGGGTTCGACTCCTGGTGCCGGCACCATATAGAACAACGACTTAGGCTCACCTTACGTTGGGCCTTTTTCGC
>NZ_JAFGYJ010000303.1:0-504 GCF_017490805.1 Pseudomonas sp. 43(2021)
GGCATTGCCCTGTGCGCCGGCGGCGCGGCGGCGGTCAATCATGTGGTCGATCGGCGTATCGATGCGGTAATGGCGCGCACGCACAAACGTCCGCTGGCCGAAGGCCGGGTCTCACCTGCGGCGGCGTTGACCTTCGCCCTGGTGCTGGCATTGCTCGGCCAGGCGCTGCTGCTGACCTTCACCAATCAGCTGACCGCTTGGCTGACTCTCGCCTCGCTGCTCGGTTATGCGGTGGTCTACACCGGTTTTCTCAAGCGTGCGACGCCGCAGAACATCGTCATCGGCGGCCTCGCCGGTGCCGCGCCGCCGCTGCTGGGCTGGACCGCCGCCACCGGCCATGTCAGCGCCGAACCGCTGTTGCTGGTGCTGATCATCTTCGCCTGGACCCCGCCGCACTTCTGGGCGCTGGCGATTCATCGCAAAGAGGAATACGCCAAGGCCGACATTCCGATGCTGCCGGTGACCCATGGCGAGCACTACACCAAAGTGCACATTCTCCTCTAC
>NZ_JAFGYJ010000304.1:0-504 GCF_017490805.1 Pseudomonas sp. 43(2021)
GCGCATGTTCGAACTGTTTCCACGGCTTGAAGAGCGACGCAATCAGCGGGCGATGACCATGTCTGGCGGTGAACAGCAGATGCTCGCCATCGCCCGTGCGCTGATGAGCCGGCCGAAGCTGTTGCTGCTCGATGAACCGAGCCTGGGCCTGGCACCGATCGTGGTGAAGCAGATTTTCGCCACGCTGCGCGAGCTGGCGAAAACCGGGATGACGATTTTCCTCGTCGAGCAGAACGCTAACCATGCGTTGAAGCTGTCGGACCGGGCGTATGTGATGGTCAACGGCGAGATTCGCCTGACCGGCACCGGTAAAGAACTGTTGGTGAATGAGGAGGTGCGTAACGCCTATCTGGGCGTGCACTGATTCGTCTCGCGGGTGTACACAGCCCCGGCGACGAGAGTCCCGGGGCTTTTTTATTTTTTGGAATCCACCACAGGTAAATTGGTTAATTCCCGAAATTGTGGAAAACAAATTCCCCAAGCTGCCAAAGCGCGACATATAGA
>NZ_JAFGYJ010000305.1:0-504 GCF_017490805.1 Pseudomonas sp. 43(2021)
CTACTGTGGCCGTAACTGGCTCGAGCGCGGTCGATTGCTGCCTGCACGAATGTCGCTTCATGCACCAGCACGTCCGCCGATTGCGCGACTTCTGCCAGCAGTGCCGGCCGATCGTTGTCGCCGCAGACGATGATGCGCCGATCAGGTCGCGCGCTCAGCAGATAGTTGCGAGCGTGCAGCATCCGCCCGTCAACCTCCCCGTCCTGACCATGGGCCAACTGACCCCAGAGCGGGCCGCGTTCGATGCCCTCGGCATCCAGGCGCCCCACGTCCAGACGCGGTTCCGGATCGGACTCGGTAAATACATAACCGTGACACGGCACGCGGTGGGAAAGCTCGACGGTCTGCACCTGAACGTTGAGGTTGCGCCATTCGGTAAGCGTTTCCACAGCGTGCAGGTTGATCTCGAAGGGCAGATGCGATTGCGTCACCTCAAGGCTCATTCTCAGCCACGGCTGCAGCGCCGCCGGCAGAATAATGTCCAGCGGCCGCGTGCGTCCGGAC
>NZ_JAFGYJ010000306.1:0-504 GCF_017490805.1 Pseudomonas sp. 43(2021)
GCATCCATTCCACATCCAGCGGTTTGTTGCTGGGGATCCAGAACATCTGTTCGTCGAGGGTCGCGCGCAGGCTTTGCGCGGTGCTCAGCAATTGTTTCTGGTTGAGCTGCAGGGTGATCGATTCATTGAGCATCGCGCTCAACTCGCGGTTCAGCCGCTCGAGCAGATCAGCGCGGGTGTTGGCCAGATCGAGCAGGCTTTTGCGCAGTTGCGGGGTGACCTGCTCCGGCGGCTGCGTGGCCAGCAAGTTGTCGACATAAGTCGCCGGGTTGCTCAGCAGCTCGCGTTGCTGGCTGACATCGAACTGATACAGGCGAATATCGGCAATCTGGTCGGCAAGGTCGCGGTCAACTTTCAGGTGCGGCAGCGCCTGTTTCTGTTTATAGAGAATTTTCGACAGCAGCAGGCTGCCCTTGAGCACGTTGATTTGCTCGTCCAGCGCCGAATCGCTTTGGGTCAGGGTGTCGAGTTGCTGTTTGGTCTGCAGGTTCTGCTGCGTGACTT
>NZ_JAFGYJ010000307.1:0-504 GCF_017490805.1 Pseudomonas sp. 43(2021)
CTCTCGAAGACTTTGGTCGAGAGCGTCATCGAAAACCCTCTTCAGGCCGCTCTTCGATTCGACTCGTGATTTCGCATGACGAATTTTCTTTCGCATCACCAAACCTCAAGTTCTGGTGTTATCAACAGCGCTTCCCAATGTCTACAATGACTCTTGCCGCTTACGAAAACGCCTGCCGCAACCTGCTTGTCAAAAGTTCGACCACAGCGGGTTCCCCTAATCCGGAATCGGTCTGGGTATGCACAAGTCGCTCCCAATGCGCATCGAAGCCATCCTTTCTGTCATCAATCGCCATCCATGTGAGAAGCGCATGACGGCGAACATAATCGAGCACTTGCTGGCCGCGCGACAACATGGGCCACAATTGCTCGTCGAACTCACAGCCTTGGTACGTTGCGCCGATGACCCTTGCGCGGAGCGATGGCGACGGCAACTGCGAGCAGGTGTAGTCGACGCCAAACCGGAACGCCCAATCGGAGGAAAGGACAACCGACACGTCTGGAT
>NZ_JAFGYJ010000308.1:0-503 GCF_017490805.1 Pseudomonas sp. 43(2021)
GGGCGGCCCCGCGCTGTTGAGCAGTCCGGCATTGGTCGGATTTGCGGCGCTGCTCATGCCATCACGCTTGGGCAACGGCGAGCGGTTTGTGGTGAGCGTTCCACTTGCTGAATTATCGTCGGAGCCCGCGGGAGCATTGCGTGAAATTGCCGATCAACGGGGCATATTTGAGATGCATATCGGCTTGGGCGCCCGGCAAATCGATGCCGGTGTACAAATCTTTGCTGCGACCAACGATGACTTTCATATTCGCTCAAGCATCCCTGTCCTGAATGCGGCGTATGACTCGCTCAATGATGTTTATGAAGTCGCGTTACCGGATTCTCCCACTGACTTCCTGACATGGACGCCCGCCATTTCACCGCAAGACAGCTCGACTGAATTGCCCATCTTTGGGAAAAGACCATCCGCGTACTCGGGGGCTCCGATTCTTCCGCTTGAAGGGGGACGGGACCGGAACCCGATCCTCGTGGAAGGCTGGGAGAGATTCATTATCGTATTCC
>NZ_JAFGYJ010000309.1:0-503 GCF_017490805.1 Pseudomonas sp. 43(2021)
ATTCAGCGCCACTGTCGAGATCGAAGAACAGCGCCTGGCCCTTGTCGGACACACGCATGGCTACCTGATTCTGCTCTTCGAGCGAGATCATCAGCGGCTTGCCGGCGTCCTGCATCCAGGCCGGGGTGATCGAGTCTTTCGCGGTCAGGTCGGCACCTTGAAACAACGGCGCTACAACGTAAGCGAGGAAGAAGAAGATCAGGGTGATGGCCGCGAGCACCGCCAGGCCGCCCACGAGGACGTACCAACGGGTGAAGCGATCCTTGAGCGCGCGGATGCGGCGCTTGCGTTGCAGCTCAGGCGTATTGAAATCAATGCGCTTGGGAGGGGAAGACGTAGTCATTGGGGAATTGGCCAGATCATTCATGCGCACACCCTAGCGATCCTGTATGACAGAAAGATGACAGTGCAGTGACGCAGCAAATCCGCCAGCCGGAAGTCCGGCAGCGGAGTCGAGAATTTGGTGGTTGCAGGAGCGCTTCTGCTCGCCAAGGCGTCGGGTC
>NZ_JAFGYJ010000310.1:0-503 GCF_017490805.1 Pseudomonas sp. 43(2021)
TGATCATGCCGCCGGACAGCGACGCCGGGTATTTGTCCGCCGCCGACAACGGCAGCCCGGCCAGCGCCAGTTTCACCGCCGCCAGGTGCTCGGCATCGTGACGGCTGAGGCCGGCGTGTTCGATCAGGGGCAGGGCGACGTTCTCGGTCACGGTCAGCGAGGAAAACAGCGCGCCTTTCTGGAACAACACCCCAAAGCGCCTTTCGATCAATGAGCGTTCATGCTCGGGCAGATTCGGCAGGTTCTGGCCGAAGACCTTGACCATGCCTTCGCTGGGCCGATTCAGCCCGACGATGCTGCGCAGCAGCACCGATTTACCGGTACCGGAGCCACCGACCACGGCGAGAATTTCGCCTTTGTACACGTCCAGATCAAGGTTCTCGTGCACGCTCTGCGGGCCGAAGCGATTGCACAGGCCACGGACTTCGATCACCGCCTCCGAGGGCGCGCGGGGTAGACGACTCACCAGCCCATCTCCATGAAAAACAGCGCGGCCACCGCAT
>NZ_JAFGYJ010000031.1:0-59202 GCF_017490805.1 Pseudomonas sp. 43(2021)
CCATCGCCCCGGCCGCACCCATCATCGACCCGAGCAACGGGGTGGTGATCAGTGGTACAGCTGAAGCAGGCGCCACCGTGACCCTGACCGATGGCAGCGGCAACCCGATCGGCCAGATCACCGCCGATGGCAGCGGCAACTGGAGTTTCATCCCCGGCACGCCGCTGGCCAACGGTACCGTGGTCAACGCCACGGCAACCGACCCGACCGGCAACACCAGCGCGCCGTCGAGCACCACGGTGGACTCGGTGGCCCCGGCCGCGCCGGTGGTCGACCCGAGCAACGGCACCGAGATCAGCGGTACCGCTGAAGCCGGCGTCAGGGTGATTCTCACCGACGGCAGCGGCAACCCGATCGGCCAGACCATCGCCGACGGCAGCAGCAACTGGGCCTTCACGCCTGCGACCCCGCTGGCCAATGGCACGGTGATCAATGCCGTGGCCCAGGACCCGGCCGGCAATACCAGCGGGCCGACCAGCGTCACCGTTGACGCCGTCGCGCCGCCTGCGCCAATCATCAACCCGAGCAACGGGGTGGTGATCAGTGGTACCGCTGAAGCCGGGGCCAAGGTGATCCTTACCGACGGCAGCGGTAATCCGATCGGCGAGACGACCGCCGACGGCAGCGGCAACTGGGCCTTCACGCCTGCGACCCCGCTGGCCAACGGCACAGTGATCAACGCCGTGGCCCAGGACCCGGCCAGCAATACCAGCGGGCCGACCAGCGTCACCGTTGACGCCATCGCCCCGGCCGCACCCATCATCGACCCGAGCAACGGGGTGGTGATCAGTGGTACCGCTGAAGCGGGCGCCACCGTGACCCTGACCGATGGCAGCGGCAACCCGATCGGCCAGATCACCGCCGATGGCAGCGGCAACTGGAGCTTCACCCCCGGAACGCCACTGGCCAACGGTACCGTGGTCAACGCCACGGCAACCGACCCGACCGGCAACACCAGCGCGCCGTCGAGCACCACGGTGGACTCGGTGGCCCCGGCCGCGCCGGTGGTCGACCCGAGCAACGGCACCGAGATCAGCGGTACCGCTGAAGCCGGCGTCAGGGTGATTCTCACCGACGGCAGCGGCAACCCGATCGGCCAGACCATCGCCGACGGCAGCGGCAACTGGGCCTTCACGCCTTCGACCCCGCTGGCCAATGGCACGGTGATCAATGCCGTGGCCCAGGACCCGGCCGGCAATACCAGCGGGCCGACCAGCGCCACCGTTGACGCCGTCGCCCCGGCCGCGCCGACTATCGAGCCGAGCAATGGTGCAGTCCTCACGGGTACCGCTGAGCCCGGCGCCACCGTCATCCTCACTGACGGTGGCGGCAACCCGATCGGCCAGACGACCGCCGACGGCAGTGGCGACTGGAGCTTCACCCCGGTTACTCCGCTGGCTAACGGCACGGTGATCAACGCCGTGGCCCAGGACGCGGCCAGCAATACCAGCGGGCCGACCAGCGTCACCGTTGACGCCATCGCCCCGGCCGCCCCCATCATCGACCCGAGCAACGGGTTGGTGATCAGTGGTACGGCTGAAGCGGGCGCCACCGTGACCCTGACCGATGGCAGCGGCAACCCGATCGGCCAGATCACCGCCGATGGCAGCGGCAACTGGAGTTTCACCCCCGGCACGCCGCTGGCCAACGGCACGGTGATCAACGCCGTGGCCCAGGACGCGGCCGGCAATACCAGCGGGCCGACCAGCACCACGGTGGACTCGGTGGCCCCGGCTGCGCCGGTGGTCGACCCGAGCAACGGCACCGAGATCAGCGGTACCGCTGAAGCGGGCGCCAGGGTGATCCTCACCGACGGCAGCGGCAACCCGATCGGCCAGACCATCGCCGATGGCAGCGGCAACTGGGCCTTCACGCCTGCGACCCCGCTGGCCAATGGCACGGTGATCAATGCCGTGGCCCAGGACCCGGCCGGCAATACCAGCGGGCCGACCAGCGCCACCGTTGACGCCGTCGCCCCGGCCGCGCCGACTATCGAGCCGAGCAATGGTGCAGTCCTCACGGGTACCGCTGAGCCTGGCGCCACCGTCATCCTCACTGACGGTGGCGGCAACCCGATCGGCCAGACGACCGCCGACGGCAGTGGCGACTGGAGCTTCACCCCGGTTACTCCGCTGGCCAACGGCACGGTGGTCAACGCCGTGGCCGAGGACGCCGCCGGCAATACCAGTGGCCCGGCGAGTACCACGGTCGACTCGGTGGCACCATCGGCGCCGCTGCTGAGCATCAGTGCTGACGGTGCGCTGCTCACCGGTACCGCCGAGCCGAACAGCCAGGTGCGCATCGTGGTCGACGGCGATACCGCCAACCCGATCACGGTGAATGTCGACGGCAGCGGCAGCTTCAGCCTGCCGTTCGCGCCACCCCTGATCACCGGCGAGCTGATCGCCGGGGTCGCGGTGGACGCTGCCGGCAACCTCAGCGGCCCGGCGACGATCAACGCGCCAGACCTGGCGCCGCCGACCATCAGCGTACCGGAGGCCGCTGATACCTGGATCAACGCTGCCGAGATCAGCGACGGCATTCAGGTCGATGTGGCGATCCGTCCGACCCTGCAGGTCGGCCAGGTGATCACCGTCGCGTTCGCCGGGCAGAATGGTTATGAGACGCAGGTAACGCACACCATCACTGCCGGCGACATCCTGGCCGGCAGCGTCACCGTGACCATACCCCCTGGCGATGGCATGGGGCCGTTCCCGGAGGGCGCCTCGACCGTCACCGCCGATATCAATGGCGGTACCGCGTCGAACCCGGTGCCGTTCACCGTCGACACCATTCCGCCTGCAACACCGGTGCTGTCGCTAGTGGGCAGCATCCTGACCATCTCCACCGATCCGGGCACCGAGCTGACGGTCACCGTGGACGTCGGCGGGGTCACTGCCACCGCCACGGTAACTGCCGACAACAGCGGGCTGGCTTCGCTGAACCTGCTCACCGACCTGGACATCGACCTTACCCTGGACCAACTGCTCAATGCCCAAGTCTCCGTGATCGGTGAGGACCCGGCCGGCAACCCGAGCAATGTGGCGACCATCGGCGTCGGCAGCAGCATCGAGCAGCCAGTGACCATCGGCAACTTCGGCGTCGATGTCAGCCTCAACCCGCTGAACCCGAGGTTCGGTTTCAGCGGCACCACCGAACCGGACTCCAGCGTGGTGATCCGTGTCATCACCCCGGCGCTGAACGTTGAGTTACTGCCGATCCAGGCAGACAGCGCCGGTAACTTCTCGCTTAACCTGCTGAGCCCGACCGTCCTCACCCAGCTGGGGCTGAACATCACCGATATCCTCAACCTCGGTTCGCAGATCTCGTTCAACATCGTCGCCACCGACACCAACGGCAACGACAGCTCGGCATACGGCATCACCCTGACCCCTAACGGGCTGTCGCTGAATATCGGCCAGATCGATGTCAACGGTACTGCCGGGGACGATGTCATGTCCGGGGCGAGCGGCAGTTCGGAGCACATCAACGGAGGTGATGGCAACGACCTGATCTTCAACGTGGGGACCGGCGATCACGTAGTGGCCGGCAACGGCAACGATGCCATCCAGATCACTGCGACCGACTTCATCAGCATCGACGGCGGCGGGGGCTTCGACACCCTGATCCTGGCCGACGGCATCGACCTCGACTACAACGCCGTCGGCGTTGGCACGCTCTCCAACATCGAGCGTATCGACCTCGGCAAGGGCGACTCGGGGAGCGTGCTGACCCTGACTGCGGCAGAGGTGGACGCCATCACCGATGGCAACAACATCCTGCAGATCACCGGCGAGAACAACGACACCCTCAACGTGGTGGGTGCCGTGAACACCGGGACCACCCAGCAGGTCAACGGCATTACTTACGATGTCTACAACTTTGGCAGCAGTACCCTGCTGATCGAGGACAACACGGTACAGGTCGTGGTCTGATGCGCGGCCTGTCCGTGCTCAAGGGAAGGCGCCGCGGCGCGGGAGCCCTGTGGCTCCTGTGCCTCGGGCTGCCGTTGTCCGCCCCGGCCATCCCTCTCGACCAGGCGGTGCGGGCGGGGTTGGCGATTCACCCCCAGGTGCGTTCGGCGATGGCTGAGGCGGATCGTGCGGGCACCGAGGTGGAGATCGCCAAGGGTGGCTATTACCCCTCCGTCACTATGTCCGGGGGGCCGCAGGAGTTCGACGTTGGCGAGGTTGTCTACGACGTCACCGTATCGCAGATGCTGTATGACTGGGGACGGGTGACGAGCAAGGTCGACAGCGCCAGCGCAACCCGGCGCAAGCTGTCCGAGGCGGTGCTGGTGGCGCGCGACGATGCGGCGCTGGATATCGTAGAGACCTATCTCGACGTGCTTGCCTCGGAGCGCCGGGTGGAGACGGTGCGCCAGCACATCCAGCGCCTCGACGGCATCCGCGAGATGACCCAGGCGCGCGGCAGCGACGGTTACGCCGACCGCAGCGAACTGGACCGCGCCAACCTCGAACTGGCGCGTGCCCAGGAACAGTTGTCGCTGGAGAAGGGCAACCTGCAGGACGCGCGCAACCAGTACGCGATCCTGGTTGGCCAGGACCCCTCCGAACTGGTCGAGCCCGAGCCGATGTCGCTGCAGCGCTACCTGGCTGCCAGCGACGTGGCGCGGGTGATCCGCGAGTCGCCGTTGCAGCGCAAGGCGTTGGAGGACGCCAATGTCGCCGAGGCGCAAGTCCGCGAGGCCAAGGCTTCGCTGCTGCCGCAATTGAACCTGGAGGCCTCCGCGCTGCGCCGGGAGATCGGTGGTCGCCCGGAAAGCGACTCGGTGATGTCGCTGCGCTTTCGCATGGACACCTTCCAGGGGCTTTCCAACTTCCGCCGGCCGACTGCTGCGCAACAGCGCCTGGAGTCGGCGCAATGGACGGCCGATGCGATGCAGCGTGACATCCGCCGGCAACTGCAGACGCTGTTCGACAACGGTGACACGCTGCGCTGGCGGGAACAGTCGCTGAGCCAGCAGGTGACGGAGTCGGAACAGGTCGGCGAGCTGTACCGCGAGCAGTTCGAGGTCGGCCGGCGCGACGTGATCGACTTGCTCAACGTGCAGCGCGAACGCTTCGAGGCCGAGCGACAATTGATCAATCTGCACATCGAGCGCAAGCGCATCGAGTACCGGGCGGCCGCGCAAGTCGGGCTGTTGGGGGCATTACTGGAGAATCGGTTGAATCATGGAAGTTGAACAATCCCCGGATAATGTCGTGACCCTGAACCACGACGACCCGCTGCGCCAGGGCCTGCTGCTGCTGTGCCGGCAACTGGGCCGGCCGCTGGGCGACGCCGAGCTGGTCGACGGCCTGGCGCTGGAGCATGGACGCCTGCCGTTGCGCCTGGTCGCCCGCGCCCTGCGTCGCGCCGACATCACTGCCAGGGTCGCGGAGCTGCCGTTGCGGCAGATGGACGCCTACCTGCTGCCGGCCCTGCTGTTGCTCGACGATGGCCGCAGCCTGCTGCTGGTTGGCATCGAGGGTGAGCAGTACGAGGTGCTGGTGCCGCAGAGCGACGGCGGCCGTGAGTGCATGGCGCTGCCCGCGCTGGAGGCGCTTTACAGCGGCACGGCGGTGTTTGCCAAGTGCCGCTACCGCCCCGACGGGCGGGTTGGCGACTACGCCAGCGGCCTGCCGGAACACTGGTTCTTCGGGCCGCTCAAGCGGCTCTGGCGCTCCTACGCGGAAGTCACGGCGGCGGCCCTGGTGGCCAACGTCCTGGCCGTCGCCTCGGCGCTGTTCGCCATGCAGGTGTACGACCGCGTGGTGCCCAACGCGGCCTTCGATACCCTGTGGATACTCGCCAGCGGCGTGGCCCTGGCAATCATCGTCGACGGGGTATTGCGGATCCTTCGCGGGCACCTGCTGAACGTACTTGGCAAGCGCCTGGACCTGCAATTGTCGAGCCTGCTGTTCTCACGTGTGCTGAGCACCCGGATCGCCGCCAAACCGGCGTCGATGGGGGCGTTCAGCACCCAGGTGCGTGAGTTCGAGTCGGTCCGCGAGTTCTTCACCTCGTCCAGTGCCGCGCTGATCAGCGACCTGCCGTTCGTGGTGATCTTCCTGTTGATCATCGCCGTGATCGGTGGCCATGTGGTCTGGGTTCCGCTGGTGGCCTGCGTGTTGATGCTGCTGCCGGGGTTGCTGACCCAGCGCCTGCTGGGGCACCTGTCGCGGCAGAACCTGCGCGAGGGGGCGATGAAGAACAGCGTGCTGCTGGAAGCCTTCGAACACCTGGAGACGGTCAAGGCCGCGCGTGCCGAAGGCCGCTGCCGCCAGCAGTGGGAGACGCTCACCGGGGAACTGGCCGGTACTGCGATGAAGACCCATGCCCTGGCCTCGACCCTCAGCTACTCGGCCAGTATCGTCCAGCAGCTGTGCTATGTCGGGGTGGTGGTGTTCGGCGTCTACCGGATAAGCGACGGGGCGATGACCGTCGGTGCCCTGGTGGCTTGTTCGATCCTTGCCTCGCGGGCCATCGCACCCTTGTCCCAGGCTGCCGCCATCCTCGGCCGCTGGCAGCACACCAAGGTGGCCCTGGAGGGCCTCGACCAGTTGATGTCGGCCGAGCAGGAGCGTCCCGTCGGCAAGCGCTTCGTGCACCGCGAGCGGCTCCACGGGCATTACCGCCTCGAGGCGCTGCGCCTGGCCCACGGCGACAGCCCGCCGGTGGTCGACGTACAGGCGCTGAGCATCCAGGCCGGCGAGCGGGTGGCGCTGCTCGGCGGCAACGGTGCCGGCAAGTCGACCCTGTTGCGGCTGCTCAGTGGCCTGCTCGACGCGCAATCCGGCCGGCTGTTGCTGGACGACATCGCCCTGAGCCAGATCGACCCGGCCGACCGCCAGCGCGGCATCGGCTACTTGCCACAGGACGTGGCGCTGTTCCACGGCAGCCTGCGCGAAAACCTCAACCTGGCGAACGCTGCGTTGGGCGACGAGGAATTGCTGGACGCCCTCGATGGCGTGGGGCTGGGCACTTTCGTACGCGCCCACCCGCTGGGCCTGGACATGCCGATCCAGGGCAACGCCAGCCTCTCCGGCGGCCAGCGTCAGGCGGTCGGGCTGGCCCGGGTACTGCTACAGGACCCGCCGATCCTGTTGCTCGACGAGCCGACCGCGGCCTTCGACCAAAACAGCGAGAAACAGGTTATCGACTACCTGCAGAAGTGGCTTGGCCGGCGCACCTTGATCATCACCACCCACAAGAAAAGCGTGCTGGCGCTGGTGGACCGTGCGGTGGTGCTGCGCAACGGCCAGGTGATCATGGACGGCCCGCTGAACCAGGTGGTGCTGGGCAACCAGGTGCAGGCGCCGCAGGTCGCCGAAGGAGCTGGCCATGGCAACTGAAAAAAATTCAGTAGTGTTGCGCCGGCAACTGGCCGACCCCTTGCTGGCGACCACTCACCCGGTCTATCGCCCGCTGCTCTGGACCCTGCTCGGCAGCGTCGTGCTGTTCGTCGCCTGGGCCGCCTGGGCAGAGCTCGATGAGGTGACGCGCGGTGACGGGCGCGTGGTGCCGTTCAGTCGCATCCAGAAGATCCAGAGCCTGGAAGGGGGCATTCTCGACCGTCTGCTGGTGCAGGAGGGCGACCTGGTAGAGGTTGGCCAGCCGCTGTTGCGCCTCGACGAGACGCGCTTTCTCACCAATTTCCAGGAGTCGGCCAACCAGGCCGGCGTGCTGCGGGCGGCCATCGCCCGGCTGGACGCCGAGGTGCTGGGCAAGGCGGCCATCGAATTTCCCCCGGATATCGACCCGCAGGGGCCGCTGGCGCGTTCCGAGCGGGAGCTGTTCAAGTCGCGGCGGGACAAGCTGCTCGAAGGTAGCCAGGCGATCCAGAGGCAGATCAGCCTGGCCCAGAGCCAGCTCGACCTGGTCCGCCCGCTGGTGGCCAAGCGTGCGGTGAGCCAGATGGAGGCTCTGCGGCTGAGCCAGGACATAGCTACCCTCAACGGCAAGCTGACCGAGCTGAAGAGCAGCTACTTCCAGGATGCCTACACCGAGCGCTCACAGCGCAAGGCCGACCTCAGTGCGCTGGAGCCGATCGTACAGCAGCGCCAGGACCAGTTGCGCCGTACCGGGATCGTTTCGCCGGTGCGGGGGCGGGTCAACACCGTGCTGATCAATACCCGTGGCGGGGTGATCCAGCCCGGCGAGGCGATCATGGAAGTGATTCCGGTGGAGGACCGCCTGCTGGTAGAGGCCAGGATCAAGCCGCGTGACGTGGCCTTCCTGGTGCCGGGCATGCCGGCCAAGGTGAAGATCACCGCCTACGACTTCAGCATTTATGGCGATCTCAAGGGCACCCTGGAGCAAATCAGCGCCGACACCATCGAAGAGGACACGCCCCACGGCAAGGAGTCGTACTACCAGGTGCTGATCCGCACTGACGGCAGCCAGCTCAAGCGCGGCGAGGAGGTGCTGCCGATCATCCCCGGCATGGTGGCCGAAGTGGATATCCTCAGTGGCAAGCGCAGCGTCCTCAATTACTTGCTGCGCCCGCTGATCAAGGCCCGTCTCTATTGAGCGGCAGTGTGCAGCGAGGCATTGGAACGGGAATTGCTGTACCCCTGTAAACCTGTGCATTTGGGGATACGGCAATGTTTCCAGAAGATCTGTATGTCATGTTCCTCTTCGCCGTTGTCGTGCTGGCCCTCGATGTGGCAGCCATCGTGCTCTATCGGGGGGCCAAGCCCTGACCCCGCGTCTGGGGACTTTCACCCTGAACCGGGTTTTGGTCTAAAGTGCGGGGACGTCCCCTTGTGTAAGGAAACAGCATGGCAATGCATCGATGGGCAGTCGTGGCTACTTCAATCGTGTTGGCAGTGGCACCTGCGCTCACTTATGCCGACCCGGGTAACGGTAAAGGGCAGGGCCATGGCAAGGACAAGGGCCAGCACAGTAAAGGTCACGGTGCCGCGTATGGTGGCCCGTCGATAAACCGTGGCGATGTGCTTGGCATTCTCGACGGGCACCGCAACTATTGGAGCGCAGGCGCGCCGCTGCCCCCCGGCATCCAGAAGAACCTGGCCCGTGGCAAGCCACTGCCACCGGGTATCGCCAAGAAGCTGGATGGCAGGCTGCTGGGGCAGCTCCCTCATTATGATGGCTATGAATGGATGCAGGCGGGTGTGGACCTGATCCTGGTGGCAGTCGCTACGGGGATCATCTACGAGGTATTGAACGGCGCGCTGGATTGATGCTGTGAAGCGTTCCTGAAGCTGGACCTGGGTTCAACGTCAGGAGCGCCGTTCAGCCTGTCGGTGCAGGCTGGCTAATAGAGCCAGACTCAGGTTTTATCAGGTGTTTCCTGCACTTGCAGCACTGACCCCTTGTCGTCCGTCACCAGCAATCCGCTGGGCTGCGAGCCTTTCATTGGTTGTTCGGCGATCGGCATATCTGCGGTACGAAAGATACTGACGCCTTGTTCCCCTGCCTCCAGGGTTACGAGTTTTCCATCCTGATAGAAGTAGCGCGTGCGGACGGTGTTCTGTGGCATGACGTGTGCTCCCGTGTCTGTTGGTAGCTGCACTTTGTCAGTGTCCACCCGCCCATGCCACTGGTAGAAATATCAGGTGCAGCCTGGGTAGCAAGACCTTGGTTGATTAGTCAGTCAGTGCAACGCTCGTTAGAATGCAGCGTATTCTTGATGGCCAAATGCAAATGTCTACATTTCGTATCTTTCTCGCCGCTGTACTGGTCACCGGCCTTGCCGGCTGCGCAACCCCTGGCAAACCCACTGCCAGCAAACTGACCCACAAATCACCCCAGCAATACGCCGCCTGCGTACTGCCCAAGTGGCAAGCGCTGGCGCCACAGGCCACGCAGAAGTCGATCGCCCACGGCTACCGGCTGACGGCCCCCAGCGCTGTGGCATCCGATGACGTGTTGGACGTAGTCGATTCCCGCGAGGGTAGCCGCGCGACGTTCTACAAAGGCAGCTTTCTGTCTGGTGACAAATTGCGCCAGGCTGCCAAGGAATGCCTGGACTGAATCAGTAGCCCGAGCCGCTTGAGCCGCCCATGCTGGGCAGGCGGGCCCTGCGCTGGGCATTGCTCCATTCGGCGCAGGTCATGAAAGCGGTATTGTCCACTTTGCCGGTGCCGTCGAAGCTGACGCTGTAAGGTTGCCGGTTGTCGGCCTTGGTCAGCATGTAGTCGAAGCAGGTGCCGGGTACCACGGTGCGCTCAGTCTCGGCAGAGGGTTTGCCGCCGATCTGCATGACCTGGTCTTTGCTCATGCCGTTGTCGACTTTCGCAACCAGCGGCTGGTCGTGGTACAGCGCGGAGTTGGACGAGCAGGCAGAAAGCGCTGTCAGTGCAAAGATCAGCGCATGAAAGGGTTTGTTCATGGCAGTGCTCCGGTAGAGGATGCCAATCGCCTGATTGCCGGTTGGCAGCAGGGCGAGATCACGAACACTTGACCCCCTGTGGGAGCGGCTTTAGCCGCGAACACCGGCGCAACCGGTGCCATGCAGCGCGTTGGATTCTTCGCGGCTAAAGCCGCTCCCACAGGGTACGCGGACCGCTTGCGAACTCAGTTCTCTACATGACAGCGCAACCCGAAAGGCTGGGCGATCTCCCACAGGGGGCGAGCAAGGCAATTGCTTGCTCTATCAGCCTACATCACCGCGCTTGTTCAGCTGCTCGCACTGCACCTGCGCATCCGTCCTGCTTGGATAGCTGGGCTTGAGCCGCTCCTTCGCTTGGTTGTCGTAAATGTCGAACCCCCCACAAACGGTAGCGGCGTAATAGCGGCTACCCACGCGGAACGACTCCTTTTCGATCGGTACAGCGGGAACGATAACGAATCTTGGTTGCATTTTTCGTGCCTCCCCAGGCAGAGACTTAAGTATTAGTCTGACCATGGATAAGCATCAAGGAGGCTCATGAATAAAACGCGGTTTTCGTGAACGACAGGTCGACGCCCGTACTGTCATCAAATGAAAACCCGCTGTCGTCCGATGCGAAGCACCCCGCACACCAAGGGCATACAGTCCAATCACCCAGAACTGACGCCATGCGTCCAGATCGATGATTGGAGAGACAAGCATGTCCAAAGTCGTACGTTTCCATCAGACCGGTGGCCCCGAGGTGCTGCGCTACGAGGACGCCGAGGTCGGCGAGCCCGGCCCGGGGCAGGTGCGCTTGCGCCAGGTGGCGGTGGGCCTGAACTACGCCGATACCTATTTCCGCAACGGCACCTACCCGATCCCGCTGCCCAACGGCATTGGCGTGGAAGCGGCCGGCGTGGTCGAGGCGGTGGGCGAGGGCGTGACCCAGGTGGCGGTCGGTGACCGGGTCACCTACACCGGTTTCCTCAACACCCTGGGCGCTTATTGCACCGAGCGCCTGATCCCTGCTGCCGCGCTGATCAAGCTGCCAGATACCATCGCCTTCGAAACCGCCGCCGCCATGACCATGCGCGGCCTGACCTCCGCCTACCTGCTGCGTCGGCTCCATGATTTCAAACCCGGCGACAGCGTGCTGCTGCATGCCGCTGCTGGCGGGGTCGGCCTGATCGTCGCGCAGTGGGCGCGGCTGCTGGGGCTGAACGTGATCGGCACGGTGTCCACCGAGGCCAAGGCCGAAGTGGCGCGTGCCCATGGCTGCAACCACGTCATCAACTACAGCGTCGAGGACGTGGCCACGCGCGTGCGTGAGTTGACCGATGGGGTGGGGGTGAATGTGGTGTTCGACAGCGTTGGCAAGAACACCTTCATGGGCTCGCTCGATTCGCTCAAGCGCCGCGGCCTGATGGTATGCGTCGGCACGGCGTCGGGCACCATCCCGCCGTTCGACCCGCAGTTGCTGGCGATCAAGGGCTCGCTGCAGCTCACCCGCCCGGCACTGGCCGACTTCATCGCCGACCCGGCGGAAAAGGCCGACCTGGCCGGCGAGCTGTTCGACCACGTCGGCAGCGGGCGCATCCGTATCGAGATCAACCAGCACTACGCACTGCAGGATGCCGTCCAGGCCCACCGCGACCTGGAAGCGCGCAAGACCACCGGCTCGTCGATCTTCGTCATCTGAAGAGGGCAACAGCATGCACATCGAACAACTGACCTGCGCGATCGGGGCCGAGGTAAGTGGGGTCAACCTGGCCGACGCGATCCACGACAACGACCTGTTCGCCCAGCTGCGCGCGCAGTTGCTCCGGCACCGTGTGCTGTTCCTGCGCGACCAGCACTTCAGCCGCGCCGAACACGTGGCCTTTGCGCGCCGCTTCGGCGACCTGGAGGACCACCCGGTGGCCGGCAGCGACCCGGAACACCCGGGCCTGGTGCAGATCTACAAGCGCCCGGACCAGCCCAACGACCGCTATGAAAATGCCTGGCACACCGACGCCACCTGGCGCGAGGCCCCGCCGATGGGCTGTGTGCTGCGCTGCATCGAATGCCCGCCAGTGGGCGGCGACACGATGTGGGCGAACATGGTGCTGGCCTATGAAAACCTGCCAGGCGATGTGAAGGCCAAGATCGAAGGCCTGCGCGCCCGCCACAGCATCGAGGCCAGCTTTGGCGCTGCCATGCCGCTGGAAAAGCGCCTGGCGTTGAAGGCGCAGTTCCCCGATGCCGAGCACCCGGTGGTGCGCACGCACCCGGAAACCGGCGAGCAGGTGCTGTTCGTCAACGCCTTCACCACCCATTTCAGCAATTACCACACCCCGCAGCGGGTGCGCTTCGGCCAGGACGCCAACCCCGGTGCCAGCGACCTGCTGCGCTACCTGATCAGCCAGGCCTACCTGCCGGAGTACCAGGTGCGCTGGCGCTGGCAGCCCAACAGCGTGGCGATCTGGGACAACCGCAGCACCCAGCACTACGCCGTCATGGACTACCCGCCGTGCCACCGCAAGATGGAGCGCGCCGGGATCAAGGGCAGCCCCACGTTCTGAGTTCGTCGCCGTCGCTGGCGGCAACCGCACAATAACAATAGCGAGGACTACAGCATGCAATTCTTCGACGATTCGTTGCACCCGGAAAACATGGAAAAGGTGGTGATCACCGTGGCCCCCTATGGCCCGGAGTGGATGCCCGAAGACTTCCCGGAAGACATTCCCCTGACCATGGACGAGCAGGTGCAGAAGGCCGTCGACTGCTACGAGGCAGGCGCCACCGTGTTGCACCTGCATGTGCGTGAACTGGACGGCAAAGGCTCCAAGCGCCTGTCCAAGTTCAACGAGCTGATCGCCGGGGTGCGTGAGGCGGTGCCGGACATGATCATCCAGGTTGGCGGGTCGATTTCCTTCGCCCCGGAAAGCGAAGGCGAGGCGGCCAAGTGGCTGTCGGACGACACCCGGCACATGCTCGCCGAGCTGACGCCGCGCCCCGACCAGGTGACCGTGGCCATCAACACCACGCAGATGAACATCATGGAGTTGCTGTACCCCGAGTACCTGGAAGGCACCTCGCTGGCCAGCCCGGCGATTCATGCCGCCTACAGCGAGATGACCGTGCCGGCCGGCCCGGCCTGGGTCCGCGAGCACCTGCGTCGCCTGCAGGCCAGCAACATCCAGCCGCATTTCCAGCTGACCGGCATGCATGCCCTGGAGACGCTCGAGCGCATCGTCCGCCGCGGTGACTACATGGGGCCGCTGAACCTGACCTGGATCGGCATCGGCGGCGGCTTCGACGGCCCCAACCCGTTCAACTTCTTCAACTTCATCCACCGCGCGCCGGACGGTTGCACCCTGACCGCGGAATCGTTGCTGAAGAACGTGCTGCCGTTCAACACCATGGCCCTGGCGATGGGCCTGCACCCGCGCTGTGGCAACGAAGACACCATCATCGACCAGCATGGCAAGCGCTTCACCTCGGTGCAGCAGATCCAGCAGACCGTGCGCGTGGCCCACGAGCTGGGCCGCGAGATAGCCAGCGGCAAGGAAGCACGCGCCATTTACCGCATCGGGCAGCAGTACGACAGTATCGAGCAGACCTTGAAGGCCAACGGCATGGCGCCGAATCGCCAGCCGGGTGTGAAGGGTGTGCCGCAGCGTACCTGACACGGCAGGCACGTCCTCTTCGCGGGCATGCCCGCTCCCACAGGTGCGGTGTTGGCCCAACGGTTGACGCGGTACCTGTGGGAGCGGGCGAGCCCGCGAAGAGGGCCGCAAAAGCAACATGAATGTTGGCTGTAACCCATAACAACAAGAACAACCTCACGCCCCACACCCAAGGAGGCAACATGGCCACCTATCTCGCCAGTGCCGAAGATTCCGGCACCGACACCGCCCACAGCGTCCCCCGGCGCTATGCCTGGGTGGTCTTCGCCCTGACCTTTGGCCTGTTGATCTCCGACTACATGTCGCGCCAGGTGCTCAACGCGGTGTTCCCGCTGCTCAAGGGCGAATGGGCATTGAGCGACAGCCAGCTCGGCTTGCTCAGCGGCATCGTCGCGCTGATGGTCGGCCTGCTGACATTTCCGCTGTCGCTGTTGGCCGACCGCTTCGGCCGGGTACGCAGCCTGGTGCTGATGGCGGTACTGTGGAGCCTGGCCACCCTCGGCTGCGCCCTGGCGGAAAACTACCCGCAGATGTTCATCGCACGGTTTCTGGTCGGGGTGGGCGAGGCGGCCTACGGCAGTGTCGGCATTGCAGTGGTGGTCGCCGTGTTCCCCCGCGACATGCGCTCGACCCTGGCCGGGGCGTTCATGGCCGGTGGCATGTTCGGCTCGGTGCTGGGCATGGCCCTGGGCGGTGTGCTGGCCCAGCACCTGGGCTGGCGCTGGGCATTCGCCGGCATGGCGCTGTTCGGCCTGGTGCTGGCGATGCTGTACCCACTGATCGTCAAGGAGGCGCGTATTGTGCCTCGGTGCGCGCAGCATTTGCAGGGCAAGGCCAGTCGCCCGCTGCGCACGCTGTACAGCAGCCGTTCGGTCATCGCGGCCTACGTCGGCAGTGGGCTGCAGCTGTTCGTCGGCGGCACCGTGATCGTGTGGATGCCCAGTTACCTGAACCGCTATTACGCCATGGGCACCGACCGCGCCGGGGCGATTGCCGCGGTCATCGTGCTGTGCAGCGGCATCGGCATGATCCTCTGTGCCATGCTCTGCGACCGCCTCGGGCGGCAGCGCCCGGACCGCAAGATCAGCCTGGCAATTGCCTACTGCCTGGGCAGTTGTGCGCTGCTGTCCATCGCTTTCGCACTGCCAGCCGGCACCGCGCAACTGGTGCTTATCTGCCTGGGCATGATGATTGCCGCCGGCACCAACGGCCCGTCCAGTGCCATGGTCGCCAACCTCACCCACGCCTCGGTGCACGGCACCGCGTTCGCAACCCTGACCCTGGCCAACAACCTGTTGGGCCTGGCAACCGGGCCGCTGATCACTGGGCGCGTTTCCGACCTGATCGGCCTGCATGCCGCCTTCCAGCTGGTGCCGCTGATGAGCATCGGCGCGGCGGCCGTGTTTTTCCTTGCCAAACGTCATTACCACCGCGACATGGAGCGTCTGCATGCACCGGCACAGAACGCTGCTGGCGTACCCCGGGAGTTGAAACCGTGAAACAGCTGTTGTCCGTCGAAGTGTTCTTCGATTTCGTCTGCCCGTGGTGCCTGATTGGCCAGCGGCACCTGCAGGCCGCCCTGTTGCTGTTGCAGCGCGAACAGCCGCAAGTGCAAGTACAACTGCAATGGCGAGGTGTGCAGTTGTTGCCTGGCTTGCCAGCTGGTGGCGTGCCGTTCCATGCCTTTTATCTGCAGCGCCTGGGCAGCGAGGAGGCGGTGCGCGAGCGCCAGGCCCAGGTGCGCGCCGCTGCTCGCGTGGTCGGTGAGGACATCGACTTCACGCGTATTCGCCGCATGCCCAACACCGCCAATGCCCATCGGCTGCTGCAACGGGCCACCCGGCTGCTGGATGCATCGCAACTGGAAAACCTGCTGGCACAGCTGTTCATCGCCTATTTCCACCAGGGCCGCGACCTGGGGGATAGCCGCACATTGCTCGACATCGCCCAGTGTTGTGGGCTGGAGGCCGTACAGGTTGCCGACTGCCTGCGTGACGACGGCAGCCCGTTCCTCGATGGGGCAGGGCGCGCAGGCAGTGCCGTGCCGCGTTTCCGCTTCAATCAGGGGCCGCTCATCGCTGGCGCGCAGCCTGCCGAGGTGCTGTTTGCGGCCATGACCGAAGCGCTGCAAGAGGTTGAACGGGTATGACCCGGCGTATTGCACTGGCCCCCCATCAGGTGCCGGAACGTAACGGCCGCGTGCTGCTGGCCTGCGAAGGGCGCAGCGTGGCGCTGTTCAACGTGGCCGACTCGCTCTATGCCATCGAAGACAGCTGCCCGCACCAGGGCGCATCGTTGTGCGGCGGGCGGCTGGAGGGCCGTGTCATCCAGTGCTGCGCGCATGGCCTGCGCTTTGACCTGGCCAGCGGCTACCTGGTCAATTCCAGGGCTTTGAAGGTTGCCAGCTACCCGGTCGAGCAGCAGGGCGGGCAGGTCTACATCGTGTTTGACAGTGAGGAAGCGGGGCAATGAATACACTGGCACTGAGCGCTACCCATCAGCGTATCCGCACCCTCGCCCCGGGAGTGGTGGTCAGCCTTATCGTCGGCGCGGCCGCCAGTTTCCTCAGCGAGCATTACGCGGCGCCGGTCATGCTGTTTGCCCTGCTGCTGGGGATGGCACTGAACTTTCTCGCGGTCGACGGCCCCTGCAAGGCCGGTATCGAATTTACCGCCCGCACGGTACTGCGCCTGGGTGTGGCGCTGCTTGGCATGCGCATCACCCTGGACCAGATCGCCAGCCTGGGCTGGAAACCCGTGGTCCTGGTCATCACCCTGGTGGTGGTGACGATCCTGGCCTCGGTGGTGGTGGCCAAGGTGCTGGGTTTTTCACGGCTGTTCGGCATGCTCACCGGCGGTGCCACGGCCATTTGCGGTGCCTCGGCGGCGCTGGCACTGGCAGCGGCCTTGCCCCAGCACCCGCGCAAAGAGCATGCAACGCTGTTCACCGTGATCGGCGTGTCGGCGCTGTCGACCCTGGCGATGATCCTCTACCCGATGATCGCCCAGTGGTTGCACCTGTCACCCGCGCAGGCCGGGGTCTTCCTCGGTGCGACCATCCACGACGTGGCGCAGGTGGTGGGGGCCGGCTACAGCATGTCCACCGAGACCGGTGACATCGCCACGGTGGTCAAGCTGATGCGGGTGGCCATGCTGTTGCCGGTCATTGTCTGCGCGGCCATGATCACCCGGCGCCAGGGCCTGGAGGCCGGTGGCCAGCGGCCGCCCTTGCTGCCATGGTTCGCCGTCGGCTTCCTGCTGCTGGCCTGCGTCAACAGCACAGGCTGGGTGCCCGCCGCGGTGCAGGGCGGTATCAACGACCTGTCGCGTGGCTGCCTGGTGGTGGCGATCAGTGCCCTGGGCATGAAAACCCAACTCAAGGCGCTGGCTTCGGTCGGGGTAAAACCCATTGCGCTGATGGTGGGGGAGAGCGTGTTTCTGGTGCTTTTGGTGCTGGCGTTGATGCGTTGGGTGGGTACGGCTTGAGATTTGTGGCGCCTGTGAGATCGAGCGCCGCCCGCGCGGCGCTCGATCTCAAAATCACCAAAAATCTCAGCTCAGGCGGTTGGTGGCCCTGACACAATCTGTCCATCCCGCTGTGCCCGCCAACTGGCCGGCGGCATGCCGAACTGGGCGATGAACCAGCGGGTGAACGAGCTGGGCATCGAATAACCCAGCATGTCGGCGATACGCCCCAGCGAATAGCCGGGGTTTTCCAGGTAGCGCATCACCAGGTCACGGCGCACGCTGTTGATCAGGTCCTTGAAGGTCAACCCGCTTTCTTCCAGGCGCCGCTGCAGGGTGCGCACGTTCATGCCCTGGGTCTGTGCCACCTGCTCGATGGTGGCGCGGCCCATGGGCAGCAGCAGGTAGATGGTCTTGCGTAGCTCCAGCTCCAGCGACGGCGTGCCGCCCGCCGGCAGGCTGTCCAGATAGCGTTGCGCCAGGCGCGCCATGGCATCGTTGGCCTGCGGGCTGGCGCTGTCGAGATCGGCGGCCGGGCAGACGATGCCGTTGAACTCGCTGCCGAACACCAGCGTGCAGCCGAAAATGCGCCGGTGGGTGGCCAGGTCGGCAGGCGCCGCGTGGGTGAAGTTGGCACTGACCGGGTGCCAGTGGGCACCTAGCAGTGCCGCGCACAGGCGCATCATCACGCCAATGGCAAGCTCGGTGGCCTGGCGACTGCAGGGCGCGCGTTCGTTGACTACCTCCTCGCGAATGACCACGGTCTTGCCGGCTTCTTCGATATGGATGGCCAGGGCGTCGTTGAGCAGGTGGCGGTACTGCACGATCACCTGCAGCGCATCACGCAGGGTGCGTTGGTGGCTGAGCAGCAGGCTGATTTCGCCGAAGTCCGACAGTTGCCGCAACTCGGCCATGCGCAGGCCGAAGCTTTCGCAGCGAGTGGCGCTGGCGGAGGCCTCCAGCAAGGTGATGACGCTGGCAACCGGGATCCGCCGGTTGGGGTCATCGAGCAACGCGGCGCTGAGGCCAACCTGTGCCAACAGTGCATGGGGATTGAGGCCCAGGTGGCGGGACACCTCAAGGTAATTGGTCAAACTGGCGGCACGGACTAGGGCAGGCATCTTTTGTTGTTTTCCATGCGGTTTCTTGTTGTTGGGTATGCCGACATGCGTTTTGTGTCTTATAGACTGCGTGTCATGAATTGAAAAGCAAAGCCTTGTATGGGCCATTGTCATCAAATGAAAAGCCCCTGACGCCCAATGTGAAGCACCCAGTGGGTGGGCTGTTTACTGTGAACCTCAAGAGCTACACCGCACACGAGGTTCACCGTGGAAAAACTGCAAACCACTGCCACCGTGCTGATCGTCCCCGGCCTGCGCGACCATGTCGCCGAGCACTGGCAAACCCTGCTCGCAGGCCGCCTGGCCAAGGTGCGCAGCGTACCGCCACTGCGGGTCGATGGCCTGTGCTGCACGGCCCGGGTCGAGGCGATCCAGCGCGAGCTGGACCAGATCGAAGGTGAAGTGATTCTGGTAGCCCACAGTGCTGGCGTGCTGATGGTCGCCCACTGGGCGGCGCGCTACCGGCGGCCGATCAAGGGTGCATTGCTGGCGGCGCCACCTGACCTGAGCGCGCAATGGCCGGCCCACTACCCAAGCCCGACCAGCCTGGCCGAGCGCGGCTGGTCGCCATTACCCCTTGAGCCGCTGCCATTCCCCAGCATTGTCGCGGCCAGCAGCAATGATCACCTGGCCAGCCTTAGCGCGGCCAGCACCCTGGCCCAAGGCTGGGGTAGCGAACTGGTCGCACTGGGGGCTGTCGGCCACCTCAATCCGGCCTCCGGCTTCGGCCCCTGGCCGCAGGCCGAGGCCTTCATCCAGCGACTGGACCAGCCCAACCTGCTATAGCGCATGGACGCCCCAGCCACGCTCGCAAAAGACGGGCGGCGCAAAAAACAATAACAATACGTGGAGCCATCGTAATGCCAGAACACCGCATTCACCGTGCTGTGAAACCACAGCGCTGCCTGCTCGCCTGCGCCATCGGCCTGCTCACGCTGCCCGCTGCCCAGGCGTTCGAAGTCGATACCGGCAATGAAAACTGGGCCGTGCGCTTCGACAACACCGTCAAGTACAACTATGGCGTGCGCACCGAAAGCGCCGACAAGCGCATGCTGGGCACGCCGAACAGCAACGACGGTGACTACAACTTCCGCAAGGCCGGCACCAACATCACCAACCGGGTCGACCTGCTGACCGAACTGGACGTGGTCTACCAGGGCAACACCGGGTTCCGCGTCAGCACCGCCAGCTGGTACGACAAGGCCTATGACAACACCGGTTCCAATAGCAACCCGTTCGTCAACGGCAACGGCGGCCAGTCCGGCATCAACCCCAGCCTCAATGGCTTGCCCGGCACCGGTGTGCCGCTGGGCAGCCCGCACCTGAGCAACTACGCCCAGCGTTACTACAGCGGCCCGTCCGGTGAAGTGCTGGATGCCTTCGTGTTCTTCAGCCGTGAAGTCGGCGAGGCCTCGCAGGTCAGCGCCAAGCTGGGCCAGCACAACCTGTTCTGGGGTGAAACCCTGCTCAACCCGGTGCATTCGCTGAGCTACGGCCAGTCCGGCCTCGATCTGGCCAAGCTGGCCGCCTCGCCGGGCACCGAGGCCAAGGAGCTGTTCGTACCGCGCAACCAGCTGTCGACCTCGTTCCTGGTCAACTCCGAACTGACCCTGGGCGCCCAGTACTTCTTCGACTGGGACGCAGCCCGCCTGCCCGAAGCCGGTACCTACTATGGCGGCTCGGACGTGGTAGGCGAGGGCGCCCAAAGCTTCCTGCTCGGCCACACCGGCACCCCCGGGCTGATCCCGGTGCGCGGCGCGCTGACCACCATCCGCCGTGGCCATGACCTGAAACCGGGCAAGAGCGGCGACTGGGGCATCATGGCCAAGTGGTCGCCCGAGTGGCTGGGCGGCACCCTCGGCTTCTACTACCGCAAGACCTCCGAAATTCTCCCGCAGGCCTGGCTCGACGCACGTGGCATGACCGTCGCCAACGGCCCGTTCGGCAACCCACCGGGCAGTCGTCAGGGCGCTGTCGGCAACCTGTACAACTCGCTGCAAAGCACTACCTACCAGTTCGCCTACGCCGACGACATCGACATCTACGGCCTGAGCCTGTCCAGGGATGTGGGCGGCATCAGTGTCGGCAGCGACCTGAACATCCGCCACAACATGCCGCTGGCGAGCATCCCGGCAATCGTCAGCGCCCCCGGCCAGGGTGGCCTGGGCGGCGGCTTCGGCCTGCTGCCGGCACGCCTGCCCGGCAGCGGGGTGGTCTACGACGTGCCCAAGGATGGCGACAGCCTGAGCGCCACCGGTGACACCCTGCACTGGACCTTGAACGGCCTGATGACCATTGGTGACACGCCGCTGTTCGATTCGGCAACCCTGCTTGGCGAACTGTTCTACAGCAACCTGCTCAAGCTCGATAGCCACAACGAGGCCTTGTACAAGGGCAAGAGCAGCTACCGCGGTATCGACAAGGCCACCCGCGACAACTGGGGCATCGCCGTCAATTTTACCCCTACCTGGTACCAGGTGCTGCCGGGCATGGACCTGAGCATGCCGCTGTCGGTCAACGTTGGTCTGGACGGCGTGTCGCCGGTGCAGGGCGGTGGCGCCGAGAACACCGGCAACTATGCGGTAGGCGTGAGCGCCGCGATCTACAACCAGTACTTCGTCGACCTCAAGTACGTCGACAGTTTCGGTGAGACCAAGGCCTGCAAGGACGGCCAGACCGACGGCAGCACCCCCAACGCCCTGGACGGCGAACAGGATTACACCTGCTACGGCGGCGGCTACGCCTCCTTCTCCGGCGGTGGTGCCACCACCGAGGACCGTGGCGCCCTGTACCTGACCGTCAAGACGACCTTCTGAGTCATGTTTCCTACAGCCTACACAGGAAGACAACCATCATGAATTTCGTACGTACCCTGCTGGCCTCGTGCCTGTCACTGGCCGCCCTGAGTGCTGCCCAGGCCGCCGTTTCCACTGACCAGGCCGCGCGCCTGGGCACCAGCCTGACCGTCATTGGCGCGGAAAAGGCCGGCAACGCCGATGGCTCGATCCCGGCCTACCAGGGCGGCCTGCTGACGCCGCCGGCCAGCTACCAGAGCGGCGCCAGCATGCGCCCCGACCCGTTTGCCAGCGACAAGCCGCTGCTGGTCATCGATGGCAAGAACGCCGAGCAGTACAAGGGCCAGCTGACCGCCACCACCCTGGAACTGCTCAAGCGCTACCCCAGCTACCGCGTCGATGTGTACCCGACCCACCGTAGCGTGGCGCTGCCGCAAGCGGTACTCGACAACACCCGCAAGAACGCCACTGGCGCCAACAGCAAGGAGGGTGGCACTGCGGTAGACAACGTGCTGCCCGGCATACCGTTCCCGATCCCGCAGAACGGCGCCGAGGCCATGTGGAACTTCCTGCTGCGCTACCAGGGCGTGAGCATGACTGCCAAGTACGACTCGTGGAACGTCGACGCCGCCGGCAAGCCATCACTCTCGACCACCGGCCAGGCCAATATCAGCTACCCGATCTACGAGGACATGGCCAAGCCGATCGGTGCCAAGGACACCTACTACCAGATGAAGCTGGTGTACACCGGGCCCGCACGCCGTGCCGGCGAAGCGATGATGCTGCGCGATGCCGCCAACCCGCTGGTACAGCCACGCAGCGCCTGGCAGTACCTGCCGGGCCAGCGCCGGGTCAAGCTGGCACCGAACCTGGCATACGACACGCCCAACCCGGGTACCTCGGGTTCGGGTACCTACGATGACGTGTTCGTCTTCAACGGTGCGCTGGACCGCTACGACTGGACCCTGGTCGGCAAGCAGGAAATGTACGTGCCGTACAACACCTATCAGCTGACCTACAACACCGACGTCAAGCAGGTGATCACCCCCAACCACCTGGCGCCACAGTTCGTGCGCTGGGAGAAACACCGGGTGTGGGTGGTGGAAGGCAAGCTCAAGGACGGTGCACGGCATATCTACCACAAGCGCCGCTTCTACCTCGACGAAGACAGCTGGATCGCCCTGGCCTCGGACCAGTACGACGCCCGTGGCCAGCTGTACCGCGGCTCGTTCGCCTTCCTCACCCAGAGCTACGACAAACAGACCCCGGACGCCACGCCGTTCATGATCTACGACCTGATCGGCGGCACCTACAACCTCAATGGTGTAGTCGGAGCCTACGGCGGCATCCGCTACATCGACCCGCTGTCGAAAACCCAGTGGTCGCCCGAGTCGCTGGCCGGCAATGGCATCCGCTGAACGCACGGAGCATAGATGGCAATGTCTGTCTTCAAACGATGCAGCGTGGTCGTTCTGACCTTGGCCGCGCTGCAGGGCGCGGCCCAGGCGGCGCCCTTCACCGATGTGCTGGACCTGCCCGCCATGCCCAGCGCCCTGGCCGCCAGCAGCGCCTTGCGCGATGTAACCCAAGCCGGGCAGCGCCTGGTTGCGGTGGGCCCGCGTGGGCACATTGTGTATTCCGATGACCACGGCGCGCACTGGCAGCAAGCCCAGGTGCCGGTCAGCGCCGACCTCAATGCCGTGAGCTTCGCCACGCCCGAACTGGGCTGGGCAGTGGGCCACGATGGCGTGGTGCTGCACAGCCGCGATGGCGGCGTGCACTGGCAGAAGCAGCTGGATGGCCGGGCGCTGGCCGAGCAACTGCCGGGCACGGGTAGCGACAATGCCTTGCTCGACGTGTGGTTCAGCGATGCCCGCAATGGCTATGCGGTCGGGGTGTTCAACCTGCTGTTGCGTACCGTTGACGGCGGCGAGCACTGGCAGCCCTGGCTCGACCACAGCGATAACCCGCAAGGCCTGCACCTGACCAGCCTGGCCGCGGTGGGGGACGAGCTGTACATCACCGGTGAGCAAGGCCTGCTGCTGAAGCAGGACGGCGAGCGCTTCAGCCGTGTCGAAACACCCTACGCCGGCACGCTGTTCGGGGCTGTCGGCAAGCCCGGCGTACTGCTGGTCTATGGCCTGCGTGGGCATGCCTACCGCAGCACCGACGGCGGCCAGCAATGGCAAGCAGTCAGCAGCAGTGTGAACACCAGCCTCACCGCCGCTGGTGTCGACCGTGACGGCCAGCTGTGGCTGGCCAGCCAGGCCGGCGACCTGCTGCTCAGCCGGGACGATGGCGCCAGCTTCCGCCCGGTGCCGCAAAGCGCCCGTGGCCCGGTGACCGCGCTCGCCACCGATACCGGCAACGGCCTGGTACTGGTCGGCGAGCGGGGCGTGCGCAACCAGGCCGGTAACCCCACGCTGCACCCATAACAAGAGAAGACCCTGATGGCCGCTACCCGCCAAGACACCCTTCCGGTAATCCGTAATCTCGACGATTTCGACCCACGCTCGGGCAACGGCCTGGAGCGCCTGGTGTTCAACCATCGCCTGCCGTTCCTGCTGTGCATGCTGCTGGCGACCTTGGTGCTGGGCTACATGGCGCTGACCCGCCTGGAGCTGCGCCCCAGTTTCGACAAGATGCTGCCGCAGAGCCATCCCTACATCCAGAACTACCTGGAAAACCGCCCATCGCTGCGTGGCCTGGGCAACGCAGTGCGGGTGGTGGTGGAGAACACCCAGGGCGACATCTTCGACCCGGGCTACCTGCAGACCCTGCGTCACATCAACGACGAACTGTTCCTCAGCCAGGGCGTGGACCGGGCCTGGGTGAAGTCGCTGTGGAGCCCGGCGGTGCGCTGGACCGAGGTGACCGAGGAGGGCTTCCAGGGCGGCCCGGTGATGCCCGACGGTTACCAGGGCGTGGCGGGTGACATCGAACAATTACGGCAGAACATCGAGCGCGCCAACATCGTCGGCAGCCTGGTGGCGCGCGACTTCAAGTCGAGCATGCTGATCGTGCCGCTGCTCGACCAGGACTCGGCCACTGGCAAAGGCCTCGACTACCATGCCTTCTCGCAAAAGCTCGAACAACTGCGCAGCCAATACCAGGCCAGCGGCCAGTACCGCATCCATGTCATCGGCTTTGCCAAGCTGATGGGTGACCTGATCGACGGGCTGATCCAGGTGATGGCGTTCTTCGCCCTGGCGGTGCTGACCAGCCTGCTGATCATCTACTGCTATACCCGTTGTGTGCGCAGCACCTTGCTGGTGGTGCTGTGTTCGCTGACTGCGGTGGTGTGGCAACTGGGCATCGTCGCCTGGCTGGGCTACGCCATCGACCCGTATTCGATCCTGGTGCCGTTCCTGATCTTCGCCATTGGCGTATCCCACGCGGCGCAGAAGATGAACGGCATCCTCCAGGACATCGGCCGTGGCACCCACCGCCAGGTGGCGGCGCGCTATACCTTCCGCCGCCTGTTCGTGGCCGGGGTGACCGCGTTGCTGGCCGATGCGGTGGGTTTTGCCGTGTTGATGCTGATCGACATCCCGGTGATCCAGGACCTGGCGATCACCGCCAGCATCGGCGTGGCGGTACTGATCTTCACCTCGCTGCTGCTGATGCCGGTGGCGCTGTCTTATGCAGGTGTTGGCCGCAAGGCTGCCGAGCGGGCCCTGGAAATTGATGCTCGTTGGGGCTGCAACGCAGCCCCAATCAATCCATGGGGCCTGCTCGACCGCTTCACCGAACGCAAATGGGCCAGCGCCGCACTGCTGGTGGCCCTGGCCTTGGGCGCCATCGGCATCTGGGGCAGCCTGCAATTGAAAATCGGCGACCTCGACAGCGGTGCCCCCGAGCTGCGTGCCGACTCCCGCTACAACCTCGACAACGCCTACATCACCCAGCACTACGCGCTGTCCAGCGATACCTTCGCGGTCATGGTCAAGACCGCTCCGGAAGGCTGCCTGCAATACCAGACGCTGGTCCTTGCCGACCGCCTGGCCTGGCAGCTGCAGCAATTGCCGGGTGTGCAGACCACCGTGTCGCTGGCCAACGCAGTGCGCCAGATCACCGCTGGCACCTACGAAGGCAACCCGCGCCTGAACAGCCTGCAGCGCAACCAGGATGTGCTCAACTACGCCGCCCAGCAGGCCTCGGTCAACGCCCCGGAGCTGTTCAACAACGACTGCTCGCTGATGCCGGTAATCGCCTACCTCAAGGACCATCGCGCTGACACCCTGGCCCAGGTGGCTGCCGTGGCCGAGCGCTTTGCCCAGGCCAACAGCAGCGCCGAACAGCAGTTCCTGCTGGCCGCCGGCAGTGCCGGTATCGAGGCCGCCACCAACGTGGTGGTTCGCGAGGCCAACCACCGCATGCTGTTGCTGGTGTACCTGGCGGTCACGCTGTTCTGCCTGTTCACCTTCCGCAGCTGGCGCGCCACGCTGGTGGCGATCCTGCCGCTGATGCTCACCTCGGTGCTGTGCGAGGCGCTGATGGTGGCCATGGGCATTGGCGTCAAGGTCGCCACCTTGCCGGTGATCGCCCTGGGCGTGGGCATAGGCGTGGACTACGCGCTGTACCTGCTCAGCGTGCAGCTGCACTACCAGCGCGCCGGGCTGAGCCTGGCCCAGGCCTACCGGAAAGCCGTGGCCTTCACCGGCCGGGTGGTGGGGCTGGTCGGCATTACCCTGGCGGCCGGCGTGGTCGGCTGGGCCTGGTCGCCGATCAAGTTCCAGGCCGACATGGGCCTGCTGCTGACCTTCATGTTCCTGTGGAACATGCTCGGCGCGCTGGTGCTGATCCCTGCATTGTCGCATTTCCTCCTGCGTGGCCAGGCCGCCCCGGCGCCTGCCGAGGCCCAGGCCACGCCGCTTCCGCAAACCCAAGAAACCGAGTGCTCGCCTCATGTCTGATTACCTTGCACCACTGCGCGACATGGATTTTCTGTTCAATGAAGTGTTCGACATCCCGGCCTGGTGGGCACAAACGCCCGCCCTGGCCGAGCAGGTCGATGGCGACACTGCCCGGGCCGTGCTGGAACAGGCCGGCAGGCTGATTGCCGAGGTGGTGGCGCCGCTCAACCGCAGTGGCGACGAGCAGGGCTGCCGCTGGGAGGCCGGCCAGGTGCGTACCCCCGACGGCTTCGCTGACGCCTACCGGGCATTCGCCGCGGATGGCTGGGTGGGCGTGGCCGGCGCCCCTGAGTACGGGGGCATGGGCATGCCGAAAGTGATCGGCGCCCAGCTCGAAGAAATGCTCAATGCCGCCAATCTGTCGTTCGGCCTGTACCCGATGCTGACCGCCGGGGCTTGCCTGGCGCTGCTCAACCATGCCAGCGAGCCGTTGAAGGCGCTGTACCTGCCGCCCATGTACCAAGGGCGCTGGACCGGTTCGATGTGCCTGACCGAGCCGCATGCTGGCACCGACCTGGGCCTGATTCGCACCCGCGCCGAGCCGGTTGCCGATGGCCGTTATCGCATCAGCGGTACCAAGATCTTCATCACTGGCGGTGAGCAGGACCTGACCGAGAACATCATCCACCTGGTACTGGCGCGGCTGCCGGATGCGCCCGCCGGGCCCAAGGGCATCTCGCTGTTCCTGGTGCCCAAGGTGCTGGTTGACGCCGACGGCGCGCTGTGTGAGGCCAATGCGGTGAGTTGCGGTTCGATCGAGCACAAGATGGGCATCAAGGCCTCGGCCACCTGCGTGATGAACTTCGACGGTGCAATCGGCTACCTGGTGGGCGAGCCGAACAAAGGCCTCAACGCGATGTTCACCATGATGAACTACGAGCGCCTGGGCGTAGGTATCCAGGGCCTGGCCCTGGGCGAACGCTCCTATCAGGGTGCCATCGCCTATGCCCGTGACCGCCAGCAGGGCCGTGCACCGAACGGCGCCGAAGCACCGCAGCAAAGCGCTGACCCGATCATCGTCCACCCGGACGTGCGGCGCATGCTGCTGACCATGAAAGCGCTGAACGAAGGCGGGCGGGCCTTTTCCACCTATGTGGCGCTGCAGCTGGACCTGGCCAGATACAGTGAAGCCCCGGTCGTGCGCGCCCAGGCCGAAGCCAGGGTGGCGCTGCTCACACCGGTGGCCAAGGCCTTCCTCACCGACATGGGGCTGGAGACCACCGTGCACGGCCAGCAGGTGCTGGGCGGTCATGGCTATATCCGTGAGTGGGGCCAGGAGCAGCTGATCCGCGACTGCCGCATCACCCAGATCTACGAAGGCACCAATGGTATCCAGGCGCTAGACCTGGTGGCGCGCAAGCTGTTTGGCGATGGCGGCCAGGCCTATCGCAGTGTGTCCGACGAAATCACCACCTTTGCCGAGGCATTGCCCACGGCATGTGCAGAGTTCGGCGCGCCATTGCTGGCCGCCGTGCGCAACCTCGACGAGCTGACTGACTGGTTGCTCGACCGGGCCCAGGGCAACCCGCGCGAGCTTGGCGCGGCGGCGGTGGAGTACCTGCAGGTGTTTGGTTACACCTTCTACGCCTACCTGTGGGCACGCATGGCCGTGGCATGCCAACACCATGCGGCCCCCGAGCCGTTCCACCTGAGCAAGCTGGGTACCGCGCGGTTCTACTTTGCCCGCCTGCTGCCACGTATTCACTCGCTGAGCGCCAGCGTCAGGGCCGGTAGCGACAGCCTGTACCTGCTCGAGGCCGGGCAACTGTGAAGGCCGCCGACATGATCACCACTCGCGTCATGCCCGCGGCCGAGCAGGCCTACGCCTATCCGCTGCTGATCAAGCGCCTGCTGCTGTCGGGCGTGCGCTACCAGCCCAATCAGGAAATCGTCTACGCCGACAAACTGCGCTACACCTACACCACGCTGCTCGAACGCATCCAGCGGCTGGCCAATGTGCTGACCGCCGCCGGGGTCAAGCCTGGCGACACCGTGGCCTTGCTCGACTGGGACAGCCACCGGGCGCTGGAGTGCTTCTTTGCCGTGCCGATGCTGGGTGCGGTGCTGCACACGGTGAACGTACGGCTGTCCACCGAGCAGGTGCGCTACACCATGAACCATGCCGAGGATCGCCTGGTGCTGGTGCATGACGACTTCCTGCCATTGATGGCGCAGTTACGCGAGGACTTGCCGACGGTCGAGGGCTTCATCCGCCTTGGTGACGGCGGTCCCGTGATGCAGGGCGTGCCGTTGCTGGGCGAGTACGAAGCGCTGCTGGCGGCTGCCGAGCCGCAGTTCGACTTCGCCGATTTCGACGAGCACTCTCTGGCCACGCTGTTCTACACCAGCGGTACCACCGGCAACCCCAAGGGCGTGTACTTCAGCCACCGGCAACTGGTGCTGCATACCCTGGTCGAGCAGGGCACCCTGGCTGCCTGTGGGGAGGTGCCGCTACTGCGCAGCGGCGACGTCTACATGCCCATCACGCCGATGTTCCACGTGCATGCCTGGGGCGTGCCCTATGTGGCTACGGCGTTGGGCATCAAGCAGGTCTATCCCGGGCGCTACGAGCCCAATCGCCTGGTGCGTCTGTACCGCGACGAGGGCGTGACGTTCTCCCATTGTGTGCCCACGGTGCTGCAGATGATGCTGGACAGCGAGGAAGGGCGCTGCGCCGACCTGACCGGCTGGAAAATGCTGCTGGGCGGCAGTGCCCTGACCCTGGGCCTGGCGCAACGCGCCAGCGAGCGCGGCATCAGTGTGCATTGTGGCTATGGCATGTCGGAAAGCTGCCCGCTGCTCAGCATCACCCATCTGAGCGCCGACCTGCTGGCACTGCCCATGGCGCAACAGTTGCCGCTGCGGATCGATGCCGGTGTGCCGATTGCCCTGGTGGACCTGCGCATCGTCGACGCTGAAGGCAATGATGTGCCCCGCGATGGTGAAAGCCTGGGTGAAATCGTGGTGCGTGCGCCATGGTTGACCCAGGGCTACCTGCACGAACCGGAGCAGGGCGCCGCGTTGTGGCTGGGGGGCTGGATGCACACCGGTGACCTGGCCTGCATTGACCCGGCGGGTGTGGTGCGTATTCGTGACCGGATCAAGGATGTGATCAAGACCGGTGGCGAGTGGGTCAGCTCGGTGGCGCTGGAAAACCTGATCAGCCAGCACCCGGCTGTCGCGTCGGTGGCGGTGATCGGCATTCCGGACCCGCAGTGGGGTGAACAACCGTTGGCCTTGGTGGTCCGTTGTGACGGCATGCAGTTCGACCAGGCGGCATTGGCCGGGCACCTGCAGCCGTTTGTCGACAGCGGGCACCTGAACAAATGGGCGATACCGCGGCAGCTGCGTTGCGTGGACGAGATCCCCAAGACCAGTGTTGGCAAGATCGACAAGAAGCGGATCCGGCAGGCATTTCTCTGAACGCTGACAGGACTGGCTGATGGGCACCTGTGGGAGCCGGCATGCTCGCGGAGCAGGCGACGCGGTGGATGGCACCGGCTGCGCCGGTGTTCGCGGGTAAACCCGCTCCCACAGGTACAACACACTCCTTCAGCTGGTGGGGGCCCTGTGGGATCGGGCATGCCCGCGAAGCAGGCCGCGGTGGATGGCACCGGCTACGCCGGTGTTCGCGGGCGCGCCCGCTCCCACAGGTATGGCACATTCCTTCAGCTGGTGGGGGCCCTGTGGGAGCGGGCATGCCCGCGAAGCAGGCCGCGGTGGATGGCACCGGCTACGCCGGTGTTCGCGGGTAAACCCGCTCCCACAGGTACAACACACTCCTTCAGCTGGTGGGGGCCCTGTGGGAGCGGGCATGCCCGCGAAGCAGGCGACGCATTGGATGGCACCGGCTACGCCGGTGTTCGCGGGCACGCCCGCTCCCACAGGTATGGCGCATTCCTTCAGCTGGTGGGGGCCCTGTGGGAGCGGGTTCACCCGCGAAGCAGGCGACGCGGTGGATGGCACCGGCTGCGCCGGTGTTCGCGGGCGCGCCCGCTCCCACAGGTATGGCGCATTCCTTCAGCTGGTGGGGGCCCTGTGGGAGCGGGTTCACCCGCGAAGCAGGCGACGCAGTGGATGGCACCGGCTACGCCGGTGTTCGCGGGCGCGCCCGCTCCCACATTGCTTGAGCAAGAAAGCGGATGCAGGCGGGGCTGTGGATGCGTACAGTAGGTTGATCGCAACCTGGCAGGAGCCCGCTTATGTCCAGCGCATTCACCTTCATGCAGTCGCCCGTCGGCACCTTGACCCTGGTAGCACGTGGCGAGTGCCTGGCAGCCGTACTCTGGGAGGAGGAGCGGGAAAACCGTGTGCGCCTTGGCGCCCTGCACCGTGACGACCAATGCCCGGTACTGCTGGAAACCGCCCGCCAGCTCGGCGAGTACTTTGCCGGCAAACGTCAGCGTTTCGAACTGGCGCTGGATTTTGCCGGCACCGAATTTCAGCGCCAGGTGTGGGCCGCGCTGCTGGCGATACCGTTCGGAGAGACCCGCAGCTACAGCGACATCGCCCGGCAGATCGGCAACCCCAGCGCGGTGCGTGCAGTCGGCGCCGCCAATGGTCGCAACCCGATCTCTATCATCGCCCCGTGCCATCGGGTAATCGGTGCTTCGGGCAGCCTCACCGGCTTTGCCGGCGGCCTGGCCGCCAAGCAGTACCTGCTGGCGCTGGAGGGCCGGCAAAGCCTGGCGCTGGACCTGTAAGGTGTCAGAACCAGCTGGCGACCAGGCAGGCCAGCACGGCCAGCGCCGTGCCGGCCATCAGGGTGTACTGCCGATGGGCACGGCGTGCATGGGGCTTGACGGCGCGCAGGTACTCGCCGGGTGTCGGCGCATCGGGGCGGTGACGCAAACCCTCGGCCACATCGGCTAGTTGCCCCTGGATGAGCAAACCAGTCAGGTAGTAAGTACAGGCATAGCTCAGCAACGCCAGAAACAGGTAGATCATGCCGGGTGTGGGTCCAGGGGGACCGCCATGGCACTGGCGTTGGCGGTGTCCAGTACGATCAGCCCTTCGCTGTGATCGTCCAGGCTGGCCAGCAAGCGCCCCTGGCTGTCCCACGCCGCCGAGCCACCGGCGCCGATGAAGGTGTCGGCCGGCCCCACGCAGTTGGCCAGCAACACCGGCATGCCCAGCTCGCGAGCCACCTCTGGATAGTGCAGGTAACCCTCGCGGATGCCCTTGGCAGTTTTCGCCACGCTGACCAGGTACAGGTCGGCGCCGTGTGCCCGCGCGGCGGCCGCATGCGCCATGAACATCGATTCGTAGCAGATAGCAGGCGCTACCCGATGCGCGCCCACCTGCAGCAGCAAGGCTTGATCGCCAGGGGTGAACCAGGGCAGTTCATCATCATGCAGGCGCCGCTTGGCATAGGCCTGGCGCGGTGCCCCGGGGCTGAGGATTGGCATGCCGATGCGGATGCCGTCGGGTGCCGGTAGTGGCAGGCCCACGGCGACGGTGATACCCAGCCGGTCGCAGGCTGCCTGCAGCGGGTCCAGCCGTGCCGAGCTGACGGGCAGGGCGGCCTGGCGTGCGAGGCTTGGCTCATAGCCGGTCAGCGACAGTTCGGGGAACACCACCAGTTCGGCGCCAAGGGCCGCAGCCTGCTCGACGCAGGCCAGGTGGCGTTCGAGGTTGGCTTGCACATCGCCCTTGAGCGACGCCAGTTGCACGGCGCACAACTTCATGAAAAAACCTTCCCTGGTACAGGTTGAAGGGCTGAGCATACTACCGGCACCGAGGCCTGTTCCAGTGAAGGGTTTTTCAGGATGCCGGGTGGAGGGCGAAGCGCTGGCGGAACCAGTCGTTGAGCATGGCCTTCTCGGCATACAGGCGGTCGCTGCTGCTGGCGACCCGGCCCGGGCGGCTGAGGTACATCTTGTCGCTGACCCGCTCCTGCGCCTGCTGGTCGGGTTTGCCCGGTTGGCTGAGGGTGTAGCTGAGGTCGATGGTCGGCCAGGTGATTTCGCGCATGAAGCGTACATCGTAAGCCTGGCTGTGCCAGGGCTCGAAGCGCCCGGCCAGGTCGATGTCGCGGATGTCGATGACCAGTTGCTGGCCGGGTTGCAGGTAGCGTTGGCCAAGCTTCTGCAGGTACTGGGTCAGGGTGTTCATCACATAGGCGTCGGCGCCACGCTCGTACCCGTGGCTGTCAAGGCTGGCATCGCGGAATTTTTCCGGGTGGTCGAAACGCACCTCGACCTGCGCGGCCGGAGCACCTTGTGCCATGCTGTCCAGTGACAGCGCCATGAGCACGGCACACACGAGGGCGGTACGCATGATGCACCTCCGGAGTGGGTTGGCTGTGCCTCCATTTTACCCCTGGCATGGCGGCACCAGCAGAGGAAGATTGTAATGGGACGGTTTCGGCGTCTGATGGCCAACCTGCGGGGACGTGACCTGGCGGTGGGCGATATCCATGGTCACTTCCAGCGCCTGCAGCAATGCCTGGATGCGGTGGGGTTCGATCCGGCCGTGGACCGCCTGTTCAGCGTGGGTGACCTGGTCGACCGTGGCCCGGAAAGCGAAGCGGCGCTGGAATGGCTGGCGCAGCCCTGGTTCCATGCCGTGCAAGGTAATCATGAGGCCCTGGCAATTACCCGCGTACGCGGCGGGCGGCTCGATCTGGACATGTATCGCGCCGCCGGGGGGAGCTGGTTTCTTGACCTTCCACGGAGCGAGCAGTTGCGTTTCGTGGAGCGCTTCGAGAAGCTGCCGATTGCGATAGAGGTTGAAAGTGCGGCGGGTCTGGTAGGCCTGCTGCATGCCGACAGCCCGTATTCCGATTGGGCAGTATTAAGGACCTGGCTGGAACTGGATGACGACCCTGAAGTAAGGGAAGTGTGCCAATGGTCGCGGCGGCGGCTGAAGGTAGGCGATACCCAGCCCGTACAGGGCCTGCGTGCCTTGTTGGTGGGGCACACGCCAGTGCTGGAGGCCAAACTGCTGGGCAACGTCTGGCACCTGGATACCGGGGGCTGGGCCAGTGGCCATTTCACCTTGATGGACATGCGGACCCTGCAACTGCTCAGCCCCAGGCCAGGTGAAACAGCAATGCCGCAGCCAATAGCACCAACATGACCCCGGAGGCCCGTTCCAGCCACGGCAGGCTGCGGGCGAAGCGCCGCAGCACCAGCGGGTTGCCGATGGCCACGGCAACCAACAGGTCCCAGAGCAGCACGATGCTGAACATCCACATGGCGTAGGTTGCTTTCCAGGCAATGCTGGCGTTGGCGACCATGCTGACCAGGCTGGCATAGAACAGCGCATTCTTGGGGTTGAGGATGCCGGACAGGAACCCCATGCCCAATCCCCGCCACCACCCCTGGACTGTTTGCTTGCCGGTGACTGAGCCCAGGCTGGTGTGCCCGGCGTGGCGCAGGAACAGGGTGCCGATGTACAGCAGGTAGCCGGCACCGGCCAGTTGCAGGATGGTGAACAGCAGGCTGCCTTCCTGCAGCGCTGACAGACCGGTGAAAGCCATGACGATGAACACGCCATTGGCCAGGGCGATACCCAGGCAGGCGCCGCTGGCAACCCGCCAGCCACTGCTGACCGAGGTACGTGCGACCAGGAAGAAGTCCGGGCCGGGAGAGAGCAGGGCGAGGAAGTGGGCGAGGGCGATGATCAGGAATTGTTCCATTGGGGTGGGCGGCTCTGGCGGAAAAGCCGAACTCTGCCCTTCGGCGCACAAGCCGTATTGAACAATATTGCAGGCTCATTGCCGGGGCTGCTGCGCAGCCCTTTCGCGACACAAGGCCGCTCCCACATTGAACGGCGTACGCAGCACCTGCGGTCGCGAAAGGGGCGCAAAGCGCCCCAGGTTCTCAGAGTCCGTGCAAATCCCGATACTGCCCTGGCGTCACCCCCACATGGGCCTTGAACACCCGCTGGAAATGACTCTGGTCGGCAAACCCGAGCCGATAGGCCACCTCAGCCAGGGCCTGCCCCTCGCTCAGCAACTGGCGCCCACGGTTGACCCTGGCATTGAGCAGGTAGGCATGCGGCGTAAACCCGGTAGCCGCGCGAAATGCGCGAATCAACTGGTAGCGCCCAAGCCCGGCGTGCCGTGCCAGTACCGCCAGGCTCAACTGCGCCGGGTCCTGGCCTTCGATGTGCGCGATCAGCCCACTCAGCTCGCTCGCCCCCAGGGCAGGTGCCGGCGCCAGCGGCGCGTGCCTGGCAAAGTCCAGGTCGCCCAGAAAGGCAATCAGCGCCGCATCCTTCTCACCATTGCTGGCGTTGGAGAACAGCAGACTGTTCAGTTCGCAGAACTGCCGATACACCTCCGGCACCTGGCAGATACGTGCCGGCTCGCCGGGCCCGGTAGCCTCCAGCCCGGACTCCAGGCGCAGCTGCACCAGCCAGTCGGCATCCACATGCAGCATCTGGTAGCTCCACGCTTGCCCGGGCTCGGGGTTGCAGGCATGTACCCGGTGGGCCGGGACCAGCACCAGCGTGCCGGGCGTCAGGCGTTGCTGGCCGTTGCCGGCACCGGTGAAATGACTGTGGCCGGCATCCACCACACCGATGGAAAACGTCGGGTGGCTGTGGGCCTTGTAGCAGGCGCGGCTATGGCAGGCGCGGCGGCTTTCGACATGCGGCAGGGCCGGGTCGCGCCACAGCGCGGCATGGGAACGGGGCATCACAGGGTCCTCGGTATGCCCGGCAGCTTATCAGGCGCTGCGCACCCATACAGTTTTTTCCGCTGGCTGTAACTTGACCGCACGGCCCGGTACCCGCCGAAATAGACGGCTGTTGCCAAAGGAAAACAATTATGGACCTTTCAAGCCTGCTGCTTTTCATTCCCGCCTGTTTCGCCCTGAACATGGCGCCGGGGCCGAACAACCTGCTGTCGCTGCACAATGCCAGCCGCTACGGCCTGCGCACGGCCTGCGTGGCCGGTGGCGGACGCATCGTCGCCTTCAGCGGCATGATCGCCCTGGCGGCCATGGGGCTGGCCGTGGTGCTGCACACCAGCGAATACCTGTTCCTGGCCATCAAGTTGGCGGGGGCTGCCTACCTGTTCTATATCGCCTGGCAACTGTGGCGGGCACCGGTGGGCGAGGCGGCGGTGGCAGGTGATCAGCCGCGCGGCACCTGGCGCCTGGTACGCCAGGAGTTCTGGATGGCTGCTGGTAATCCGAAGGCTATCCTGATCTTCACCGCGTTCCTGCCGCAGTTCGTTTCGGTCGGCAGTACCACTCCGGTAAGCGAGCAGTTCCTCTGGCTGGGTGCGTTGTTCCTGTTGCTGGAATGGGCCGCCATCGCCATCTACGCCGGCCTGGGGGCGTACCTGCAGCGCTGGTTCAGCCAGCCCGGCCCGCGCCGGTTGTTCAACCGGGTCAGCGCCTCCTTGCTGGGTTGCGCCGGCCTGGGTCTGCTGGCTGCGCGTCGCACTTAATCGCGGTAGAAGGTCTGCACCAGGTGGTAGCCGAACTTGCTCTTGATCGGCCCATGTACCACGCGCAGGGGCTTCTTGAAGATCACCTGGTCAATGGCGCCGACCATCTGCCCGGGGCGGATTTCACCCAGGTCGCCGCCCCGCTTGCCCGAAGGGCAGATGGAGAATTTTTTCGCGAGCACGTCGAAAGCCTCGCCATTGGCGATGCGCTGCCTGAGCTTTTCGGCTTCGTCAGCGGTCTTGACCAGGATGTGGCGGGCTTGGGCTTTCATGGGGTACCTGTGCTTCGGGGGCGAAAAAGGCGCGCATTATGCCTGATCGAGCCGGGTTGAGACCATTGTGGGAGCGGCCTTGCGTCGCGAAAGGGCTGCAAGGCAGCCCCAGGATTTCAGCAGCGATGCATGAATTTCTGGGGCCGCCCTGCGGCCCTATCGCGACACCAGGCCGCTCCCACAATGACGGTGAATACCTTCATTATGGGGTACGCAACTCCTCGCGATCCCGAAACTGCTCCAGCGCCTCGGGGTTGGCCAGGGCATCGGTGTTCTTCACCGGCAGGCCATGCACCACATTGCGAATCGCCAATTCCACCAGCTTGCCGCTGATGGTTCGCGGGATGTCATCGACCTGGGCGATCACCGCCGGGACATGGCGGGGCGTGGTGTACTGGCGGATCACCTGGCGGATGTGCTGGCGCAGGGGCTCATCCAGTTTCAGGCCGTCACGCAGGCGAACGAACAGCACCACCCGCACATCGCCTTGCCAGTCCTGACCGATGGCCACGCTTTCCAGCACCTGCTCGACCTTTTCCACCTGACGGTAGATCTCTGCCGTGCCAATGCGCACGCCACCGGGGTTGAGAACCGCATCGGAGCGGCCATGAATCACCAGCCCGCCATCGGCACGCTGTTCGGCATAGTCGCCTTGGGCCCACACCCCCGGGAACTGGCTGAAGTAGGCATCGTGGTAACGGCTGCCGTCCGTATCCTTCCAGAACCCCAGAGGCATGGACGGGAAGTTGCGCGTGCACACCAACTCGCCTTTTTCGCCCTGCACCGGCTGGCCGTGCTCGTTCCACACCTCCACCGCCATTCCCAGGCCCTTGCACTGGATTTCGCCACGGCGCACCGGCAGGGTCGGGTTGCCCAGCACGAAACAGGAGACGATATCGGTGCCGCCGGACATCGACGCCAGGCACAGGTCGGCCTTGATCTTGCGGTACACGTAGTCGTAGCTGTGTGGCGACAGTGGCGAGCCGGTGGACAACAGCAGGCGCAAGCGCCCCAGTTGATGGCTTGCCGCAGGCTCCAGGCCCGCCTGCTCCAGCGCCGCCAGGTACTTGGCGCTGGTACCGAAGGCCTGGATGCCCTCGGCGTCGATCAGGTCCAGCAGCCGCTCGGGGCCGGGGTGGAAGGGCGAGCCGTCGTACAGCACCAGCGTGGCGCCCACCGCCAGGCCGCTGGCCAGCCAGTTCCACATCATCCAGCCGCAGGTGGTGTAGTAGAACAGCACGTCATCGGCCTTCAGGTCGTTGTGCAGGCCATGTTCCTTCAGGTGCTGCAACAACACGCCGCCGGCGCGGTGGACGATGCACTTGGGCACGCCGGTGGTGCCGCTGGAGTACAGGATGTACAGCGGGTGGTCGAAGGGCAGCGGGGTGAAGCTGGGGGCGCCGCCAGGCTGAAAGAACTCATCCCATAGGCTGACGTTGGCGGCCAGGAACTCGCCGGCGCGCGTACCATTGCGGGTATGGGGCACCACGATCAGCCGTTCCAGACCGGGCAACTGCGCGCACACCTGGTTCACCTTGTCCACCTGGTCGATGGCTTTGCCGGCGTACTGGTAGCCGGCGCAGGCGATCAGCAGCTTGGGCTCGATCTGGCCGAAGCGGTCGATGATGCCATGTACGCCGAACTCGGGCGAGGAACTGGACCAGACCGCACCGAGGCTGGTGCAGGCAAGCATGGCAACCAGTGTCTGCCAGGTATTGGGCATGACGGCGGCTACCCGGTCGCCGGGGACGATGCCGGCGGCCTTGAAGGCTTTTTGCAGGCCGGCCACCTGGGCGGCCAGCTGGGCATGGGTGAACTGCTGGCGTTGGCCGTCTTCGCGCACGGCGACCAGGGCCGGGCGGTCGTCGCGGCGGCGCAGCAGGTGTTCGGCGAAGTTGAGGGTGGCGTTGGCGAACCACTGGGCTTCGGGCATCTGCGGCCCTTCGCTGAGCACCTGGCTCGGCGGGGTATACCAGTGAACGTGGAAATAGTCGGCAAGGGTTTGCCAGAAGGCAGGGCGCTGCTCGATGCTCCAGCGGTGCAGCGCCTGGTAGTCGTCGAGTTGCAGGTTGTAGCGCAGGTTGACCCGGCGGCGGAAGGCATCCATCCGGCTGGCCTCGATCTGCGCCGTGGAGGGGCGCCAGAGCACATCGTTCATGCCGAACCTCCAGGTGATCATTTGGATTCGACGGCCTATTCGCGGGCACGCCCGCTCCCACAGGTACAGCGTAGACATCCAGCCCAGTGATATCCTGTGGGAGCGGGCGTGCCCGCGAAGAAGCCCCCTGGCAGCAGGGGCTTGCGCGTTACTCTACTTTAGCCTTTTGCACGTCCTGCGACGCGCTCCAGACGCGGTAGCGCACTTCGACATCCTTGGGCACATACACCACCACCGGTAGCTTGCTGTTGTAGCGCAGCATGAAGCCTTCACCGACCACTGGCACGAAGGCCTCGGTCTTCTTGCCATCGGGGCAGGCCATCAATGTGCTGACCGGGCCGCTGACCTTGTCCAGGTGGTAGTAGCTGTAGCCCCAGCCTTCCAGGGTTCGCTCCTCCAGGCTGCCGCCCAGGCGCTGGCGATTGCAGTCCACCTTCAGGGTCTTGCCGGCGAGGATTTCCAGCTGATAGGCCGATTCATCAGCCTGGGCCGGCAGGTGGATGACCTGCCGGGTGAAGCCTTTTTCCGCCTCGGGGTAGGGCGCGACGTCCTTCAGGCTGGCTGCCATCGCGGGAGCGGCGGCAGCCAGGGTCAGGGCCAGGATCGCGGTCATCGGGGTTGGGCGCATAGGGCCTCCTTGCAGATAAACGAATGCAAGACCGCCGCCAGGCCCAGGCCGCCCGTCACTGGGCCAACCAGCCACCATCGACGTTCCAGGCGGCACCGCGAACCTGGCTACCGGCCTCGCTGCACAGGAATAGTACCAGCTCACCCAGGTGTTCGGGGGTGACGAAGGCCAGTGATGGCTGTTTTTCTGCCAGCAGATCGTGCTGCGCTTGCAGCGGATCGCCACCGTTGGCAGCACGATCGTCGATCTGCTTCTGTACCAGCGGGGTCAGCACCCAGCCAGGGCAGATGGCATTGCAGGTGACGTTGCTGGTGGCGGTTTCCAGGCCTACCACCTTGGTCAGGCCGACCACGCCGTGCTTGGCCGCCACATAGGCCGCCTTGCCGGTCGAGCCGACCAGGCCATGCACCGAGGCGATGTTGATGATGCGCCCCCAGTTGCGCATGCGCATGCCGGGCAGGGCCAGGCGCGTACCGTGGAACACGGCCGACAGGTTGAGGGCGATGATCTTGTCCCAGCTTTCCAGCGGGAATTGCTCCACCGGCGCCACATGCTGGATACCGGCGTTGTTGACCAGAATGTCGACGCCGCCGAACTCGCGCTCGGCCAGGGTGAACAGCGCTTCGATCTGGGCCACGTCCGACAGGTCGGCCGGGTGATGGGCTACCTTCACCCCGTGCCGGGCGATCTCGGCCAGCGCCGGTGCCGGGTCGCCGAAGCCGTTGAGCATGATGTTGGCGCCTGCGCGGGCCAGCACCTGGGCAATGCCCAGGCCGATGCCGCTGGTGGATCCGGTGACGAGTGCAGTCTTGCCTTTGAGGGTCATGCAAAGCTCCTTAGACGATGCCGGTGGCGTAGAACGTGGCGATGACCACGAACACCGCCAGGGTCTTGATCAGGGTAATACCGAAAATGTCCTTGTAGGCCTCGCGATGGGTCAGCCCGGTTACGGCCAGCAAGGTGATGACCGCGCCGTTGTGCGGCAGGGTGTCCATGCCGCCGCTGGCCATGGCAGCCACCCGGTGCAGCACTTCGAGCGGGATGTTGGCGGCATTGGCGGCGGCGATGAAGCTGTCGCCCATTGCCGCCAGGGCAATGCTCATGCCGCCCGAGGCAGAGCCGGTGATACCGGCCAGCAAGGTCACGGTGATGGCTTCGTTGACCAGCGGGTTGGGGATGCCGCGCAGGGCATCGGCCAATACCAGGAAGCCCGGCAGCGAGGCGATTACCGCGCCAAAACCGTATTCCGAGGCGGTATTCATGGCCGCCAGCAAGGCACCGCCCACGGCGCTTTTGCTGCCTTCGGCCAGGCGGGAGCGGATGGCGCCGAAGGCACACACCAGCACCATCAGGATGCCTACCAGCAACGCCGCCTGCACTGCCCAGATGGCGGTGAGCTTGGCCACATCGCTTTGCACCGGCGCGCTCATGCCGGGCAATTGCAGGCTGTGGCTGGGGCCGTACCATTGCGGGATCCAGTGGGTGAACAGCAGGTTCATCACCCCCACCAGCAGCAGCGGCGACAGGGCCAGCCAGGGGTTGGGCAGGGCCAGGTCGGCAGCGGTTTCCGGCTCGTTGCGCAAGTCGCTGCCATAGCCTTCACCGGCGCGCAGGGCCTTGTTGCGCTGGCGTTGCAGGTAGGCCATGCCGACGCAGAACACGAACAGCGTGCCGATCAGGCCCAGCCAGGGCGCGGCCCAAGCGGTGGTGTTGAAGAAGGTGCTGGGGATGATGTTCTGGATCTGCGGGGTACCGGGCAGGGCGTCCATGGTGAACGAGAACGCGCCCAGGGCAATGGTTGCCGGGATCAGGCGCTTGGGGATATTGCTCTGGCGGAACATCTCGGCAGCGAACGGGTACACCGCGAACACCACCACGAACAGCGAGACACCGCCGTAGGTGAGCAGGGCGCAGACCAGCACGATCACCAGCATTGCCTGGCGGGTGCCGAGCACGCGGATGGCGGCGGCAACGATCGAGCGGGAAAAGCCGGACAACTCGATCAGCTTGCCGAACACGGCGCCCAGCAGGAACACCGGGAAGTAGAGCTTGATGAAGCCGACCATTTTCTCCATGAACACCCCGGTGAATGCGGGGGCCACGGCGGACGGGTCGGTGAGCAGTACCGCGCCGAGGGCGGCGATGGGGGCAAAGAGGATTACGCTGTAGCCACGGTAGGCAGCCAGCATCAGCAGGGCCAGCGCGGCAAGGGCGATGAGCACGGTCATCGGGTGAGTCTCCTGGGTGAGTCTTGTTTTTATCGGTGAGCAGGAGATAGCGGGAATCGTGCCAGTTTTTAACTCATTGATTTATATGAGTATTTTGTTTTCTTGTGTTTTTTTGTCTCTGGCTTGAGACGTTGCGGCCGCTTTGCGGCCCATTGCGACACAAGGCCGCTCCTACAAGTGAACCGCGATCTCCTGTAGGAACCGCCTTGTGTCGCGATCGAGGGCAAAGCCCTCGCGGCAATCTTGAAATGGAAACAAAAGTCTCCAATCAGAGACCAAGTACTACCATCTTCTTGTACAGCGTCGACCGCCCCAGTCCCAACGCCGACGCAGCTTCCGGTACATTTCCCGCATGTTCGGCCAGTGCCCCGGCAATCAGCTCCCGCTCAAACGCCTCACAGGCCTCGCGGTAAGTCTGCCGCACAGGCGTAGCCGCCACCGGGCTCAACGGCCCCAATGCCGCCCGTAGATCCGCTACCCCCAGCCGCGGCTGGTCCGCCAGCAGCGTGGCCCGCTCCAGCACATTGCGCAGCTCGCGAATGTTCCCCGGCCATGCATGCCGCGCCAATAGCTGCTGCGCTTCGGCCTCCAACTCATACTGGCTGCCCAGCTCACCCAATATGGCTTCGCACAGCGCCGGCAGGTCCTCCAGCCGTTGCCGCAGTGGCGGCACCTCGATCGGCAGCACATTCAGCCGGTAATACAGGTCGGCGCGGAATGCCCCGCGGGCGATGGCGGCCTGCAGGTCGATGGAGGTGGCGGCAATGATGCGCACATCGCTACGCAGCATCTGGTTCGAGCCGACCGGCTCATACTCCTTTTCTTGCAACACCCGTAGTAGCTTGCTCTGCAGGGCCAGCGGCATGTCGCCGATCTCGTCGAGGAACAGCGTGCCGCCTTCGGCCAGTTGCAGCTTGCCGCTGCGGCCCTTGCGATCAGCCCCGGTAAAGGCACCGGGGGCGGTGCCGAAGAACTCGGCTTCCAGCAGTGTCTCGGGGATCGCCGCACTGTTGATGCTGACGAACGCCTTGTGCGCCCGCGCCGACGCCGCGTGGATGGCATGGGCCAACAGCTCCTTGCCGGTGCCGGTTTCGCCCAGCAGCAACACTGGCGAGTCACTGCTCGCACCGCGCCGTGCGCGGCGCTTGGCCTCCAGGCTGGCGGCGCTGCTGCCGACGAACTGGGCGAAGCTGTACTTGGCCTGGCGTGCGCGCAACTGCGAGCGGGTCGAGGCCAGCTCCTGCTGCATGCTGGAGTAGCGTTTGAGCAGCGGCGACAGGCTGCGCAACTCATCGAACAGGGCAAAGCCGATGGCGCCGATCAGCGCGCCCTGGTCGTCGTGGATGGGCAGGCGCATCACCACCAGCGGCTCGTTCGGGGTGTCGAGCATGTCCAGCAGTATCGGCCGGCCATTGCTCACCACCTCGCGCATCAGGCTGCCCGGGATCACCGCTTCGCAGGGTTGGCCAATGGCGCTGGCCGCGTCGGCCAGGCCAAAGCGCCGGGCATACCGTTCGTTCATCCAGACGATGCGCGCCTGGCGGTCGACGATTACCGTGCCTTCGCTGGACTGTTCGATGATTTCGAACAGCGAGCGGATCGCCAGTTGCCGTACCTGGGGGTAGTCCTTGAGGCTGTCGCTGTCGTGCATGGGTAAAAATCCTGAAATCTGTATAAGCGGGGCCGACCACTTCGCGGGTAAACCCGCTCCCACAAGTTCACTACAAATCCTGAAGACTGTGGGGTACCTGTGGGAGCGGGTTTACCCGCGAAGTGGCCAGACCTGAAAAACTATCCCCTTGGGTCGAACGCCTCACGCAAGGCATCCCCGATAAACACCAGCAGCGACAGGATCACCGCCAGTGCAAAGAACGCGGTGAAGCCCAGCCATGGCGCCTCCAGGTGCTGTTTGCCCTGGGTCACCAGTTCACCCAGCGAAGCACTCCCGGCCGGCATGCCGAAACCGAGAAAATCCAGTGCAGTCAGGGTGGTAATCGCCCCGGTCAGCATGAACGGCACATAGGTCAGCGTCGCGTTCATGGCGTTGGGCAGGATATGCCGCAGCATCACCTGGCTGTCTGACAGCCCCAACGCCCGGGCGGCCTTCACGTACTCCAGGTTGCGACCGCGCAGGAACTCGGCGCGCACCACATCGACCAGGGTCAGCCAGGAGAACAACGCCATGATCCCCAGCAGCCACCAGAAGTCCGGCTCGACGAACCCGCTGAGGATGATCAGCAGGTACAGCACCGGCAACCCCGACCACACCTCCAGCAAACGCTGGCCGAACAGGTCGACCCAGCCGCCGTGGTAGCCCTGCAAGGCCCCGGCCGTCACCCCGATCAGCACGCTGACCAGGGTCAGGGCGAAGGCGAACAGCAAGGACACCCGCGTGCCATACAGCACCCGGGCCAGCACATCGCGGCCCTGGTCGTCGGTCCCCAGCCAGTTGCTCGCGCTTGGCGGGCTGGGGGTGGGCACTTGCAGGTCGTAGTTGGGAGTGTCGGCGCTGAACGGGATCGGTGCGAACAGCATCCAGCCGCCTTGCTGTTCGATCAGTTGGCGTACATAGGCGCTGCGGTAGTCCGGCTGGAACGGCAGCTGGCCGCCGAACTGCTGCTCGCTGTAGCGCTTGAGCGCCGGCACATACAGCTCGCCCTTGTAGCCCAGCAGCAGCGGTTTGTCGTTGGCCACCAGCTCGGCACACAGGCTCAGCAGCAGCAGGCCGGCGAACAGCCACAGCGAGACCCAGCCGAGGCGGTTGCGGCGAAAGCGTTTCAGGCGACGACGCGAAATCGGTGAAAGCATCAGTGCGCCCTCGTGTCGAAGTCGATACGCGGGTCGAGCAGCGTGTACGACAGATCGCCGATCAGGCGGATCAGCAGGCCCGCCAGGGTGAAGATGAACAGCGTGCCAAACACCACCGGGTAGTCCCGCGATACAGCCGCTTCGTAACTCATGCGGCCCAGGCCATCGAGCGAGAAGATCACCTCGATCAGCAACGAGCCGGCAAAGAACACCGTGATCAACGCCTGCGGCAATCCGGCCACCACCAGCAGCATGGCATTGCGCAGCACGTGGCCATACAGCACCCGACGCTCGCTCAGGCCCTTGGCGCGGGCGGTAACCACGTATTGCCGGGAAATCTCGTCGAGGAAGGCGTTCCTGGTCAGCAGTGTCAGGGTGGCGAAACCGCCGATCACCAGGGCGCCGACTGGTAGCACCAGATGCCAGAAGTAGTCGGCGACCTTGCCCAGCAGGCTGAGCTCGTCGAAGTTGTCCGAGACCAGGCCGCGCACCGGGAACCAGTCGAGCGAGGTACCGCCGGCGAACAGCACGATCAGCAACAGGGCGAACAGGAACGAGGGCAGGGCATAGCCAACCACGATCAGCGCGCTGCTCCAGGCATCGAAGCGGCTGCCATGGCGAACCGCCTTGCGGATGCCCAGCGGGATCGACACCAGGTAGGTGATCAGCGTGGCCCAGAAGCCCAGCGACAGGGTGACCGGCAACTTGTCGAGGATCAGGTCGGTAACCTTGGCGCCGCGGAAGAAACTGTTGCCGAAGTCCAGCCGGGCATACTGGCCCAGCATCAACCACAGGCGCTCGGGGGCGGATTTGTCGAAGCCGTACTGGCGCTTGATCTCCTCGATCAGTTTCGGGTCCAGGCCACGGGTGGCCCGTGACTCGCCGTGCACCACCTCGGCCCGGGCGCCGGGAGCGCCGCCGCCAATCCCTTGCAAGCGTGCCACCGCCTGTTCCACCGGGCCACCCGGTGCGGCCTGGACGATGGCGAAGTTGACCAGCAGGATCGCCAGCAAGGTCGGGATGATCAGCAGCAGGCGGCGCAGGATGTAGGCGGTCATGGCGAGGATTTCCGGCGTTCGGCCATTTGCGCGTTGGTCAGCGCGGTGGGGCTGACTTCCCACCAGGTGTCCAGGCCTTCGTCATAGGCAGCCTGGACTTTGGGCACGCCGAAGCGGTTCCACCAGACGGTGGAACTGCCAGGCGGGTAGTAGTTGGGGATCCAGTAATAGTTCCATTGCAGCACCCGGTCCAGGGCATGGGCGTGGTGCAGCATGTCGGCCTGGGTGTCGGCGCGCACCAGGCCGTCGATCAGGCGGTCCACGGCGGGGTCCTGCAGCACCATCAGGTTATTCGACCCGGGGTCGTGGGCCGCTGCCGAGCCAAAGTAGTTGTACAACTCGGCACCGGGCGACAGGGTGACCGGGTAACCGGTGACGATCATGTCGTAGTCACGCGCCATCAGGCGGTTGACGTACTGGGCGGAGTCGACGTTGCGGATGTCCAGGGTCACACCAATCTGGGCCAGGTTGCGCTTCCACGGTAGCAGCAGGCGTTCCATGCCTGCCTGGCCATTGAGGAAGGTGAACGCCAGCGGCGTGCCCTGGCTGTTCACCAAGCGGTCGCCTTCGGGGCGCCAGCCGGCTTGCTCGAGCAGCGCCAGTGCCTGCAGCTGCTGCTTGCGGATGATCCCTGATCCATCGGTGACCGGGGCGGTGAACACGGTGCTGAAGACTTCGTCCGGTACCTTGCCGCGCAACGGTTCGAGCAGTTTCAACTCGCCTGCATCCGGCAGTTTGCGGGCGGCCAGTGGGGTATTGGAGAACACGCTCTGCTGGCGGATGTACATGTTGCGCATCATCTGCCGGTTGCTCCACTCGTAGTCCCACAGCATGCCCAGCGCCTGGCGCACGCGACGGTCCTTGAACTGCGGCTGGTCGAGGTTGAACACAAAGCCCTGGGCCACCTGCGGCTTGGCCGGGCCCAGGTGGGCGCGCTGCAGGCGGCCGTCCTCCAGTTGCGCGCCGTTGTAGCCCAGGGTGTAGGCGGTGGCAGAGAATTCGCGGTTGTAGTCGTAGCCACCGCCCTTGAGCACTTGCCGCGCCACTTCGGTATCGCCGAAGTACTCGATGCGCAGTTTGGCGAAATTGTAGCGCCCACGGCTGACCGGAAGGTCGCGCGCCCACCAGCCGGGGTCGCGCTCGAAGGTGATGCTGCGGCCATTGTCGATGTGCCCGATACGGTACGGCCCGCTGCCGACCGGCTTGTCGAAGCCGGCACCGTTGGCGAAATCGCGCTGCTGCCAGTCGTGTTCGGGCAGTACCGGCAGGCCGGCGAGGTCCAGTGGCAGGGTGCGGCCGTGGTCGGGCTTGAAGTCGAAGCGCACGCTGTGCGGGCTTTCCACAATGACGGCGGCAACATCGGCGAACTGGGTGCGGTACTTGAGGCTGCCCTTGCTCATCAGCAGCTCGAAGGTAAAGCGTACGTCCTCGGCGCGCACCGGCTTGCCATCGGCGAAGGTGGCGCGCGGGTCGATCTCGAAACGCAGCCAGGCATCGTCCGGGCCGCGCTCCATGCGCCGGGCGATCAGGCCGTAGACGGTGTAGGGCTCATCGAACGAGCGCACGGCCAGTGGCGCATACAGCAGGCCATCGACCTCGCTGACGCCGATGCCTTTGTCGATGTACGGCAGGATATGGTCGAACTGGCCGATCTCGATGGCCGAACGGCGCAGGATGCCACCTTTGGGGGCGTTTGGGTTGACGTAGTCGAAATGCTGGAAGCCGGCGTGGTAGCGGGGTGCTTCGCCGTAGACGGTGAGGGCGTGGGTGGGGGCGGCGTGGGCGTTGACAGCCAAGCAAAGCAGGAACAGGCACCACAATCTCTGTGGGAGCGGCGGTGCGCCGCTGCGACGTGCCCGCGAATGCGTCCGAGCATGCAGCCTCATCGTCTGGGCTGACGCATTCGCGGGTACACCCGCTCCCACAGGGGATCTCATCACCTGAACAGGTGAATCAGTCCTGGCGGCTGGTCACTTCCAGCAAGTGGTAGCCGAACTGGGTCCTCACCGGGCCTTGCACGGTGTTGATCGGGGCGCTGAACACCACGGTGTCGAACTCCTTGACCATCTGGCCCGGGCCGAACGAGCCCAGGTCACCGCCCTGGCGGCTGGACGGGCAGGTGGAGTTGGCTTTGGCAATTTCAGCGAAGTCGGCGCCTGCTTCGATCTGGGCTTTCAGTTCTTTGCACTTGTCTTCGCTGCTGACCAGGATGTGGCGGGCGGTTGCACGGGCCATGGGTACTGCTCCTTGGGGTAAAAAGGCAAGCCTAGCGCACTTGTCCGGGGTATGTCTCGCCAGGCTTGCAACCCGCTGCCTACAGTTTTTGTGCCGCCTCACGCAACAGGGTTTCGGTCGAGGCCCAGCCCAGGCAACCATCGGTGATCGACACGCCGTATTTCAGCGCGCCCTTGCCCAGCGCCTGGCAGCCGTCGAACAGGTGCCCTTCGATCATCACGCCAACGATCGAGCGGTCACCGGCCATGCGCTGCTCCAGCACATCGTTGAATACCGCCGGCTGACGCGCCGGGTCCTTGCCGCTGTTGGCGTGGCTGCAATCGACCATGATCCGCGCTTGCAGCCCGGCCTTGGCCAGTGCCTGGCGGGCCATGGCGATGCTGTTGGCGTCAAAGTTCGGGCCTTTGTGGCCGCCGCGCAGCACCAGGTGGGTGTCCGGGTTGCCCAGGGTTTCGATGATGGCCGGGTAACCCTGCGCATCCATGCCGAAGTGGCGGTGCGGGTGGGCGGCGCTGCGCATGGCGTCGCTGGCGATGGCGATGCCGCCGTCGGTGCCGTTCTTGAAACCGACCGGCAGCTCCAGGCCACTGACCATTTCGCGGTGGATCTGCGATTCGGTGGTGCGTGCGCCAATCGCGGCCCAGGCCAGCAGGTCATCGAAGTAGCCGGCGGCCATGGGCTGCAGCAGTTCGGTGGCGACCGGCAGGCCGCGCTCGATCATGTTCAGCATCAGCCCGCGGGACAGGGCGATGCCGGCGTGCATGTCGTCGCTGCCATCGAGGTGCGGGTCGTAGGCCAGGCCTTTCCAGCCGACCGTGGTGCGGGGCTTTTCGACGTAGGCGCGCATCACCAGCAGCAGCTTGTCGTCGACTTCGCGGCTGAGGGCGGCCAGGCGGTCGGCGTATTCCAGGGCCGAGCGCGGGTCGTGGATCGAGCACGGGCCAACGATTACCAGCAGGCGCTGGTCGCGGCCTTCGAGGATGTCGCGGATGGCCTGGCGGTGGGCATGGACTTGCTGGGTAAGTTCGCTGGACAGCGGCATTTGCTGCTTGAGCAGGTGCGGGCTGGGCAGGCGCTGGGTGACGGTGGTGTTGGCGGCTTGCGGCTGGGTCAGGGCGAGGCTGGAAGCTTGCATGGCGTTTTTTCCCTGGGCGGACGGCGGGTTCTGGCCCGCGTGGTCGGCCCTATCGAGGTGTTCGACAGATCGTTGAATTCGTATTGGCTGCTGCATTGCCACCTGTGGAAGACCGAACGGAGGCGGCAGGCTGGCCCGAACGGGATTGGCTAAATCGCCAGGCGTAGGTGTTTGCGTAGTAATAGGTGGCGTAGTTCATGAATCTGTCCTCAATGTGAATCGGTGTTGTTCAAAGGCCTGAAAAGCAAAACCCCCGGTCGGGAAGCCGACCGGGGGTTTGAGTATTCTCATGTTCGGCGGCCCCTCGAAGGTGGGCGCCGTGTGGGTATCGGCGCCTAGTGGCTAAACCAATACCCGAAGTAATAGCTGGCAGGTGCCACGCAGCCGGCAACGGCCAGCACAGGACGCAGGGTGCGACCGGTGTGGTTGGCGTGGTTGCGGGTGTGTTTTGGCATGTTGCTCTCCAGTGAATGAGCCCGAGCTTACTTCAGTTCGGTCGGGCCATTCAATGGATAAATGCTATGGGGGCGATCATTTGTTTTTGTACTGGATGGTTCAATGGCCATAGCGCCCGACCAGGCTCTGCGCCCCTAGCGCGTGGCCTTGCAGCAGTTGCAGCAGGCCACTGCGGTCCAGGCCCTCGGGCAGGGTGCCCAATGGCAGGTCGGTGGCGATCAGCGTCAGTGCGTAGTGGTGCGGGTTGTCACCGGCGGGTGGGCAGGGGCCTCGGTAGCTGAGCGTGCCCCGCGAGTTGCGACCCACGGTCACGCCTGGCCCGGTCAGCCCGGCGATGCCTTCCTTCAGCCCATCCTGGGCCGGGTCAATGTTGTAGGCGATCCAGTGGACCACGCCAATACCCTTGCCGCCGTCCGGGTCGAACATGATCAGGGCCAGCGACCGGGTGCCTGCGGGGAGGTTGTCCCAGCTCAGTTGCGGGGTGCGCTCTTCGCCAGCGCCGCAGGCCGGGTCCGGGCCAACCTGCTGCAGGGCGATCACGCCACCATCGGTGAACGACGACGAACTGATCGACAGCGCACCCTGGCCGCCAGCGACGGCCAGGGTGCTGCACGGCAGCAGGGCGGCAAGCAGCCAGGGTTTGAGGTTCATGGTGAATCCTCGGCAGGGCGTTCGGGCGCAGTGTAGCCCAGGCTGGCCTCAATGGCTGTCCTGGTCCTCGGCGGTGCCGCCGGTGCGCCCGGCGCCGGAACCGGTGGCTTCGCCGGTGCTGTTGGAGCCGCCAGCGGCGCCGTCGGCGGCATCGCTGTTGCTGCCGGTATCGCTGCTGTCGTTGCCTTTGCTGCTGCCAGGGCTGTTGACGCTGCTACCTTCACCGGCAGTCTTGCCACCGGACTGGTCGGTTTGCGGGTGGCTGTCGGTATGGGTGTCGGTGGCGGCCAGGCTGGTGCCAGTGGCGGCGGCCAGGGCAAGGGCAAGGCACAGCGAGAGTGGGCGAATGCGGATCATGGAACGTCTCCTTTGCGGATGATCTGTCATTCGTTGGGCTGGGGGCGGGGAGTGGGGTGCCGTCTGGGCGACGGATGGTCATTCGATCAGGCTGCTGTGCAGCCCGATCGATTGCAAGGGGGCCGATCAGCGGCAGTTGCCCGCCTTGCGATACCCCGCTGCCTGCGCCTCACCCTCTGTGGCGAAGGTGACCTGGTTCTTCGCGGTAACCTGGGTATAGCCCGGGCAGCCGACGGAGAGGTGATAGACGTGGCTGTTGCGGTTGCCAAGCACCGCTCCTACCGACTCGGCACTGGCCAGGCTCGGCTTGGCCTCTGGCTTGGCAGCCTTCGCCGGCACTGCTTGCACCACGCCACTGCCGACCGGCTTGTAGTTGGCGGTCCATTTGCGTTCCCCGGTCACGAAGGGGTTGGCATGCCCCATGATCGCGGCAATGCGCCGGTCACGCTCTTTTTCCCAGGCCGACACCGGGTGCTGTTTGTCCCAGGCCATCAGCAACTGTTGCTGTTGGCGCGACATGCTCAGCTTGTAGCGGTCGTACATATAGAAGGTGGTGCGGGCGACCAGGCCTTTCACTTCGTCACGGGGTTCGGCAGCACGCTGCACGAAGTCGACCTTGGTGCTGCACTGCCCGTATTGCCCTGCATTGCCAGCAACCATGCCGTAGTTGAAATTGCTGCGGTCGCCGTTGACCTCGCCTACTGCCGGGTACAGGTTGAACAGGTCGGCCTCCATGGCGCGGAACACCGGGTCGTCATCCACGCAATGCTCGCGGCCACCGTTCTTCCAGCACTGGCGCTGGTTGCCAAAGGTATAGGCCGGCACGATGTGCTCCCATTCGGTGCGCTCTGCTCGGTTCTGCTGCTTGCGGGTCTGGTAGCCACACGAGGCGGCATCGATACGCCCGCCGGACTTGCCCACCCAGGTCCATTTGCAGCCACAGTACAGGTCGCCCATGGCACTACTGGCCTGGTCCATGTACACCTTCTGCTTGGCCACTACCTTGGCCTCGGTGAAGGTCGCCGGCGGGTTGGCCAGGGCGGGGAGGGTGAAGGAAAATAGTAAGGATACGGCGTAAAGCAGTGATTTCATGAGAAAAACATATTTCAGGTCGGGGCGCGCATTGTAATCATTTCCTCGGGGCTGGCCAGCCTGGACAAGTTGACTGTCAACTTGCGCGCTCTTACAGCGGCTCGCAGTAAAGGCTTCAATCCGTGAGGGTCGGCACGAACAGGCCAGTCTTCACATTGCTCATCGACACCAGTGTCTTGAAGCGCTTGACGTTGTTGTTCTCGAAGAACAGCTCACGGGTCAGCTGGGTGTACTGCTCCATGTGCCGCACCAGCATGATCAGCACGAAATCGCATTCCCCGGCCACGTAGTAGCACTGTTGCACCTGCGGGCAGGCGAGGAAGGCGCGTTTCATCTCGTCCAGCAGGTCCAGGCGCTCGTTCTCCACTTCAACCTCGGTGATCACGGTCAGCGTGTACCCCAGCTGCTCCGGGTTCACCTGTGCCACCGTGCCGCGGATCACGCCGTCGGCCGCCAGCTTCTTCAGGCGCCGGTTGACCGCCGCCGAGGACAGGTTGACCTGCGCACCGAGGTCCAGCTGTGAAGTGCCGGCGTCGCGCTGCACGGCATCGAGCAGGGCCAGGTCGAAGTGATCGAGGGGCATGGGAGGGGCTCCGTAGGCGAACAGCGGTAAATGCCGAAAGTGCGTAATAAAAGTGCATGAATTGGCCAAAAATCAAGATTTTCATACGCGGCGAGCGAATAGAATTTCCCGTGAACAAGAACGGCGGTGTAGAGCCAAGGCTTTTCACCCATGGAGAAACGGTTGATGAATGCGAGTACCCCACTGCAACTGAACGGCGCTTTGCTGCTGCAGCAGATCCGTGCACTCGGCCAGGTAGGTGTTGACGCCACGCATGGCGGGCGCACCCGGATCGCCCTGAGCGATGCCGACAAGGCCGGGCGCGACCTGCTGGTCGGCTGGATGCGCGAGCTTGACCTCGACGTGCAGGTCGACCGCATCGGCAACATTTTCGGTACGTTACGCGCAGCCGCTGACAGCGGCGAGCAAAGCCCGCTGATGATCGGTTCGCACATCGACACTGTCACCAACGCCGGAGCCCTGGATGGCTGCTATGGCGTGCTGGCCGGATTGGCGGTGGTTCGGGCGTACCGTGAGGCCGGGCGCTTGCCTGAGCGTTCGATCACCGTCGGCGCGTTCACCAATGAAGAGGGTGTGCGCTACCAGCCCGACATGATGGGCTCACTGGTTTACGCCGGCGGCCTGCCTTTGCAACAGGCACTGGATACCCTTGGCACCGACGGTACGCGCCTTGGCGATGAACTGGCGCGCATCGGCTATGCCGGCACGCTGGAGCCTGGCGCCATCGTGCCACACGAATACCTCGAACTGCATATCGAGCAGGGGCCGGTCCTCGAAGCCGAAAACACCCTGATCGGCGTGGTCGAGAACCTGCAGGGCATTTCCTGGCAGCATGTAGAGGTGAAGGGACACGCCAACCATGCCGGCACCACGCCGACCCACTTGCGCCATGATGCAGGCTTCGTCGCCAGTGCCATCGTCGCCGAGTTGCGCGCCATGGCCGTGGATTCCGGCACGACCCTGGCCACGGTCGGCTGCATGCAGTTCGAGCCGAACGTGATCAATGTCATCCCGCGCAAGGCCACCTTCACCGTTGACCTGCGCGACCCCGACGAAACCTGCCTGGCTTACGCCGAAAACCGCCTGAGCCAATACCTGGAGGCGCTCGCCGAGCGTGAAGGGGTCACCATTACCACCGAGCGCCTGGTGCGTTTCGAGCCGGTGATCTTCGACGCAGGGCTGGCCGATGCCATCGAAGCCTCGGCCCGGCGTTTCGGTTTCAGCCATCGGCGCATGACCTCTGGCGCCGGCCACGACGCGCAAATGATCGCCCGCATTGCCCCCGCCGCGATGATCTTCGTGCCCAGCCAGGGCGGCATCAGCCACAACCCGCGCGAGCATACCGATGACGAACAACTGATTCAGGGCGCCCAGGTGCTGCTGGATGTCGTCAGCCGTCGCCTGACCCACGCCTGATCCCCACTGTAATGCCCCGCCCGCTGAAGCCTGGTTTCAGCGGCATGGGCTTCCTGTTGCCTGTATAAAGGAGTGCCGCATGTTTGTTTCCAACCCCAAGGCTGTCCGCCAGCCTTACCCGCAAGCGTTGCAGGAGGTGATGAGCATCGCCAAGGCTGAAGAAAGCCGCCAGTGGCTGGCCGGCTGGGCGCGCTTGAATGCAGGTGCTACGCCGCTGTACAGCCTGCCTGACCTGGCCGCGGAGCTGGGCGTTGCCCAGCTGACGGTGAAGGACGAATCGGTGCGTTCGGAACTGGGCAGTTTCAAGGCGCTGGGCGCGCCGATTGCCCTGGTCCGGCTGATCCTGCGTACCTTCCCCGCGCAGCAGTTCGACCCGCGCGGCTTGCTGGCAGGCCAGTACGCGAACCTGCTGGCCCCCTTCACCGTGGTCAGCGCCACCGATGGCAACCATGGCAAGGGCCTGGCGGCTGCCGCGCAAAGCATCGGCTGCCACTGCGTGATCGTGCTGCATGCCAACGTCAGCATAGAGCGCGAGCAGGCGATTGCCGCCTACGGCGCGCGGATCGTGCGCATTGCCGGCAATTACGACGAGTCGGTCCAGCACGCTGCGGAGCTGGCGGCCAGCAACGGCTGGACCGTGGTTTCCGATACCTCTTATGAGGGCTACGAAGTGATCCCGCGTGATGTGATGCAGGGCTACGGCACCATCGCCGCAGAAATCATCGAAGCCACTGCCGGCCAGCCGCCTTTCACCCACGTGTTCCTGCAGGGCGGGGTGGGTGGCCTGGCGGCTGGCATCGTCAGCTACCTGTGGGAGCACTACGGCGCACAACGCCCATTGATGGTCATGGTCGAGCCGGAGCAGGCGGACTGCCTGTACCAGAGTGCCTTGCTCGGCAAACCGGCCAGGGCGACCGGTTCGGTGGACTCGGTAATGGCGGGCCTGGCGTGCGGCGAGACATCGCCATTGGCCTGGCGATTCCTTGAGCCGAGCGTCGATTACTTCATGACCATCACCGATGACCAGGCTGTTGCCGCCATGCGCCGCCTGGCGGCTGGCAGCGCTCGCGACATTCCACTGGTGGCGGGTGAGTCCAGCGTCGCCGGCCTGGCCGGGCTTGCCCACCTGGTAACGGATGCTGGCGCAGCTGCCGACCTGGGTCTCGACGGCAACGCCCGCATCCTCTTCATCAGTACCGAAGGCGCCACCGCCCCTGGCGTCTACGCCGATCTGCTGGGCGAGTCGGCCAGCTCGGTACTGGCACGCCAGCAAACCTGGGTACGCACCTGATCCACCCCTTGAGGGCCAGGTTATACCGGCCCTTCCGGTCAACGCCCGACGTTGGCCCAGCAACAGGAACTTCAAGCATGAGCAATGACCCTGCATTCGAACAGCGCCTCAAGCACTGGCGGCACGCGTTTCACCGCCACCCGGAAACCGGCTTCGAAGAGTTCGACACTGCCGAACAGGTCGCCAGCATCCTGGCCAGCTTTGGCCTGGAGGTGCACCGAGGCATCGGTGGCACTGGCCTGGTTGCCAGCCTCACTGTCGGTGACGGCCCGGGCGTGATCGGCCTGCGTGCCGACATGGATGCCCTGAACATCACCGAACAGGCGCATGAACGGCCCCATGCGTCCTGCAACCACGGCAAGATGCACGCCTGCGGCCATGACGGGCACATGGCGATGGTACTGGGGGCCGCAGACCTGCTGTGCCGCGAGCGCAAGTTCAACGGTACCGTGCGTTTCCTGTTCCAGCCGGCCGAGGAGCATGGACGCGGGGCCAAGGCGATGATGGCCGATGGCTTGTTCGAGCGCTTCCCGGTCGATGCCCTGTATGGCGCGCACAACATGCCGGGCATGCCGGCTGGCCATATTGCCACGCGGGCTGGCGGGATCATGGCCAGCGAGGACAACTTCGTCATCCACATCCAGGGCAAGGGTACCCATGCCGCACGGCCGCACATGGGCATCGACCCGATGGTGATCGGTGCCGAGATCGTGCTGGCCTTGCAGACCATTGTCGCGCGCAATGTCGACCCGAGCCTTTCAGCAGTGGTTTCCTGCACCGAGTTCATTACTGATGGCATCCGCAATGCGATACCTACCCATGTCACGATCAAGGGCGACACCCGCAGTTACAGCCCCGAGGTACAACGCTTGCTGGAGAAGCGCATGCGCGAGATCAGCGAGGGTATCTGCCACTTGCACGGTGCAACCTGCCGGTTCGAGTACAGCCACGAGTTTGCGCCGACGGTGAACTGGGCGGCTAACACGGAAATTGCCGTGACGGCGGCGCGCAATGTGGTGGGGGCGCAGGCGGTGAATGCCGAAGTGATGCCGATGATGATTTCCGAGGACTTCGGTGCGTTCCTGCAGCAGGTGCCGGGCAACTTCGTGTTCATCGGCAATGGTACCGAGGGCGAGGCGGGGGCTACGCCGTTGCATAACGCTTCGTATGATTTCAACGATGCGATCCTGGCGACCGGGGCCCGCTATTTTGCCGAGGTGGCAAGGGTCAGCCTGCCGCGTTGATCGTTGAATCAGGGGCCGCACAGGGACCGCACAAATTTAAAGCATTGTGCGGTCTCTGTGGGAGATTGCCCAGCCCTTTGGGCCGCGCTGTCGCACAGATAACTGAATTCGCAAGCGATCCTCGTACCCTGTGGGAGCGGCTTTAGCCGCGAAGCATCCAACGCGGTGCATGGCACCGGCTGCGCCGGTGTTCGCGGCTAAAGCCGCTCCCATAGGGGCCTCGCTAATTCAATGACTTATGGGCTGCATGGCAGCCCCGTTTCAGTGCCCGCCCTTCATCCGCCGTGCTACCAGGTAGATCCCCAGCCCGACCAGCGCCGTCGCTGCGCCGATGTAGCCGGTGCTGGTCCAGCCCATGCCCGCGGTAATCGCCATGCCACCCAGCCACGGCCCCAGCGCATTGGCCAGGTTGAACGCCGCATGGTTCGACGCCGCTGCCAGGCTTGGCGCTTCATGGGCAATGTCCATCAGGCGGATCTGCAACGGTGCCGCCAGGGCAATCATGGTCCCCACCAGGCCAATGCCCAGCAGCAGGCTCCACAGCGCCTGCGCGGCAACGCTGAAGAACAGCAGCACGGCAATCGACCACACCAGCACCAGCCCCACGGCGCGGAACTGCAGGCGGTCGAACAGTTTGCCGCCGGCGATGTTGCCGACGATGCCGCCCACGCCGAACGCTGCCAGGCCGAACGGAATCCACTGCGGCGACACCTGGGTTACCTGCAACATCGTCGGCGCCAGGTAGCTGAACACACAGAACATGCCGGCAAAGCCGATCGAGGCGATGCCCAGCGCCATCCACACTTGCGGCAGGGTGAAGGCTTGCAGTTCCTTGCGCGGGTCGCTGCGCGTTTCATCGTGGCGCTGGGGCACGAAGCGCCAGACCAGGGCTATGGTGCACAGGGCTATCGCGCCGACCAATACGAACGCCGAGCGCCAGCCGAAATACTGGCCCAGCAAGGTGGCGACCGGGTTGCCGAGCAACATGGCCAAGGTCAGGCCCATCATCACCCGGGCCACGGCCCCCGCCCGCTGGTCTTTGGCCACCATGCTCGACGCCACCACCGCCGCAATGCCGAAGTAGGCGCCATGGGGCAGGCCGCTGATGAAGCGGAAGGCGACCAGGCCACCGAACGAGGGGGCGAAGGCGGTAGCCAGGTTGCCAAGGGCATACAGCGCCATCAGCAACAGCAGCATGTGCTTGCGCAACAGCTTGGCACCGATGATCGCCAGAGTCGGGGCGCCGACCATCACCCCCAGCGCATAGGCGCTGATGGCATGGCCCACCTGGGGCTCGCTCAATTGCAGGTTACTGGCGATGTCGGGCATCAGGCCCATGATGGCGAACTCGCCAGTGCCGATCGCAAAGCTGCCCAGCGCCATGGCGGCTTCCATCTTTGCGACGGTGGTTTTGCTAGGGAGGGGGGGTAATTCCTGAACTGACATCTGGATCCTTGTTGAAACATGCTGAAACGTTCAAGGCGGGATCATAGTCAATCCGTGACGGCGACGTCGAGGAAGGTGGCTGGCTTCCTCGTACGTCTGTCGGGAGCACATGTGGGAGCGGGCATGCCCGCGAAGAACCCTGCGCGGTGGATGGCACCGGCTGCGCCGGTGTTCGCGGGCACGCCCGCTCCTACAGGTATCGCGCAGATTTCCTTTGGGAGCGGGCATGCCGGCGAAAAGGCCGCAACGGGCTGGCTTCAACGCTCCAGGTAATGGGTCTGCGCGGCAAAGTCGATGAAGCGCTTGCTGGCCAGCGACAGGTATTCCCCCGAGCGCCAGCACAGCCTGAAGCTCATCAGCTGCGCCGGGCGGAACGGTACGCCGACGATGCCCGGCGTGCGCTGTTGCACCGAGCGCAGCAGGGTCGCCACGCCCATGTTGTCCAGCGCGGCCTGCACCACCAGCGATACGAAGTTGCTTTGCAGCGCCACCTGGTAAGTGATGCCATGTTCGGCGAAGAACGCGTCCAGCAGGTGGCGCTGCACGAAGGTGCGGTCGAACACCACCATGTCGGTATTGCGCAGGTCTTCGGCTGTAAGGAAGGCCTTGCCGGCATAGGGATGGTCAGGGTGCATGCACGCCAGCATCTCGTCGCTGCCCAGCAGGATCGATTCCTTGTCGGGCGGCACGCGCCTGGACTCTAGCAGTGCCAGGTCGATTTCCCGTTGTTCCAGGCGATGGCCAATGTCCTCGGCGCTGCCTTCGAACACGGTCATGGCTATGCCCGGGTACAGCTTGCGGAAGGCGTTCATCAACCCGGGCACATAGTGCAGGCCGAACATCGGCGGGATACCCAGGCGTACTTCGCCGCGTTTCAGGTCGGCCATGTCGCGCAGTTCCTGCCGGGCCACATCCATTTCGCGCAGGGCCGATTCGATACGTGGCAGGAACCGTTCGCCCTCGGCCGTCAGGATGACTTTGCGCGTGGTGCGGTTGAACAGGGTCACGCCCAGTTCTTCTTCAAGGCGGGTAACGGCCATGCTCAGTGCCGGCTGGGCGATATGCAGGTGCTGCGCGGCTTTGGTGAAGCTGCCTTGGCGTACGATCTCGACGCAGCAGCGCAATGCCTTGAGGTTCATTGAGGGGGGTTACCGTTCATAACAAACTGTGATGCCACGCATCATAACAATATATTTATTATTATTAACCAGAGGGCCTACGATGCGCGCCACTGAGACATCCTGCAACATCTCAGTCACGCAGCTTAATAAATCTGCAATCCCACAAAGATTTTGAGGTAGTACCCCAAATGGCCAAGGCCGCCGATGTCGTTGTGCAATGCCTGGAAAACGAAGGTGTCGAGTATGTGTTCGGCATTCCCGGTGAGGAAAACCTCGACCTGCTCGAATCCCTGCGCAAGTCGAAGATCAAGCTGGTACTTACCCGTCACGAGCAGTCCGCAGGTTTCATGGCTGCTACCTATGGTCGCCTGACCGGCAAGACCGGCGTCAGCCTGTCTACCCTCGGCCCTGGCGCCACCAACCTGGTCACCGCCAGCGCCTACGCCTACCTGGGCGGCATGCCGATGATGATGATCACCGGCCAGAAGCCGATCAAGAAGTCCAAGCAGGGCCGCTTCCAGATCATCGACGTGTGCGGCATGATGGACCCCATCACCAAGTACACCCACCAGTTTGCCTCGGCCGACAACATCCCGGCCCGTATGCGCGAAGCCTTCCGCCTGGCTGAAGAAGAAAAGCCGGGCGCCGTGCACCTGGAGCTGCCGGAAGACATCGCTGCCGAGCAGACCGACGCACTGCCAATCCCGCCAAGCCTGCACCGCCGTCCGCTGGCCGAGCACGTGGCGATCGACGCTGCCGTGCAAAAGCTGAAAAACGCCCGTAACCCGATCCTGGTGATCGGCGCCGGCGCCAACCGCAAGATGACCGCCAAGGTCCTCAAGCAACTGATCGACAAGACCGGCATCCCGTTCATCACCACCCAGATGGGTAAAGGTGTGGTCGACGAGCGTCACCCACGCTTCCTGGGCAACGCCGCGCTGTCGTCGGGTGACTTCGTGCACCGCGCCGTCGAAGCTGCCGACCTGATCGTCAACATCGGTCACGACGTGATCGAGAAGCCACCGTTCTTCATGGTCCGTGGCGGCACCGAGGTCATCCACATCAACTTCCGCTCCGCCGAAGTCGATGCCGTGTACTTCCCGCAGGTGGAAGTGATCGGCGACATCGCCAACGCCGTGTGGCAGATCAGCGAAGCGCTGAACGACACTTCGCACTGGGACTTCACCCGCCTGATGGCCATCCGTGAAGCCAACGAAGCACAGATCGCCGAAGGTGCCGACGACAACCGCTTCCCGGTCTACCCGCAGCGCATGGTCGCCGACATCCGTCGCGTGCTGCCGTCCGAAGGCATCG
>NZ_JAFGYJ010000311.1:0-503 GCF_017490805.1 Pseudomonas sp. 43(2021)
GTCGACGTAGATGCCCGGGGTGTGGATCTGCGTCGGGTCGAGTTCGCCGGGCTCGACGATTTCCTCGACTTCGACCACGGTGATCTTGCCGGCGGTCGCGGCCAGCGGGTTGAAATTCTGCGCGGTGTGACGGTAAACGACGTTACCGAAATGGTCGGCCTTCCAGCCTTTGACGATGGCGAAGTCGCCGGTGATGGACTCTTCCATCAGGTATTTGCGCCCCTTGAACTCACGCACTTCCTTGCCTTCAGCAACCGGGGTGCCAACGCCAGTGGCGGTGAAGAACGCCGGAATGCCGGCGCCGCCCGCGCGCATTTTTTCGGCGAGGGTGCCTTGCGGGGTAAGGATGACTTCGATCTCGCCCTTGAGCAGTTGCTCTTCAAACAACTTGTTCTCGCCGACGTAGGAAGCGATGACTTTGCTGATCTGGCGGTCGGTGAGCAGCACGCCAAGGCCGAAACCATCAACGCCGCAGTTGTTGGAAACGACGGTGAGATCACGGG
>NZ_JAFGYJ010000312.1:0-503 GCF_017490805.1 Pseudomonas sp. 43(2021)
TCACTGGCCACCGCCATCGGCAGTTCCGGCGACCGTCCCGCCGCGCTCGCCGAGCTGATCGGCACCATTCTCAATGACGGCGTGCGCATGCCGACGTTGCGCATCGACAGCCTGCATTTCGCCGCCGATACGCCGTACGAAACCCGACTGGTCAACGACCCGCACGTGGGTAAACGCGTGATGCCGGTGGAAGTGGCCCGGGCCATGCGCGAGGCGTTGTCGCAAGTGGTCGATGCCGGTACCGCCAAACGGCTGTCCGGCAGTTTCAAATTGCCCGACGGCACGCCGCTGGCCATGGGCGGCAAGACCGGCACCGGCGACAACCGTATTGCGGCGATCGGCTCCGGCGGGCGGATCATCAGTTCGAAGTCGATCAACCGCACCGCGACCTTCGTGTTCTACATCGGCGATCACCATTTCGGCACCCTCACCGCGTTCGTCCCGGGGCGCTCGGCAGAGAACTTCAAGTTCACCTCGGCCCTGCCCACGCAAGTGCTCAAGGG
>NZ_JAFGYJ010000313.1:0-503 GCF_017490805.1 Pseudomonas sp. 43(2021)
GGACCTCGACCGGGCGCCAGCTCACTGTCGCCGGTGTGCCGGCGATGACCCACACGCCGGGGCCTTTGCCCGGGTCGTAGATCGCCGCGACGGGCACCTTGAGCGCCTGATCTGGCGAAGAACCCTGAGCAATTTCGACGGTGACCGTCGAGCCGATTGGCGCATTGGCCAAACTGCCTTCGAGCACATAGCGCGCCTCAAACGTACGAGTGGTACTGTCGGCCGAATCGGAAAGCAGACGGAGTTTTGCGCTGACGGCAGCCGACGTATCGCCATACAGTTTTGCCTGAGCGGTTGAGCCCGGCGCGGGGCGCAAGGTCTCGGGCAGATGGACGATGGCCTCCCGCTGACCGGCCCGCGCCAGTCGCACCACCGGTTGTCCCGGGCTGACGACTTGCCCCGGCTCGGCGAGGGTTTCCACCACCACGCCATCAGCGTCCGCCAGCAAAACCGCGTAGCCCGAGGCGTTGCGCGCGACGTCCGCTTGCGCCACAGCAGCATTG
>NZ_JAFGYJ010000314.1:0-502 GCF_017490805.1 Pseudomonas sp. 43(2021)
GTTCTGGAAACTGGCGTGCCTGCTGGTGGCGTTCTGTCTGCTGATGATCTGGCTGAGCTGGTCATGGGGCCGTTATATGGAGGAGCGCAATCAGTTTCTCTCCAGTGACGCGCGCAGCACGCTCAGCCGTTATGCCGCACAAGCCGAACAAGCGTGGCAGCGCGGCGGGCGCAATGGCGTCGATGACTGGTTGCAGAGCATGGAATTGCGCGAGGCCAGTTGGGTCGGGGTGATCGGCGCTGATTTGCAGTCGCTGAGCAGCCAGCCTTTGAACGCGGCAGAGGTGCAGCACCTGACCTTTTTGCGCGGCCTCGACTGGCCGATCCACAAGAAGGGCCGACCCTGGCTGCGGGTACCGTTCCCGCAGGATCCGGCCGCCGGCATTCTCGTCATTGAATTGCCCGAACGCTTTGTTCCGGGCAAGTACCGGGTGTTCTGGCGGGTGATCACCAACGGTGTGATTCCCGGGCTGTTCACCCTGTTGCTCTGCGTCGGCCTGTAT
>NZ_JAFGYJ010000315.1:0-502 GCF_017490805.1 Pseudomonas sp. 43(2021)
CGTCGCTGGCAATTGCGCGGAGTCATTTTTCGACGCAAAGCTGTTGCGCATGGCAGGAGCATTTGGCGTTGGTTGAGGTTGTGGAGCGAGGTGATGTTTCCAAAGCCGGCATGTTGATGGATCGGCATCTGGATCATCTTGAGCAGAAACTGCTCGGTCCAGACCTTGAGCATTGTGCTGTCGGTTAGACCGCCTTCGCGAGCAGGCTCGCTCCCACAGTGGATTGCATTCCTCCTGACAGAATGCGTTCTACTGTGGGAGCGAGCCTGCTCGCGAAGAGGCCTTTTGAGCTGTTGAAATTATCAGGCTTGTTGCGCTGCAACCCTGGCAAACCCCGCCCGAATTTTCTCTTCCGGCAAATCATCGGCAATAAACACGATCACACTCTCGCGCGTCTCGCCCTCGGCCCATTCGGTGTCCCAGTCGAAACCATAGAGTTTCAGCACACCCTGAAACACCAACCGCCGATCTTCGCCGGCCATGTTCAGCACGCCTTTGTAGC
>NZ_JAFGYJ010000316.1:0-502 GCF_017490805.1 Pseudomonas sp. 43(2021)
GATGGCCAAACCGGTGGCGGTGAAAAAAGGTGGTTTTTTGGGGTGGTTGCAGAAGCGTTGAAAGCAATAGATCGCAGCCTGCAACAGGCTGCGATCTTTTTGTCTTACTTGGCAGTGAACTTGGTGTAGCTGTTGATCAGGTTGCGATAGTTAGGCAGACGCTCGGACAGCAGATGCGCCAGGCCTTCCATGTCGTTGCGCCAGTCGCCCTGCAGCTCGCAGGCCACAGCGAACCAGTTCATCAGATGTGCACCGGCGGCGGACATCCGCGCCCACGCCGCTTGTTGCACGGTGGTGTTGAAGGTACCCGACGAGTCGGTGACGACGAACACTTCGAAGCCTTCAGCGATCGCCGACAGGGTCGGGAAAGCTACGCAGACGTCGGTCACTACACCGGCGATGATCAGTTGCTTGCGGCCGGTGGCCTTGATCGCTTTGACGAAGTCTTCGTTGTCCCAGGCGTTGATCTGGCCTGGACGCTGGATGAACGGCGCGTCAGGGA
>NZ_JAFGYJ010000317.1:0-502 GCF_017490805.1 Pseudomonas sp. 43(2021)
CAGTTATGTCGATGCGCGGGTCAACGAAACCTGGAAAACCCGCATCGAATTCGGCCACAGCGAAAACCGCGAAAAGACCTTCGACAAGCTCAGCGACGAGCGCACGGTGTTCAACACCTATCGCGACTCGGTGAACTGGCAGAACGACCTGACGCTGGACGCGCGCAACAGCCTTATCCTCGGCGGCGACTGGTACGAAGACCGGGTCAACAGCAGCACTGCGTTTGAGGAGGACAGCCGCTGGAATCGCGCCGCGTTCATCCAGCATCGCTATCAGGCCGACAGTTTCTCCACCGAGTTCGGCCTGCGCCACGACGACAACCAGCAGTTCGGCAGCCAAAACACCTGGAGCGGCACTTTCACCCTGCCGCTGAACCCGGACAACGACGTGCTGCTGAGCTACAGCGAAGGGTTCCGTGCGCCGACCTTCAACGACCTGTACTACCCGGATTTCAGCAATCCCGACCTGAAACCGGAAACTTCGAAAAGCTACGAACTGCAA
>NZ_JAFGYJ010000318.1:0-502 GCF_017490805.1 Pseudomonas sp. 43(2021)
GCGGTGGACTCACAATGAATCCGCGTCTGGCCGCCGCCAAGGCACTCGCTGCCGTACTCAGCGGCAAAGCCTCGCTGAACAGCTCCCTGCCGACGCAACTGGACAAGGTCGAGGATCGCGATCGCGGTTTCACTCAGGACCTGGCCTTCGGCACCGCACGCTGGCAGCCACGCCTGTCGGCACTGGCGGAAAAACTCCTGCAGAAGCCGTTCAAAGCCGCCGACGCTGATGTCGAGGCGTTGCTGCTGGTCGGTCTGTATCAACTGCTCTACACCCGCGTGCCGGCCCACGCCGCCATCGGCGAAACCGTCGGTTGTGCCGACAAGCTGAAAAAGCCTTGGGCCAAAGGTCTGCTCAACGCGGTGCTGCGCAATGCCCAGCGCGAAAGCGAGACGATCTTCGCCGAACTGGAACGCGATCCGGTAGTGCGCACGGCCCACCCGCGCTGGCTGCAAAAATCCCTGAAGGCCTTCTGGCCCGAGCAGTGGGAAGCGATCTGCGC
>NZ_JAFGYJ010000319.1:0-501 GCF_017490805.1 Pseudomonas sp. 43(2021)
CTTCTGCACATCGGGGTGGTCGCGTTCCAGTTCCTTTAATTGCAAACCCGCGCGGGACAGCGGCTGGATCAACTGGCGGAAACGCTCATCGTCGTTGAACAGCCGGTGATAACAAGCATTAAGTTGCTGGCGCTGTGCGTCATTGATACGCAGGTCAAACGGATTGCTGTCGACCTCCTCTGCGCCGCTTTGCGGGCGATCGCTGAGGTTCTCGAAGGCCTGCAAACGCTCGAAACCCGGCAGGCTGCGCACCATCGGCAGGATGCGTGAGTGGAAGGTTCTGACCAGCTCACGTGCCTGCTTGAGGTTCAGCGGCTGCCCCCACAGCGTGAAGATTTCGATCAGTTTGTTGATGAAGTCCTTACGCGATTCGCGGGTGAAGGTCACCACGGTCATCGAATCCAGCTCAAAACCCAGATAATGGCTGAGCAACAGAATGCGCAGCACCAGCGTGGTCGATTTGCCGGCGCCGGCACCGGCCACCACCGAGGTGGACGGCGT
>NZ_JAFGYJ010000320.1:0-501 GCF_017490805.1 Pseudomonas sp. 43(2021)
AACTCGAAGTGATCGTCACCTTGTCGAGCAGGCCGTGGCGCTGAGCCATTTCCCGAATCGCCAGCACGATAGTCGCCGCGCGGGTGCGTGATGCGCTTTTGACTTCCAGCTGCCAGTGCTCGAAATCACATTGCTCGAACAACTCTTCCAGCGTCGGAATCGGGCACGGCTTGATCCAGCCCGGGCCGCCCTTGCGTGCGTCGTAGGTCACCAGTTCGGCGGCGGTGTGCTCGACGACTTTGCCGCGACGGTCGGTGGTGCGCTTGAGGGTCGGGTCATGGATGACCATCAGCTCGCCGTCCTTGGACAGGTGCAGATCCAGTTCGCAGCGGCGCACGCCGTGCTTGAGGCATTCCTGAAAGCTGCTCAGGGTGTTTTCCTGTGCTTCGCCCTTGGCGCCGCGGTGGCCGTAGATGAGGGTCACGGTGCTTCCTTAAGTTAAATGCCAGATTCGTTCTGTTCGCGGGCCAGACTGCGTTCCTGAGCCTGCTTCTGCAAGAT
>NZ_JAFGYJ010000032.1:0-56377 GCF_017490805.1 Pseudomonas sp. 43(2021)
CGCCTCCCCCGCCTCTTTCCCCGCAGCCGTACTTCATTTCGCCTGACCTCAGCCGGGCGCGCCTGATTGCGCGCGCTCGCGGTCAGCCATGACCTTTGCGTGGAAGACACACCAACATGCTTCGCAATACCTCCCTGGTGCTCCTCATGGGCACCTGCAGCCTTGCCTGGGCGGACGCTGCCCCGGTTGAACTGAGCGCCACCACCATCGACGGTGAACGCGACGCCGCCAGCGGCGTGCAACTGGACGAGCCGATCCGTACCGGCTCGCGCCTGGGCCTCACCGCACGAGAAACGCCTGCCTCGGTCAGTGTCTCGGACCGCCGCCTGATCGAAGAGCGCGACGCCAAGGACAGCCAGGACGTGATCAACGCCATGACCGGCGTCAACGCTTCGGCCAACCCCGGCTTTGGCGGCTTCGTCGCCTACCGCGGCTTCACCCAGAACCAGGTTACCCAGTTGTACAACGGCATCAACCTGGGCTACAGCAGCGCCACCCGGCCAGTGGATGCCTGGGTGCTCGACCGCGTCGAGCTGATCGGCGGGCCGTCGTCGTTCCTGCATGGTGCGGGCGCGGTAGGCGGCTCGATCAACTACATCACCAAGTTGGCCAGCCGCGATCAACAGACCATCGACGGCCGTATCCGCTATGGCAGCTTCGACGACAGCGAAGTGGCGTTCGGCATCAACCAGGCACTGGCCAGCAACCCCGCCGATGCCCGCCACTTCATGCGCCTGGACTTCAGCCGTGGGCATGGCAACGGCTACATCGACCGCAACGAACGGCACACCGACAGCCTGGCCTTCTCGCTGCTCAGCGACCTCGCCCCCAACCTCACCCATACCCTGGCCGTGGAGTACCAGGAAGATCGCGAAGACAGCCCGTATTGGGGCTCACCGATCCTGCCCGGGCGCAGCACGATGAAAATCGACAACAGCCGCCGCTTCGAAAACTACAACGTCGGCGACGGGCGCTATGAGCAGCGGGTACGCTGGCTGCGCTCGATCCTCGACTACCAGCTCAGCGACAGCACCAGCGTGCAGAACACGCTGTACCACTACAACGCCCAGCGCGACTACCGCAACCTCGAACGCTACAGCTACACCGACGATGGCAAGGTACGCCGCAGCAGCCCTTACCTGCAGCGCCATGACCAGAACCTGCTGGGCGACCGCATCGAGCTGCGCCACGACAACCAGCTGCTCGGCCTGGCCAGCCAGTGGTCACTGGGGCTGGAGTATTCGCGCATGCGCCAGACCCTCTACCCCACCTCGAGCAGCTGGAGCGACGTGGTCGATGCCGAGCACTTCGACCCCGGCAGCTTCGACGACATCCCCGGGGTGAATGCCGGCCTGACCAAGCAACGCCGTCACGAGGTGACCAACCGCGCAGTGTTTGCCGAAAACCGCCTGCAACTCACCGAACGCCTGGCCCTGCTGACCGCCTTGCGCTACGACTACCTGGACATGCAAGTGACCAACTACGGCGCGGTGACGCCAACCTCGCCGGCGTTCTTCGAGCGGCGCTGGGAGCCGCTTTCCGGGCGTATCGGCCTGACCTATGCGCTGACGCCCTCGGCCAGCCTCTATGCGCAGTACAGTACCTCCGCCGACTTGCCGGCCGGCTCGCTGGCGGCAGCGACCTACTCCAACGTCGGGCTGTTCGACCTGTCCAAGGGCGAGCAGTGGGAAGTGGGCAGCAAGTTCGACTTTCTCGACGGGCGCGGTGCGGCCACGCTGGCGCTGTACCAGATCGTGCGCAAGGACTTCGCCGTGCGCGACGCCAACGACGCCAACCTCACGGTCCAGGCCGGGCAGCAGACCTCGCGCGGTGTCGAGCTGTCCGGGCGGCTGCAGGTGACACCAAAGCTGCTGGCCGAGGCCAACTATGCCTACGTCGATGCGCAGTACGACGAGTTCAACGAGGCGGTCAATGGCGTGTCGGTGTCGCGCAAGGGCAACGCACCGGTGAACGTACCGGGCAACATCGCCAACCTGTGGCTGACCTACAGCCTGACCCCGGCGTGGTCGGTGGGGGCAGACGGGCGCTATGTGGGCTCGGTGTATGCCGACAATGCCAACAGCCTCAAGGCCCCGGCCTACACCCTGTTCGGCGCGTTCGCCCGCTACCGGCTGGATGAACACACCTCACTCACCGGGCGGGTACGCAACCTGACCGACGAGGTGTATGCCAAGCAGGCCTACAACAGCCAGTACTACATGGGGCCGCCGCGCACTTTCGAACTGGCGCTGGACATGCGTTTCTGAGCGCATGGCTTGTCTTGCATGAACACCCCGGCCTGCGTTGGCTCCTGTGGGAGCGGACCGCGCAAAGCGAACAACTCGCGGTTGATTCAGGTATCCCGAGGTCGCCCTCGACAAAGCGTCCTCCAGCGCCCGGTTATCTACTGGCAAGCACAACAATGATGGCGCGGCCCGACCGCGCCACTTTCATCATGCCTGCCAATGGAACCGGAGAGCACTCGCATGCCCACACCTCACGAGGTATCCCCCGCCACACTGCGCCGGGTGATCGCCGCCTCGGCCATCGGCAATTTCGTCGAATGGTTCGACTTCGCCGTCTACGGCTTTCTCGCTACCCTGATCGCCAGCCAGTTCTTCACCGGCGAAGACGCCAGCGTGGCCTTGCTCAAGACCTTTGCGGTGTTCGCCGTAGCCTTCGCCCTGCGCCCGCTGGGCGGCATCGTGTTCGGCGCGCTGGGTGACCGCCTGGGGCGCAAGCGCATCCTGTCGCTGACCATCCTGCTGATGGCCGGCTCCACGACCCTGATCGGCCTGCTGCCGACCTACGCCAGCATCGGCCTGACAGCCCCCGCACTGCTGACCCTGGCGCGCTGCCTGCAGGGCTTTTCTGCCGGTGGCGAATATGCCGGGGCCTGCGCCTACCTGATGGAGCACGCGCCCAACGACAAGCGCGCCTTCTATGGCAGCTTCGTACCGGTCTCGACCTTTTCCGCGTTTGCCTGTGCGGCAGTGATCGCCTATGGCCTGGAAGCCAGCCTGTCGGCCGAAGCGATGAATGCCTGGGGCTGGCGCATCCCGTTCCTGATCGCGGCACCGTTGGGGCTGGTCGGCCTGTACCTGCGCTGGCGCATGGAAGAAACTCCGGCGTTCCGCGAAGCCATCGCCCAGGGCAAGGAGCATGAACATTCGCCGCTCAAGGAAACCCTGCGCAACCACGGCCGGGCGATCCGCAACCTGGGGGCCTTCATCTCGCTGACCGCGCTGTCGTTCTACATGTTCACCACCTACTTCGCCACCTACCTGCAACTGGTCGGCAACCTGACCCGCGCGCAATCGCTGCTGGTGACCACCGTGGCCCTGTTGTTCGCCGCCGTCGGCTGCCCGCTGGCCGGCGCGTTCTCGGACCGCGTAGGGCGGCGCAAGACCATCGGCTTTACCTGCCTGTGGGTGATGCTGTGCGTGTTCCCGGCGTACTGGCTGGCCAGCTCCGGCTCGATGTCCGGCGCGCTGCTGGGGGTGATCCTGCTGGCAGTGGGGGCATTGTGCAGTGGTGTGGTCACGGCGGCATTGCTGTCGGAAAGCTTCCCTACCCGCACCCGCTATACCGCTTCGGCGATTACCTACAACGTGGCCTATACCCTGTTTGGCGGCACCGCGCCGTTGGTGGCGACCTGGCTGATCGGGCAGACCGGCAGCAGCCTGGCACCGGCGTTCTACCTGGTGGTGATTGCGCTGGTGGCCTTGGTGGGTGGGTTGGCGTTGCCGGAGACTTCGCGGATTTCGTTGCATGATGAGGCGGGAACGGAAAGCGCGCGGCCCGGAGCCCGTAGTACCGTTTGATATTTTGGGGGCTGCTTTGCAGCCCTTCGCGGGCTTGCCCGCTCCCACAGGGATCGCGCAAGCCCGCGAAGGGCCGCAACGCGGCCCCGGGGGCTCAACCCTCCTGCACCTCTTCGCGCCGATACGCCCACTGATACAACGCCGGCAACACCAGCAAGGTCAGTGCAGTGGAGGACAGAATCCCGCCAATCACCACGGTCGCCAGCGGCCTCTGCACCTCGGCCCCGGTCCCGGTAGCCAAAGCCATCGGAATGAACCCCAGCGACGCCACCAGTGCCGTCATCAGCACCGGCCGCAAGCGCGTCAGCGCGCCCTCCTCGACGGCCGCCCGCAGCGTACGCCCCTCCTCCCGCAGGCCACGGATAAAGGCGATCATCACCAGCCCGTTGAGCACCGCCACCCCCGACAAGGCAATGAACCCCACGCCAGCGGATATGGACAACGGGATGTCCCGCAACCACAGCGCCAGCACCCCGCCAGTGAGGGCGAACGGAATGCCGGTGAACACCAGCAGGCCATCCCTGAGGTTGTTGAACATCATCAGCAACAGTGCCATGACCAGCAGCAAGGCCACCGGTACCACCACCTGCAGACGCTCGGCCGCCGACTGCAGCTGCTCGAACTGGCCACCCCAGCGTGTCCAGTAACCCGGTGGTATCTGCACCTGCTCGATCAACGTCTGTTCGGCCTCCTCGACGAACGAGCCCAGGTCACGCCCGCGCACGTTGGCACTGACCACTACCACCCGCTTGCCATCCTCGCGGCTGACCTGGTTCGGCCCCAGCTGCAGGTTCAACGTGGCCACCTGCGACAGCGGGATGAAGCCGATCTGCCCGGCACCCGCTGCAGCGCTGGCCGGCACCGGAATCAGCAGGCTGGCCAGCCCGTCGACATCGGTACGCAGGGTTTCCGACAGGCGCACCACCATGTCGAAACGGCGGTCACCTTCGTACAGCGTGCCGGCCGTGCGGCCCCCCACGGCAATGGCAATGGCGTCCTGCACGTCGCCCACGTTCAGGCCATGGCGTGCCGCCTTGTCGCGGTCGATATCGATGGTCAGCACCGGCAGGCCAGTGGTCTGCTCGACCTTTACCTCGGACGCGCCCGGCACGCCTTGCAGGCTGCTGGCGATCTGCGCGGCGGTGCGGTTGAGCACGTCCATGTCGTCACCGAACAGCTTGACCGCCACATCGCTGCGCACCCCCGATATCAGCTCGTTGAAGCGCAACTGGATCGGCTGCGACAGCTCGTAGTTGCTGCCTGGCACGCTGGCAGCGGCACGTTGTACCTCAGCGATCAGCTCATCACGCGGCTTGCCCGGGTCGCCCCATTGCTCACGCGGACGCAGCATCACATAGGCGTCGGAAATGTTCGGCGGCATCGGGTCAGAGGCGATCTCGGCGGTGCCGGTGCGGGCGAACACCCGCTCCACTTCCGGCACCTGGGCAATGATCGCCTGTTCCAGACGCTGCTGCATGTCGACCGATTGCGACAGGCTGGTGCCCGGCACGCGCAGGGCCTGCAGGGCGAAGTCGCCTTCGCTGAGGCTGGGGATGAACTCGCTGCCCATGCGGCTGGCCATTACCCCGGACAACAACACCAGGGTGGCGGCGGCGGCGAACGCCAGCTTGCGCCGGCCCAGCACCCAGGCCAGCACCGGGGCATAGCGCTGGCGCGCCGTGCGCATTACCAGGCCTTCCTCTTCCTTGACCTTGCCAGTGACGAACAGGGCAATGGCCGCTGGCACGAAGGTAACCGAGAGGATCATGGCACCGAGCAGGGCGATGACCACGGTAAAGGCCATAGGGTGGAACATCTTGCCCTCCACCCCGGTCAGGGCAAAGATCGGCAGGTACACCACCATGATGATCAACTGGCCGTAGATCAGCGGCCGGCGCGCCTCACGGGCGGCCGCAAACACTTCATGGAAGCGCTCGGCGCGGCTCAGCATGCGGCCATGGCGTTGCTGGGCGTGGGCCAGGCGGCGGATGGCGTTCTCCACGATCACCACCGCGCCGTCGACGATGATACCGAAGTCCAGTGCGCCCAGGCTCATCAGGTTGGCGCTGACCTTGTTGCTGAACATGCCGGTGAAGGTGAACAGCATCGACAACGGAATGACCATGGCGGTGATCAGCGCAGCACGGATGTTGCCCAGGAACAGGAACAACACGGCGATGACCAGGATGGCCCCTTCGACCAGGTTCTTCTTCACCGTGGCGATGGCCTTTTCCACCAGATTGGTGCGGTCGTACACCGTCACCGCGACCACGCCCTTGGGCAGGTTGCGGTTGATCTCCACCAGCTTGGCGGCGACCGCCTGGGACACCGTGCGGCTGTTCTCGCCAATCAGCATGAACACCGTGCCCAGCACCACTTCCCGGCCATTTTCGGTAGCCGCGCCCGAGCGCAGCTCTTCGCCCAGGCCGACCTGGGCAACATGGCTGACGCGGATTGGCGTGCCGTCGACACTGGAGATGACGATGTTGGCGATGTCCTCGGCCGATGCCACCTGGCCTGGCGCGCGGATCAGCAACTGCTCGCCATTGCGCTCGATGTAGCCGGCGCCGACGTTGGCGTTGTTGCGTTCCAGCGCCGCGATCAGGTCGTTGAGGGTGAGCTTGTAGGCCGCCAGGCGCTTGGGCTCCGGCGCAATCAGGTACTGCTTGGCATGGCCACCGATGCTGTTGACCTCGGCCACCCCGGGTACATTGCGCAGTTGCGGCTTGATGATCCAGTCCTGGATCACCCGCAAGTCAGTCGGGGTGTAGGGCGTGCCGTCCTCCTTCAGCGCGCCCTGCTCGGCCTCCACCGTCCACAGGAAGATTTCACCCAACCCGGTGGAAATCGGCCCCATGCCCGCTTCGATGCCATCGGGCAACTGCTCGCGTGCCACTTGCAGGCGCTCGTTGACCAGTTGACGGGCGAAGAACAGGTCGGTGCCGTCGTCGAAAATGACCGTGACCTGCGACAGGCCCGAGCGCGACAGCGAGCGGGTCTGCTTGAGCCCAGGCAGGCCGGCCATGGCGGTCTCGATGGCGAAGGTGATGCGCTGCTCGGTCTCCAGCGGCGAATAGCCGGGCGCGGCGGTATTGATCTGCACCTGGACGTTGGTGATGTCCGGTACAGCGTCGATCGGCAGTTTCTGGTAGCTGTGGATACCCACCGCAGCCATCAGGACCACGGCCAGCATCACCACCAGGCGCTGCTCGATGGCAAATTGGATCAGGCGTTCGAACATGCAGGCGTCCCCGTGATCAATGGCTGTGCTCGGCCGAGCCCTTGCCCAGCTCGGACTTGAGGACAAAGCTGCCGGCGGCGGCCACCTGGGTTCCGGCGGCAAGGCCGGTGGTGATTTCCACCTGGCCGGCGTCGCGGCGGCCGGTCTTCACCGGGCGGGCCTCGAAGCCTTCCTCGGTGCGGGCAAACACCACGGTCTGCTCCTCCCAGGTTTGCAGGGCGCTTTCCGGCACCACCACGGCGGCTTTGAAGCGCTCGACGCTGACCGCAACATTGACGAACAGCCCCGGGCGCCAGGCGCCGTTGGGGTTGGCCAGGGTGGCGCGGACAGTGGCAGCGCGGTTCTGCTCCCCGAGCAGGCTGCCAACGTAGTTGACCTTGCCCTCGACCTGGGCCCCCAGGTCCGGCGCGCTGACCGTGACATTGCGGCCGGTGACCACCTTGTCCAGATCGCGCGGGGCGACGGCGAAGGTGGCCCAGACCCGGTTCAGGTCAGACAGGGTGAAGGCGTTGCTGGTCTCATCGACCACCTCGCCCACGGTCAAGTGCTTTTCCACCACCACTGCATCGAACGGCGCGCGTAGTTCATAGCGGTTGCCGGTGCCGGCCGGCCCCACGGCGGCGACCTTCTGCCGGGCGTTGGCCAGGGCAATCTCGGCTTCCTGCAAGGCCTGGCGGGCCTGCTGGTAATCCTGCTCGGCGCTGATGCGTTCCTGCCACAGCTGCTGTTCGCGCTGGAAAGTCAGGCGCGCCAGTTCCAGGCGGCGCTGGGCAGCTTGTTGCTCGCTGCGCAGGTCGGAAATCTGCTGGCTGGCGATTACCGCCAGCACCTGGCCGCGCCTGACCGCCTGGCCCAGCTCGGCTTGCACCGCCTCGACCACGCCGGGCACGCGTGGCACCACATGGGCGGTACGGTCTTCGTCAAAGCGGATTTCACCCGGGAAGCTGATGGCGGTACCCAGCTCACGAGGGCCGGCGTTGGCCAGTTGCACACCGGCCGCTTCGATCTGGGCGATGGACAGGTGCAGCTTGCCCTCTTCTTCTTCGTGGCCTTCGCCGGCCTGTTCCTCGCCGTGGCCGTGGCTGTCGCCGTGGTCGTCGTGCCGGGCTTGCGTGCTCGACGCCTTGCCAAGGTTGTCGGTCCAGGCCAGGCCACCCAGGCCAAGCGCGGCAATGGCGGCAGCCAGAAGGGCTATCTTGCGTGGATTAGTCATTGTTGCTCCTGCTGTTCAATTTGTTGCTCAGGCCATCGAGGTCGCCATAGATCCGCTCGACCTGCGCCCGCGCGTCGGTCGCCGAGGCTAGTGCCTCGAGGTACAGCCCGCGTGCCTCGATCAGCGTGCGCTGGGCGTCGAGTACATCGAGAAAGGCGAACTTGCCCATTTCAAAACCGCGGGTGGCGGTGTCCACGGCCTGCTGCGCAGAAGGCAGGATGGTGCGGTCGTAGGCCTGCACTTCCTGCATGGCCGTGGCCCACTGGCTGACCGCGCTGCGGGTTTCACTGCGCAAGCGCAGCTCCACGGCGTTGCGCAGGTCACGCGCCTGGTCGGCACGGCGCGCCGCGGCCAGCACGTTGCCCTGGTTGCGGTCGAACAACGGCAAGGGCATCGACAGGCCCACCACATTGACTCGCTCGCGGTCTTCGCGGCTGTACTGGCTACCCAGGCTGACGGTGAGGTTGGGAATGCGCAGAGCCTTTTCCGACCCGAGGGACGCGTCGCCGCGCTCGACCTGGGCGGCGGCCAGGCGCCATTCGGCCGTCTGCTCGACCTGGCTGAGCAGGGCGTCGGCGCTGGGCGCGTCACCGGGGGACAGGTCGGCGGCCTGCAACTGGTCGAAGCTTGCCAACGGGCTGCCGGTCAACCGTGCCAGGGCCTGATAGGCCACGCTGCGCTGGGTTTGTGCACGGCGCACTTCGGCCTGGGCCTGGGCCAGCTGCACCTGGGCCCGGGTGGCCTCCACGGGCGATGACTGGCCGGCGGTCACCCGCCCCTGCACTACCCGCAGCCCACGCTCGGTCAACGCCTGCGATTGCTGCGCCAGTTCAAGCGCAGTCTGCGCGCGCAAGGCCGCATGGAAGGCCTGCACCACATCGGCGCGCAGGCCGTTGCGCTGGCGCTCCAGGTCCAGCTGGGCAATGGCCTGGCCGGCTCCGGCCACGGCGATGCGTGCGCCGCGCTTGCCGCCCAGCTCCAGCGCTTGGCTGAGGGTGACAGTGGTGGTGCTGGTGTCACGCCGGGTGTCCTCGACCTCCCAGGACAGTTCCGGGTTGGGGATTAGCCCGGCCTGGCGCCGCTCGCCGTCGGCAATGCCGATGTCCCGGCCAGCCGCGGCCAGTTCCGGGTTCTGGGCAAAGGCGGCGTCAAGCGCCTGGGGCAGGCTCAGGCTCTGGCTGGCCTGGGCGCTGGCGGCGCCGGCCAGCAACAGGCAGAGCAAGGCGGTCTTGCGGTGAATGGGCACGAAACAGGTCCTCGTCGGCGAGCTTTGGCGAGGAACTGTAAAAAGCCGTGCTTATCGGGGGGGTGGCGGAAAAATTACAATTCTGTAATCCAGCCTGCGTTCTCTCCTACCGGGGATGTGTACACGCAGGGTTCGATAATCGCCCACTTTCCTGGCACAGCGGTTTAGTCCAATTGACTAAACTAACCAGGCGGTACAAAACTAGGTGAATCCAACAACAACAAAGCGATGCCCGTAATGAAGCCCATTATTCTCGTGCTCAACGGCCCCAACCTGAACATGCTGGGCACCCGCGAGCCTGCCCAGTACGGCTACGAAACCCTCGCCGACCTGGCCCGGGGTTGTGCCGATACTGCCCATGCCCATGGCCTGGAAATTGAATTCCGCCAAACCAACCACGAAGGCGAACTGATCGACTGGATCCATGCCGCTCGTGGTCGCTGCGCCGGCATCGTGATCAACCCCGGTGCCTGGACCCATACCTCAGTGGCCATCCGCGATGCCCTGGTGGCCAGCGAAGTGCCGGTTATCGAAGTGCACCTGTCCAACGTGCACAAGCGTGAACCGTTCCGTCACCTGTCGTTCATATCGTCCATCGCCGTCGGGGTCATCTGCGGCCTGGGCAGCCATGGCTACCGCATGGCCATCAGCCACTTCGCCGAAAGGGTGCAGGAGCACGGCGCATGAGCCAGCAAGCCATCCTCGCCGGCCTGATCGGCCGCGGCATCCAGCTGTCGCGCACCCCAGCCCTGCACGAACACGAAGGTGATGCCCAGGCGCTGCGCTACCTGTACCGGCTGATCGATGCCGACCAGCTGCACCTGGACGACAGCGCCCTGCCCGGCTTGCTCGACGCCGCCCAACACACCGGTTTTACCGGGCTCAACATCACCTACCCGTTCAAGCAGGCGATCCTGCCGTTGCTCGACGAACTGTCGGACGAAGCCCGCGGCATCGGCGCGGTGAACACCGTGGTGCTCAAGGACGGCAAGCGGGTCGGTCACAACACCGACTGCCTGGGCTTTGCCGAAGGTATGCGCCGTGGCCTGCCCGACGTGGCACGGCGCCAGGTGGTGCAGATGGGTGCCGGTGGCGCCGGTTCCGCCGTAGCCCATGCCCTGCTGGGTGAAGGGGTCGAGCGGCTGGTGCTGTTCGAAGTGGATGCGGCCCGTGCGCAAGCCTTGGTAGACAACCTGAATGCCCATTTCGGTGCCGGGCGCGCCGTGGTCGGCACTGACCTGGCCACGGCTCTGGCCGAGGCGGACGGGCTGGTCAACACCACGCCGGTGGGCATGGCCAAGCTGCCGGGCACGCCGCTGCCGGTGGAGCTGCTGCATGCGCGGTTGTGGGTGGCGGAGATCATCTACTTCCCGCTGGAAACCGAACTGCTGCGCGCCGCCCGGGCACTGGGCTGCCGCACCCTGGACGGCAGCAATATGGCCGTGTTCCAGGCGGTGAAGGCGTTCGAGCTGTTCAGCGGGCGCCAGGCGGATGCGGCGCGGATGCAGGCGCATTTCGCCAGTTTCACCTGACAGATCGTTGTTGGCTTCTTCGCGGGCTTGCCCGCTCCCACAGGTACTGCGCAAATTTCACTGATTACGCAAATCCCTGTGGGAGCGGGCAAGCCCGCGAAGAGGCCGGCACAGACCACTTACTCTTTCTCATCCAGCAAAGCCTGTATAACCTGCTCCTGCCCCCCATAATCCCCCTCGCCAAAGTGCACATGGCGCACCTGCCCCTTGCGGTCGACAAAGTAGTGCGCCGGCCAGAACTGGTTGCCCCAGGCATTCCACACCTTGTAGTCGTTATCCACCGCCACCGGGTAACCGATCCCCAGCCTGGCCACCTTGTCACGCAAGGTGCCCACATCGTGCTCGTAGTCGTACTCCGGGGTGTGCACGCCGACCACCACCAGGCCCTGGTCGGCATAGCGCCGCGCCCATTCGTTCACATGGGGCAGGCTGCGCCGGCAGTTGATGCAGTCCCAGGTCCAGAAGTCCACCAGCACCACCTTGCCCTTGAGCCCGGGGCCATCCAGCGGCGCCGAATTGAGCCACTGGCTGGCTCCCGACAGCGACGGCATGGCACCGTAGCTGTCGCGGGCCATCAGGTGCCCAGCCAGGCCCAGGCCGGCCAGCGCCAGGGCAATGCCGCCAACCTTCAACAACAAGCGTCGATCAATTCTCATGGCAACCGCCGGTGGCGTAGGTACGGTACTGCAGGCTCTGCTGCTGGCCCTTGGAGTCGAGGTAGTCCATGCGGGTGTTCACCAGGCCGCAAGCATCACTCTGGTCATCCTGTATCGACAGCACTTTCTTCACATCCAGGTGGTCGCCGTAACGGTACTGCATGACCCCGGTATCGTTCATCGGCATCGTGGAGGCCTGGGCGGCAATGGCGCCGAAGCTGAGCACGGCGAACAGGCTGGCACTGACGAAGGTATTGAGTTTCATGGCATCTCTCCTGTGTAACGCTTTGGGGGTGGGGAGGTGTGCTCCCCGGTCGAGAGCCATTTCACGCCAGCCAGGTATCCCGTATGTGTCGCCCGAAGCGGTGATGTGCTTCCTCCTGTGTCTGTCCGCACGCCAGATACACTGCAATACAAAACCCCGCAGGCAAGGGCGAACACGCTCGGTACACTGCGCCCATCCCCTCTTGCACAGGAACGCAGCGCATGGAACACGTCGATCACATCCTGATCGTCGACGACGACCGCGAAATCCGCGAACTGGTCGGCAACTACCTGAAAAAGAACGGCCTGCGCACCAGCATCGTCGCCGACGGCCGGCAGATGCGCGCCTTTCTCGAAGCCAACAGCGTCGACCTGATCGTCCTGGACATCATGATGCCCGGCGACGACGGCCTGCTGTTGTGCCGCGAGCTGCGCGCCGGCAAGCACCGCAACACCCCGGTGCTGATGCTGACCGCGCGCAACGACGAAACCGACCGCATCATTGGCCTGGAAATGGGCGCCGACGATTACCTGACCAAACCGTTCTCGGCTCGCGAACTGCTGGCCCGCATCAACGCCGTGCTGCGCCGCACGCGCATGCTGCCGCCCAACCTGACCATCAGCGAAAGCAGCCGCCTGCTCGGCTTCGGCCAGTGGCGGCTGGACACCACCGCGCGCCATCTGCTCGACAGCGAAGGCACCCTGGTTGCCCTGAGTGGTGCCGAATATCGCCTGCTTCGGGTGTTTCTCGACCACCCGCAGCGGGTGCTGAGCCGTGAGCAGTTGCTCAACCTGACCCAAGGCCGCGAAGCCGACATCTTCGACCGATCCATCGACCTGCTGGTCAGCCGCCTGCGCCAGCGCCTGGGAGACGACGCCCGCGAACCCAGCTGCATCAAGACCGTGCGCAGCGAGGGCTACGTGTTCTCGCTGCCGGTGCAACTGCTCGAGTCGCCATCATGAAGTGGCCACGTACCCTGGCCTCGCGCCTGGCACTGATCTTCTTCACCGGCCTGGTGCTGGCCTACGGCCTGTCGTTCGGCCTGCAGGCCTACGAGCGCTACATCAGCAGCCGCTCGATGATGCTCAGCACCCTGGAGCAGGACGTGGCCACCTCGGTGGCCATCCTCGACCGCCTGCCCGCGGCCGAGCGCGCCGCCTGGTTGCCACGCCTGGAGCGGCGTACCTACCGCTACCGGCTGGACCATGGCCTGGCGGGCGAAGCCATGCCCAGCAGCGACCCGCCCATGGCTGCCGACTCGATCGTCAAGGCCATTGGCGCCGACTATCGCCTTTCCTTCCAGGAAATCCCCGGCCCGAACGCGCACTTCCAGGCACACCTGACCCTCGCTGATGGCGCACCGCTGACCATCGACGTAACCCCATCGCCGGTTCCGGTGGCACGTTGGCTGCCCGTGGTGTTGCTGATCCAGTTGGCCGTGCTGTTGCTGTGCACCTGGCTGGCGGTACGCCTGGCGATCGGCCCGCTGACCCGCCTGGCCCGCGCGGTGGACAACCTCGACCCGGACAAGCCTGGCGTGCAGCTGGATGAAAGCGGCCCGCGCGAGGTGCGCTACGCCGCCGTGGCCTTCAACGCCCTGCAGGCGCGCATCGCTGCCTACCTCAAGGAACGCATGCAGTTGCTGGCAGCCATTTCCCACGACCTGCAAACGCCGATCACGCGCATGAAACTGCGCGTCGAAGTGATGGACGACGGGGTTGAAAAGGACAAGCTGTGGAGCGACCTGGGCGAGATGGAACACCTGGTGCGCGAAGGCGTGGCCTATGCCCGCAGCATGGACACCAGCACCGAGGCACCGTGCCGGGTGAACCTCGATGCCTTCCTCGACAGCCTGGTGTTCGACTACCAGGACAGTGGCGCCCGGGTCGAGCGCCATGGCAGCAGCGGCAGCCTGCTGGAAACTCGCCCCCATGCGCTGCGACGGGTGCTGGTGAACCTGGTGGACAACGCTCTCAAGTTTGCCGGTGCTGCCGAGCTGGAGGTGGGCCGCGAGGGTGACATGACCGTGATCCGCGTGCTCGACAACGGGCCAGGCATACCTGGTGACGAACTGGATGAAGTGCTCAAGCCGTTCTATCGCGTGGAAGGCTCACGCAACCGCAGCACCGGCGGCACCGGGCTGGGGTTGGCGATTGCCCACCAGCTGATCCAGGCCATGGGTGGCCGACTGACCCTGAGCAATCGCGCAAGCGGCGGGCTGTGCGCGCAGATCGAGCTGAAGTAAGGCAATCTCAGGCAGGAGCGGCCTTGTGTCGCGATCGGGCCGCAAAGCGGCCCCGGCAAATCATGCGCCGAAGCTGAAAACCTGGGGCTGCTTCGCAGCCCATCGCGACACAAGGCCGCTCCTACAGGGACTGCGGCGCTTGAGCGACTTCTACAATCCGATACACAACCCCACCACCGCCGACACACTGCAGATACCCCTCCCCGACACACTTCCGGTCACACAACCACACCCCGGGAGCCTCCCTGATGAAACCCCTCACCCTTCCCTCCGGCTGGAAGCTGTTCGCCACGCTCGCCGGCCTGACCCTGGCGATGACCGCCATGGTCCTGGCCAGCCAACCTGATCCCGACGGCCTGCGCAGCGCGATCCGTGCCACTGCGCGCAGCTCCTTCGCGCTATTCCTGCTGGCCTTCCTGGCTTCGTCGCTGGTGACCCTGCTGCCTGGCACAAGCAGCCGCCGCCTCCTCCAGGAACGGCGCTATCTGGGGCTGGCATTCGCCTTTTCCCACACCGTGCATGGCGTACTGATCTACCGCTACGCCCAGCAATTCCCCGAGCTGTTCTGGGCCGGCCGCACGCTCACCTCCAGCCTGCCCGGTACCCTCGGCTACCTGTTCCTGCTGCTGCTGACCATCACCTCGTTCAAGGCCCCGATGCGCCTGTTGGGTGGCCGTGCCTGGCAGGCCCTGCACAGCACCGGCATGTGGGTACTGGCCGCGGTGTTCTGCCTGTCGTTCTACAAACGCATCCCCATGGGCGGCTGGTACCCGCTGGCGTTCGCCCTGATGTTCAGCGCCATCGCCGTCAAGCTCACCGCCAAGCTGGCCCGTCAGCAACGCCGTAACGCCCGTGCCCTTTCCTGAAGAGAGAAACCAGCATGACTACCTTGACCCGCACCCTGACCACCTTCGACCGTTTCGGTACCTGGAGCGCCGACCTGCCGTTGCGGCTGTTTCTGGCCTGGGAATTTTTCGAATCCGGCTGGGAGAAATTCAATGGCAGCAACTGGTTCGCCGACCTGCAAGCGAACTTCCCGTTCCCCTTCAACCTGCTGCCTGCAGAGCTGAACTGGCAGCTGTCGATGTGGGCGGAGCTGATCCTGCCGTTACTGCTGTTGCTGGGGCTAGGTACCCGGCTGGCCTCGTTGGGGCTGATGGTGCTGACCGTGGTGGCGATTGCCGCGGTGCATTGGCCGGCGCACTGGTCGAGCCTGGCCGAGCTGGCCCAAGGGTATGCGATTACCGACCAGGGTTTTGGCAACTTCAAGTTGCCGCTGATCTACCTGGTGGCGTTGCTGCCACTGCTGCTGAAAGGGGCTGGGAGGTTGAGCCTGGATCATTGGCTCAGGGGGCGGTTCTGCAGGTGATTTCGCCGGGGCTGCGTTGCAGCCCATCGCCGGCTTGCCGGCGATGGGGCGCAAAGCGCCCCCCATACCAACGATTCAACCTGTACCGATGATAACCCCCTGCTCGCGCAGCCCCTCCAGCAACGCCAACCCCTCTTCCATACCACCTCCCAACGCCTCCAACCGCACCCGCCCACTGCCCTGTTCCAAGGCCAGTAACCGGTACGCCAGCGGTGCCAGGCGCGCGAAGCGCACTTTCAACTCCGCATCGCGATAAACCAGCAACAAGGTCGGCGTCTCTGGCGCGACCGCTGGCTGGTAATCCGCCCCGATCCGCTCCACCGGCCAGCGATAGGCCAACACCCGTGCCACGCACGACAACAGTGGCTCCCCTTCCAGCAGGTCGCCTGCCGGGTCATGGGCCGGGTCCTCGGCATCGCTCAGATACAACTGCGCCTCGACCCACTCATAGTGCGCCAGCTCCAACTGCCAGGGCGCATCCAGCTCGATGCCTTGCAGGTACTCGACGAACGCTTCGGCAATCTCGGTGAACAACGGCGTCTGGCTGCGATAGTTGGCATAGAAATCTCGCACTCGCGCATGCCAGCGCTGTTCGCCCAACGCCTGGCGCATCACCGGAAAACTGCCGGCCAGCAAACCTTCGATAGCACCATAGAACAGCTCGCGGTAAATCTTCAGCCGCCGGGCCTCTATGCCAGGCGGCGGCGCATGGCGCTGCGGGTCACGCAGGTGCCGGGCCAAGGTGTACTGCTGCTCACGCAAGGTCTCATTCATTTGCATGCCCTCCCGAAACACGCTGCACAGTGCTGATGCGCGCCGTTTCGGCGAGCAGTTCGGCCAACGGCGGGTAGTTGAAATCACGCTCGAGCACGGTCGGTTGCACACCAAAGCGCGCACAGGCGACCGCGTACAGCGCCCATACATCTTCCTTTACCGCAGCCCCGTGGGTATCTACCTTGAGGTCCGGCGCTTCATCGTAATGGCCGGCCACGTGCATGCCGGTCACCCGCGCCAGGGGCAAGCCTGCAAGGAATTCGTGGGCGTCGTAGCCGTGGTTGCAGGCGTTGACGAAGACGTTGTTGACGTCCAGCAGCAGGTCGCAGTCGGCCTCATCAAGTACCGCACGGATGAAATCGAGTTCGCTCATCGCCTGGTACGGCGCGGCGTAGTAGCTGATGTTTTCCACGGCAATGCGCCGTTCCAGGTATTCCTGGGCCTGGCGAATCCGCGCGGCCACATGGCGCACCGCTTCGTCAGTGAATGGAATTGGCATCAGGTCGTACAGGTGCCCGTCATCGCTGCAGTAGCTCAGGTGCTCGCTGTACAGGCGTACCTGATGGCGATCGAGAAACTGGCGGGTCTGGCCAAGGAAATGTCGGTCCAGCGGCTCGCTGCCACCCAGCGACAACGATAGCCCGTGGCAGGTAATGGCAAAACGCTCGGCCAGCTGCGCCAGCCCCTTGCCGTAGGCACCACCTACGGCAATCCAGTTTTCCGGTGCGCATTCGAGAAAGTCCACGGCGTCAGTTTCCATGGCCAGCAGTTCCGGCAACAGCCCGCGGCGCAGGCCGAGCCCGACCCGTAAAGGGACGGGAGACAAAGATGTGGGGTGCATGAGCAGGTCTCCGCAACAGGCACAACGCCCCGCCTGACCAGCAGGAGGGGCGTTGCGCGGTTCGTGGGGCAGAAGGTCAGGGCTTGCCGGTCAGGTGGCTGAACAAGCCTTCGGGCATGGCCTTGCCATTAGCCTGGTAGATCGCCTTGAGGTGATCCGCGGCTTCCTGCTCGGAGATGAAGCCATCATGGTTGCGGTCGATCTTGTCGAAGTCGCCGGCACGGTCCTTGGCCACCACCAGGAACTCGTCGCGCGAGACCTTGCCGTCGTGGTTGCTGTCGGTCTTGGCGAACGAGGCATCACCACACTTGCCCTCGCCACACTTGCCCTCGGCACCGGCCTTGGCGCTGGCGCCGCACTTGCCCTCACCGCATTTGCCTTCGCCCTGGGTGGCCTTGGCGCTGCCACCACATTTGCCTTCACCACACTTGCCCTCGCCGGCCACCTTGGCCGAAGCCAGCTGGTAACCCTGGGCCAACGGCTCGACGGCAAAGGCGCTGCTGCTCAAAGCCATGCTGCCGATCAGGGCAGCGCCGAGCAGGCCGAGGGTGTTTCGTACTTGAGTCATGGTGTTGCTCCACTGTGGTTGGAATGTGGAGCCATTAGGCCGTTGCGGTATGTCGTGGATGTATCGCACGGGGTGCGGTTTTGTATGGGAATGGGTCTGCGGCGTGAGCAGATACAGTGGGATACACAACGGCCCCGAGGTGCGCCGGGGCCGTTGTGCCGGGTCAGTCTTCCAGCGGTTTGGGCGGCGCGGCCGGTTTGGCGGGCTTGCTGTCCTTGGCCTTGGCTTTGGTTTCCGGTACCGCCGCGGCCACAGGCTCGGGCGCCGTCACGGCTTTTTCGCTGGCGGGCAGGTCATCGACCGCCTTGAGAATCACCTGCGGGTCGATAACCTCGCCACTCTCGTCGTCCTTGAGCATGTGCCGCTCACCGTCCTTGCCCACCAGGATCACCTTGGTGCCTTTGCTGGCACCCAGCTTCAACTCGCGGATCAGGGCCATGGTGGTCTGCTGCTCGAGGTTCTTGTCCTCACGCTTGCCCATCATGTTGGCGACGCTGTAGACCACCAGGTTGCGCTCTTTGAAGGCGGCCTGGGTGGCCGGGTCCTTGAGGGCTTCGTTCAACCCACGCAACGTCGGGTCGGCGCTACTGGGCGCAATGACGACCAAGGGCCTGGCCTTGCCCAGTTCCTTGGCCAGCGGCGCGTCACTGTCGGCGGCAAATACGGGGCCGACAAATGCGAGCAAGGTGGCGAGGGTCAGTGACCGGACGAGCATGCGTATCTCCTTATTCTCTCGATAAACCAAAGACTACAGATCAGGGAGAAAGATCCTACAAGCGAGCCTAAACCAACCGAGCCGGCACGTGCGTATGCAAAGGTAACCTGGCATTTCCCCCAGGCACATGCGGCGCTCAAGCACGCCGTCGATGCCCGATAATCAGCATAGTTCATCGCCATACCACTGCCCGTGCCGGCACCGACGACTTCAAGTCGCCGCCTGTTCTGCCTGCCCGTCCAGCGCATCGAGCGTCAGCGTCATCATCAGTTCGCGTTCCGCCGCCTGCCGCTCGCTGGCCACCCGGTTGATTTCGGTCAAACGCTCCGCCTCGGGCAGGGTGAAATTGCCCTGCAACGCCTCCAGGCGCTCGTGGAAGGGGGCGTCGAGCAACTCGAACCGCGCTGCATGGGCAGCGCGCAGGTGAGCTTGCCAGAAATCGCGCACGATCAATGAACTGGCAAGCCGCTCCCCGGTTTCATTGGCCAGCACCCAGTTCCGCGCCTGCGCCAATTGCGCTGCCCCTACCTGGGCAAGCGTACGAAACGTCATGCCACTGGTCAGAACCGGGAGCTCAAGTTGCTCGCGCAGGCCCAGACGATAAGCCAGCACTATGTCGATCGGGTCTGTGCCTCGCCCTTCGAACTCACGCGCAAGCACATCCTGCTGGGCAAACTGATCGACCTCATCCAGCCGCCACATTTGCCGACCGAGCCGCAGCAGTGCTTGCTCCTGCCCGCCCGCCGCCTGAGTACGGGCCCGCCACGCCAGCAAACGCAGCTCCAGGTCACTGAAACGCAGGGCCACGCTGTCCTGGCAGGTCAACTGCTCGGCGTCATTGAACATCAGGTCGCGAAGCTCGTCCGACTCTCTCATGGCACGCAGCAGTTCCAGCACCCGGCCAGCCAGGTAACGTGCCCCGGTCAGATGCTGGAAGTCTTCGGTCTCCATCAAGCGTTCAAGCAGGTTGAAGAACTGCGTGGCATCAGGCATGGCTTCCAGCGCCTCCCAATGGGCACCGAGCTCGGTACGCAAGCTGATCCCGGCAGCATCCATCCAGCGCAACCGCGCGGGCACCGCCGCCGCGCCCCCATCGGCCATTGCGGCAAGCAACACTGCATGCAACCGTTGGGCTTCGGGCTCGCTAAAGGGGTTACCTCTAAGGCGCACTTCGTGCTCCATCCACAGCCGGGAATCATAGAAACCCTCCGGCATGGTGGTTATCAGGTTGTCGCGAAAGTCCACCACCCTCAAGGAGGTGCTTTGGAGGAGACCATAAGGGACATCCCGTATGCCCGTGTCGGCAAGCCGCAGCTCGCGCAGGCGCGGCAGCCCACTCAACGAAAACGGTCGACCCAGAGGGTTATGCGACAAATCGACGGACACCAGGTTGGGGCAGCTGGCAAGAATGGTGGCTTGCCCGGCATCCAGGCGGATGCGGTTTCGCTGCAGGCTCAGACGCTGCAGGTTGGGCATGCCCAGCAGCGCTTGCGGGATTCGGGCGAGCCGGTTGTTGGGCATCTCCAGGCCACGGATATTCGGGAATGCGCGCAAGAAACTCTCGGGCACATCCTCAAGCTGCATGTTCTGCAGCGTCAGCACATGCACATGGGCAAACACCACCTGCTCGGAAAACGCCGGCAGGTTACTGGTGCGCATTTCAGTCATGTCCCAACGGTAGACCGTGCCAGGCCCCACCTCGTGCGCCCCCTCCTCGAGCATCTGTTGCCAGCAGCAGCGCAATGCACGTCGCAACCTGCGCCTGTTCTCTCGCTCGGCGGTGTCGGGGGCTGCATGAACCCAGCGCCGCAGCTGGGTAGTGAGTGCGTCGAAGGCCTGTTCGTACTGCTGCAACGTGCGCTCCAGCCCCAGGACCGAATTGCGCGCCCGCTCTACCCAGGCAAACACCTGCTCATCGGTGAAGGTCGGGTACAGGTAACGCACGCGGCGCAGGATCGGCCCGGGTCGATACGCACTCGGCGAGCCGCCCGGAAGACGCCCGCTCAAGGGATAACCGATGCGGCCGTCCGCCAGCCGGGTGGGTAGGTGCAGCCCCGACGTACGCGAAGGGCTGAGCAGTTGCTCGACAGCCTGACGCCTGGCCAGGGCCTGGCGCGTGAGCAGCACCCGCAGGTTATGGGCAAAAGGCTCGGACACCTGCAGGGCTGCGCGCAGGTCATCGCCATAGGCATGGCTGATGACCTCGAACAGCTCGCCCGCCTCACCAACGGCCAGCCCTTGCGGGCCGATACGCTGGAACAGCCCGTCCTCGAAAGCCAGGTCGCAGACCGGGCTACCCGCCTGCATCGTGGCCACCGGCGCAGCGCGCTCCCCGCCATTGAACAGCCGCCAGCGTATCCCACCGCTGGCCGCCGGCAAGTGCTCGAGCATCGCCAGCACAACGCGGGCAAGGTCGAGGTTTTGCGGGGTGTCCCAGTGCAGCGCTTCGAACACCCGAACCTTGCGCACGTCAGTCAGTCGCTGCCTGGCGGCCTCGCCCAGGCGTAACGGGATACGCCCGGTCAGTTGCAAGCGCTCACGGTCCGCTGCACTGGCCCTGGCCAGCAGCGCCTGAGCGGCACGCCAATGAAGGCCGGGGAACACACGCCGCAGTGCCGTGATGTCGGGGTTGCCTGCCGACACCTGGGCTTCGGCCTGATAAACCTGCTCGAACAACCGCCGCCGCTGGGCCCAGGCCAGGTCCGCCAGGGCTTGCCCGGAAAGGCCAGCGGCCCCTTCGAGGCCTTCGAGCTGCGCCAGCACCACACTGTCTTCGGGTTGCTGCCCTGACCGCAAACGGGCCACCAGCGTACGAATGCGCTGGTCGATCAGCACCCGCTGGGCGCTGTCGACTACCCCCGGCTCCGGCGCCCGTCCCAGTACATGCCAGGCTCTTAGCTGGTCGCTGCCCAGGCCATGGATGCCCAGCACTTCGTCAACCTGTTCGTCCTGCAACTGCGCCAGTTGGCCGCCCAGGCGCCTGAACAGGTAGCGAGGCGCATCCCACTGCAACGGCTGTTCGTACCAGAGCCGCCAGGCGCCGGCACCATTGTGCACCAGCAGCGGCCCGTGGCCATGGCGCGGCAGCAATTGCCAGCAGCCATCGGTACTGCGCTGCACCACCCGGTAGAAGTGCTCATCGATGGCCACCCAGGCCCGCTCACCCTGGCGCCAAACGCCTTGCGCATCACTCAGCGCATCGGCAGGCGGCGCCTCGCCACGAAAGGCTGCCAGGTCACCGTCCCATAAACACACGGCACCGTCCTCCAGGCGCGCCTGGGGCATGCTGTCGACCCGCAGCGAGCGCTGCCACAGGCGCCGCGCCCCGCCCAGCGCGGTGCCTGTGGCAGCGATCACGGCCAGGTCGATGGCCACCTCGGTGACATGGTCCAGTGCTTCACGAACCTCCCCTTCCTGCCACGCCGCCACCGACTGAAACACGTCATCCAGCCATTTCCAGGCAAGCATGGCCAGCAGCACGGTTCCCAGTGCAGGCAGGTAAAGACTGGCAGCACTCAGGGCGGTCAACCCCAACGCCGCCAGGCGCTGCGCGTGCGCCTGCTGGACCTCCCGGTCCAGCTTCGCTACAGAAGGCGCGAACACTTGCGCATCATCCTTGACCTGGGCAACACGCAGTGCCGCGAGGTGTTTGAACACATAAGCCCCCATAGGGTGCATGCGCTCATCAAGGTCGATGTTGGCCCATTTCGTCAGGTCATCGTAGCCCGCCCCGATGCGCGAAAAAAACGCCTGGCTGTCACGCGCCCGCACGAAGCGAGCGAAAAACTGCCGGTATGTGGCCATGCGCAAGCGCTGCCCCAGCACGCGCTGGGCAAATTGCTGCAAATCGTCATGGGCGCTCCACGCGCCTTGAGGGTCACCCGGGATATACACCAGCACGCGTCTGGTACTGGTGTGCAGCGGGGCAAAGGTCTCATCGCGAACGTCGAGCACCACGATCTGCTGCAGCGGGCAACCCAGCACTTCGAGGCGCTTGCCCAGCACCCGAGTATCATCGAGCTGGGATAACCAACCGTCACGCCACAGTTTGACCAGCAACTCGAGCTCTGCTGCGTCGAGCACACCCGCGTGGCGAGCCTGCATGGCAGCGATCAACATGCCGTGGCGCACGCTGTCGGCCAACAACGCCTTGCTCTGCGGAGTTGCCAGGTGGCTGTCCAGATGCTGCTGGTAACGCTGGCCCAGGTCCAGCTCGCGTACCAGGCTGGCAAAGGCCATGGCGCTGGGAGCCTCCAGTGGCATGCCGTCGGCCTCGTAGAGGCCACAGTCCGGCGCCTGGCCACCGGCCTTGGCCTCGGCAGCGGTAAAGCCGTGCAACGCAGCCTCGAGCAGGGGAATCTGGTAATAGACCCGCTCGGTCAAAGGCACGCGAATCGGCGCATAGGTGCTCAGTGGTTTTTCAAATGCCGCGCGCATCCACAAATGATCAAGGTCCTGTTTCAGGCCGTAGCGGGCTTGCAGTGCCTGTTTCAGCAAGGGCGTGGCGAAGCGGTCGATTGGTACAATCTGCTGCAACAAGGCCTGCAAGCGGTATCGGCAGTCCAGGCTGCCCCTCAATGCCTGGCACAGGACCCTCATGTGCTCGGGGTTGCCCGGGCGCATCCAGCCGGGCAAGCGCTTGGCGATGATGGCGTCCTGCTCGGCTTGTTCGAGCAGGTCGTGTGTGGCTTGCAGGGTACCCATGATGCCGCCTCCGCGTGCTGAAAAAACGCAAGGCTATCGGCGGGCGAGACACCCAGGTGCCTAGCGGATTACTACCCGCTTCACCGGCAAGGGCAACCGCCCAGGCACCGCTACCTGGGCGCAGCCACGGGTATCATCACAGCCGCCAGGTGGCGGCCCAGCGCCTCCCGTGTCAGTTGCCTGGTCACATTGAGTTCCCACTGCTGTACGCGGTCCTGAAGCCGATCGATATCCACTTGCGCGGCGTTGCGCTCGACCAGCGCTTCCAGTTCGGCATGAAAGAAATGCGGCGTACTCAAGCGCGTCGCGAAGACGCGAGTCAGGTACTCCTTCCAGAACGCTGTGGTCGACAGGTAATCGACCAGCGCGTCCCTGGACTGGGCAACCCGCACCAGCTGCGCGGCGGCATCGATATCCTGCCGCGACAGGTTGGCAACGCCTGGGTTGAGCATTTCGTCGTGCTCGACAGGCAGGTCCAGCTCGTCGGCCAGCGCCAGCCGGTAGGCCAGTGCGAACTCCAGCGACTCCTCAGGCCGGCCAGCACGCACGGCGTGCAAGCCACCCACCTGGTCGAGGGTATCCAGCCGCCAGCATTGCCCGCCCAGGTGCAACAGCGCCCGCTCCGGGTCGTCGGCCTTGCTGCCGTGCAGTGCTTTCCATTTGCGCACACGTACTTCCAGGTCGCTGAAGCGCAAGGTTGCGTTGTCCTGGCAGTGCTCGGTCAGCGCATGCGCGTACAGTTCCGTGCACAACAGCGGCTGTTCGCTCATGGACACCAGCATGCGCAGCACCCTGAGTGCCAGGTAGCGGGCCAGGAATTCCTGCTGGAAATCGGCCGAACCAGTCAAGCGCTGCAGCAGGTGAAAGAAGTCTCTCGATGCCTCCTGGCCATTGAGCTTGCTCCAGATATCAGCCATGCGATCTCGTTCAGCGGGCTGCACCAGGTCGGTCCAGCGCAGCATCGTCGGCACCTGGTCTTCGAGAACCTCGTGCCAGGTATCCTGGTCACGCAGCAAGGGGTTGCCTGCAAGCCAGACCCGCCCCGCGTGCCACAAGTCCGAGCGATAGAACCCGTAGGGCAAGGTGCGGATCGCATTGTGGCTCACGTCCAGCGTATGAAGGTGCGGTGCCTCCATGACCCCGGCGGGCATCTGCGTCAACTGCGCCCCCCGCAGCATCAAGGCATTGAGCCGGGGCATGTCCGCCACTGACAGCGCACTGCGCAACGGGTTGTGGGACAGGTTGAGGTACACCAGCGAGCGGCAGGCCTGCAGCAGGGCCGGCATGCCGCCCTCAGGTCCGATCTGGTTGTTCGACAGATCCAGCACCTGCAGGCGTTCGGCCATGGCCTGGGGCAACGCCAGCGTACGCAGTCGGCAATTGGTGATGTTCAGCGTGCTCAACGTGGAGAAGGCGTGCAGAAACGTGTCTGGCACGGTGTGTATCTGCAGTGACCGTAATGCCAGGTCCGACACATGCGCGAAGCTGACCGTCGCCGGGATAGCCGGCAGCGCATCCAGGTCACTGCGGTAGCAACTCAGCAAATAGCCGCGGTCTGCCTCTACAGCCCCCAGTTGTTTGGGCACCAGGTAGCGCCAGCAGTCAACGAGGCCCCGGGCGAACTCGCGACGCGCCTTCCAGGCCCAGGCTTTGACCGTACCCACCTGCCAGCTCTTCAGCGTCTGGCGCAACGTGCCCAACTGTTGCTTCAGCTCGGCCAGCTCCGTCGCAGGGTCACGTTGCGACGCCCGCAACCGTTCCAGCCAATGCTCGACTTCGTCATCGTCGAAGCCCGGGTAAAGGTCACGCAGCTCGGCGGCCAGGTTCCTGACTACGGCCCGGTCCAGGCCCAGGCACTGGCGCCAGCCACTCAACGGGTAGCCGATGCGGCCGTTGGCCAGGCGTTGCGGCATGAACACAGCGCCATTCGAGGGCCTGATGCCGAGCACGTCGGCGATCACTTCCCGCTGTTGCGCCACCCGCCGCGCCAGCTCGCTGCGTAGCTGCAAGGCGAACGGTTTGCCAATGGCCAGTGCCGCGCGCTGCTCACGGGTATAGCCGCTGGCTATCTGCTGGAACAACTCACCCGCTGTGCCCAACGGCCTCTGGTCATCGCTGAGATGGAACAGGCCGTCCCGGTACCTCAGCTGCAACTGCCGCCCGCCCCCACGGGTGCTGAACAGCGGCGTACCGGCGTCACCGTCGAACAATTGCCAGCGTGGGCCGATGCCCATGCCAGGCATGCGGTCGAGCATGCCCAGGGCGAAGCGCGCAAGGTCCAGGGTCTGCGGCGTATCGAAAAACAGGGCTTCGTGTACACGGATGCAGCGGATGCGCTTGACCAGTACCGCAGCCGAGATCAACAGGTCGTCCGGGCTTGCCGTGCCCAGCAGCTGCTCCGCCGCAAGCCGGTGCAGGCTGGCAAAATCGCGCTGTAACGCCTGCGTATCGCCGGTCACCGGGTACTGTTCGTAGTACAACTGCCCCAGCAACGAACGGCGACGGTTCCACAGGTAATCGGCCAGCTCGTCATTCGCCACATCCTCTGTACTCTGCCAGCGCCGTGCCCGGGCAAGCAGTGCCGTATCGGCCACCGCCCCGCCTGCGCGCAGCTGGCTGACCAGGAGCTTGATGCGGTTCGCCAGCCTGACCCGGCTGACGGTGTCCAGCAGGCAGGCATCCGCTGCCTGGCCGCACACATGCAAGCCGCGCAAGTCGTCCGGTTCCATCCCGTGAATGGCCAGCACGTGATCGATCTGGTCGTCTTCCAGTTGCCTGAACTCACCGCCCAGGCGCCGGAACATGGCGTGCGTGTCATGCCACTCCACCGGCTGCTCGCACCATACCCGCCAGGCACCGGCGCCGTTGTGACGCAACCGTGGGCCGTGGCCTTGCCTGGGCAGCATGCGCCATTGCTCGTCGTCGCCCTGTACCACTTCGTAGAAGTAACCCTGCATGTTCACCCAGCAACGCTCGCCCAGGCGATACACTCCCTCGGCATCGGGCAGCGCTTGCAGCGCTGGCGGCTCGGTGCGAAAAGGGGCCAGGTCGAAGCGCCAGAGCTTTTCGCTGCCATCCTCGAGGCGCGCCGTGACCAGTTGCTCGACCAGGTCGGTCCTACGCACCACCGCGCCGGCCAGCACAGACGCGATACCCACCGTGATGACCGTCCTGGCGATGTTCAGCAGGTGCTCGACCGCGGCATGGGTATCGCCCTCCCGCCAGCTTTCCACCGCATGGAATGCGTCCTTGAGCATGTCCCAGGCCATGGCTGCCGCCATCACCGCGCCAATGACCGGCACGAACAGCCCCGCTACCCCTGCCGCAGCCCAGGCGCCGGCCTCCAGACGTTCACGCTGCGCCTGCTGCACGCCGCTGTCGATCATGCGTACCGGTACCGCGATGAATGCCGCATCATCCTTGATCACATCGATGCGTGCCTGTGCCTGGCGGTCGAACAAGGGCAATGCACAGTCAACCAGGTGCTGTTCCATATCCCGCGAAGCGGCTTCGGTCACATCCGCTAGCTCGCTGATAACCCGGGCGAAAAATCCGGCCTGATCACGCAGGCGCACGAAACGCCTGAAGAAACCCTGATACTGAGGGTCGGCAAGGCGTTTACCCAAGATCCTGCGGACAAAGGTGTCGAGGTCTGGCGCAACACACCAGGGGCTGACCGGGTCGCCGGGCAGATACACCAGCACGCGCCTGGTGCTGGTAAAACCCAGCGTCGTGCGGGTGACATGCAGCACGATGATCTGCTCCAGCGTGCACCCAAAGGCATGCAGATGCCTGGCGGCGACCGGGTCACCCTCGAACCTGCCAGGCTCGCCGCTGCTGCACAACCCCAGGATCAGGGCCAGTTCTGCATGGGTCAGGGCTGCCTCGGTCATTGCCTTGAAGGCATCCACCTGCATGTTCGACACCAACTGTGCCTTGAGCGTGGCTTGCAGGCCCTCGGTGCCCTTGGCGGGCGGGTACAGGACGGTGTCCAGGTGCTCCTGATAGCGCTCACCCAGGTCCAGCTGGCGGCACACTTTGGCCAACGCCGGAGCGCTCACCCCCGGCACCGCCACACCCACTGCGTCCACCAGGCAGTCGCTGCGCGGCAGGGTGCCCGGGCTCGCTTCATCCTCGGTGAAATTGGCCAGCGCAGCATCGACAAGCGCGATGTCGTAGTAGTCTTTTTCCTGCTGCGCCAGGCGGCCCGTGGCCAGTTCGGGATCAGGCGAAAGGGTGAAGTAGGTATGGCGGTAGTACAACGTATCGGGGTCGTGCAGGGAATGCAGTTTCTCCTGCAACGCCCGCTGCAGCAGCGGCTTGCAGAATGCGTGAATGCCTTGCAACGGCGCCAGTTGGCGCTGCAGGCGCTGGCGGCAGTCGAAACTGTCTTGCAGGGCCTGCAGCAGCGTCGTCAGTTGTTCTGCTGTTACCGAAGAAGGCGGCTGCGGCGCACTGTCCGGGCTTGCCAGGTGCAGCCCGCTCAGCCAGGCCGGCAAGCGGCGGGCAAGGATGCCGTCCTGGAAGCCTCGCTCCAGGTCCAGGGTGGTGGGCAATGCTTGGGTCGGATTCAGACGGTTCTGCATGTCGCGCCTCCAGGGTAAACGGAGGTGCGAAACTAGTGGCTGCCACTGGCCAGCGAGTGCTAGCCAGGTACCACCGCGTCAGAACAACAGGAGCTGGCGATCGGTCAGCGCAGCAAAATCATCCCCCACGAACGGCAGGATGGCATCGGCCACCGGCTGCAGCTGGCGGCTCAGGTAATGATCGTAATCGATGGGCGCCTGCGGGTTCTCCAGCGGCTCGGGGCCCGCTGTGGTCATCAGGTAGCTGATCCAGCCGCCGCGCTGGTACTGCTTTGGCCTGCCCAGGCGGCTGTTGTAGTCATCTGCCAGGCGCGCAGCGCGCACATGTGGGGGCACGTTGCGTTGATAGTCGGCCAGCGGCCGGCGCAGGCGCTTGCGGTACACCAGCAACTCGTCCAGTTCACCGGCCAGCGTCTGCCGCACATAGTCACGCACGTAGTCGCGGTACGGCTGCCCACGGAAGATCCGCGCATACAACTGTTGCTGGAACTGCCGGGCCAGCGGCGACCAGTCGGTACGCACCGACTCCAGGCCCTTGTAGACCATCTCCTCGTTGCCATCGGCCCGCAGCACCAGCCCGGCGTAGCGCTTCTTGCTGCCTTCGTCCGCGCCACGGATGGTGGGCATCAGGAAGCGCCGGTAATGCACCTCGAACTGCAGCTCCAGCGCGCTTTCCAGGTTCATCTGTTGGCGCAGGTGTTCGGCCCACCACTGGTTGACCTGGGTCACCAGCTCGCGGCCGATGCGTGCCGCAGCCTCCTCGCCATGGGCGCCCTTGAGCCAGACGAAGGTGGAGTCGGTATCTCCGTAGATCACCTCATAGCCCTTGGCTTCGATCAACGCGCGAGTCTGGCGCATGATCTGGTGGCCGCGCATGGTGATCGACGAAGCCAGGCGCGGGTCGAAGAAACGGCAGCCGCTCGAGCCCAGCACCCCGTAGAAGGCATTCATGATGATCTTCAGCGCCTGCGACAGCGGCGCGTTACCCTCGCGCTTGGCGGCTTCCCGGCCCTGCCATACGCGCTCGACGATGGCCGGCAGGCAATGCTCGCTGCGCGAAAAGCGCCCACCCCGGAAGCCTTCCACCGAATGCTCGTCATCGGGCTGGCGCAGGCCTTCGACCAGCCCCACCGGGTCAATCAGGAAGGTACGAATGATCGACGGGTAAAGGCTTTTGTAGTCCAGCACCAATACCGAGTCGTACAGGCCCGGGCGCGAATCCATGACGAAGCCACCGGGGCTGGCTTCGTCGGGGCGGCTGCCCAGGTTGGGGGCGACGAAGCCCAGGCGGTGCATCTGCGGGATGTACAAGTGGCAGAACGCGGCCACCGAACCACCGCTGCGGTCCGCGGCAAGGCCGGTGACCGATGAACGCTCAAGAAGGAATTCGAGCAGGCGGGTGTGGGCGAAAATGCGCGTCACCAGCTCGCAGTCCTTGAGGTTGTAGCGCGCCAGGGCCGGTTTGTCCTCGGCAAAGCGGCGGTTGATTTCGTCCATGCGCTGGTAAGGTGTGTCGATGGCCTTGCCTTCACCGAGCAGGGTTTGCGCGACACTTTCGAGGCTGAACGACGGGAAGCTCCAGGTCGCCAAGCGCAGCGCCTCGATGCCGTCGATCAGCAGCCGCCCCGGGGCATCGGCAAACACGTGGCCGCCACTGGTATGGCTGCGCAAGGTCATGGGCGCGCGATTGCGCCCCAGTGCCAGTGGTACCTGCAGCAGCTTGGCGTGCTCATGCAGCAGGCGCAGGTCGAACTGGACCAGGTTCCAGCCGATGATTGCATCCGGGTCATGCGTGGCCATCCACTGATTGAGGCAGGCCAGCATCTCGGTGCGGTCGGCGCAGTAGTGCAAGTCGAAGTCAAGTCCATCAGCCGTGCCATTGACCGGGCCGAGCATGTACACCTGGCGCTGGCCACAGCCTTCCAGGGCAATGCTGTACAGCTCACCCCGCTCGCTGGTCTCGATATCCAGCGACACCAGGCGCAGCGGCGGGCGATAACCCGGCAGGGGTTTGAGCTGGGCATCGCAGAGCACGCCCTGGGCATCCGGCTGGCCGGTGAACTGCACCGGGGCAGTGATGAAGCGCTCCATCAGGTAGCGCTCGGGCGGACGGATATCGGCCTCGAACACCTCGATACCGGCTGTACGAAGGCGTTGCTCCAACTGCATCAGTTGCCGGTGCTGGCGGCAGTACAGGCCCAGCACCGGGCGCTGGTCAAAGTCCTTCAGCTGCAGTGGCCGCAGCTCGACACCGGGTTCGTTGGCCAGCAGCACCCGTGCGTGCGCTTCCTGCGCCTGGGGAATGAAAGCCACCGATACCTGTGGCGCCAGGCGCAACTGCCGTGGCCCCTGATCGGTGGCCAGCCAGAATTCCACGCAGGTGCCTTCGGGCGTGTCATGCCAATGCCGGGTCAGGACAAAGCCCTGCTGCAACTCCACCGCGTCGACCTCTGAATCGTTTGTTGTGCTGATTGCGGCGATTCTACCGCCGATGCTCCGTTGCAGCGCATTTTTCCAGAAGAACATCCAGCCCGTCGGGTGTGCTGTTACGCAGATGACTCCAATGGGTAAGCGCGACGCGGCACCTGTGGGAGCGGGCATGCCCGCGAACAGTCCAATTCGATGGCTGGCACCGCGTTGGATTCTTCGCGGCTAAAGCCGCTCCCACAGGGTACGCGGATTGCCTGCAATTTCAGTAGCCCGTCTAGCGGGCTCCCGCCACGAACCCACTGCGCCGCCCAGCCCACGCCAGCAGCCAGGCCAGCGCGATCAACCCCAACACCACCCCACCAAACCACTCCACCCCTGCCCCGCTCAGCAACAACCCGCCAATGATCCCGCCCAGGGCGATGGCGCTGTTCCACACCGTGACCAGCATCGACTGCGCCACATCACCACCCTCGCCCGCCGCATCGGCGCAGGCGGTCTGCAGCAGGGTTGGCGCACCGCCGTAGGTCACGCCCCACAAGGCGATGCTCAGGTACATTGCCCACGACGACGCCTGCCCCAACACCAGCGTCGCCAGGGCAAAACCGGCCAGGCTCAGCAGCACCAGGGAACGCAGATAACGGTCGACCAGCAGCCCCACCAGGCCAATCCCGGCCAGGGCCGCAAGGCCGAACACCATCAGTACCAGGCCGATGTCGGCAGCCATGCCGGCCGCCGCCAGCAGCGGCACGATGTAGGTGTAGAGCACATTGTGGCCAAGGATCCAGCTGAGGATCACCAACAGCACGATCACCACCCCCGGCGTGCGCAACACCTGCAGGGCCGCAGGCCGCTTGCCGGTGGCGAGCCCCGGGTAGTCCGGCACCGACCGCAGTACCCAGGCCACCAGCAGCAGCGCCGCCAGCGTGACCACCACGAAAGTGGCGCGCCACCCCAACCCCGCCCCCAGCCAGGTGGCGATCGGCAGCCCGAGCGACAAGGCGATGGGCTGGCCGAGCATCGCCACGGCCATGGCCCGGCCCTGCAACGCCACCGGCACCATGCGCCGCGCATGTCCGGCAATCAACCCCCAGGCCAACCCGGCCGCGGCGCCAGTGCAAAAACGCAGCACCAGGGTCACAGCGTTGGAAGTGGACAAGGCAGTCAGCCCGTTGAACAGCATGAAACCGACGATCGCCAGCAGCAGCGCGCGGCGGCGGTACCAGCCCTGGGTCAGGGTCACCAACGGGATGGCGGTCAGCAACGAGCCCAGGGCATACGCCGTGACCCATTGCCCGGCCATGGCTTGGCTGATGTGCATGCCATCGGCGATCTGGTCGAGCAGGCCGGCCGGCAGGGTTTCGCTGAGGATGGCGATAAAGCCGGTCATGGCCAGCGCCAGCAGCCCACTGAGGGGCAAGCGTTCACTGTTGGCGACCAGCAGCGGTGCGGAGGATGTCTGGGACATTGCAGATGCCTTGAATGAGAAACGAGGCGGACAGTCTGCAAGCCGAGGCCATTACGGAAAAAGGCGGTTACAATGCCGTTCACCCAGGACATCAATGTCCGCAATCAGGAATACGGCATGGACAGCCTCAGCGGCTTCGTGGTCTTCAACCGTGTCGCCGAAACCCGCAGTTTCGTCGCTGCCGGCCAATCGCTGGGCATCAGTGCCTCGGCCGTGGGCAAACGTGTGGCGCGCCTCGAAAGCCGCCTGGGGGTGCGCCTGTTCCACCGCAGCACGCGCAGCATCACCCTCACCGCCGAAGGCACGTTGTTCCTTGAGCGCAGCCGGCGCATCCTGGCCGAGATCGAGGCCACCGAGCAGGCGCTCTCCCAAGCCAGCGCGACCCCGAGCGGTCGCCTGCGGGTGAGCATGCCGCAGGTCACCGGGCTGGTGATGCCGGCGCTGGCCGAGTTCATGGCGCGCTACCCGCAGGTGGAGCTGGACCTGGATTTTTCCGACCGCATGGTGGATATCGTCGGCGAAGGCTTCGATGTGGTGATGCGGGGTGGGCAGCCGGTGGACTCGCGGCTCAACGCCAAGTTCCTGGGGCACTTCCAGCACTGCCTGGTGGCTTCGCCCGAGTACCTGCGCGAACGCGGCACGCCGCTGCACCCGCGCGACCTGGCGGCACATACCTGCCTGCATTACCGCTTCCCCAGCAGTGGCAAGCTGGAAACCTGGCCGCTGCGCCAGGAGCACCCCGAGCAGGGCTACGACATCCCCATCTCGATGGTCTGCAACCATGTCGAGACGCGCGTCTGCTTTGCCGTCAACCATCGCGGCATCACTTGCCTGCCGGATTTCACCGTACGCCGCGAACTGGCCAACGGCGCGCTGGTCAGCGTGCTCGACGACTTCATGGAACGGCGCGGTAGCTTCTACCTGCTATGGCCGTCCGGGCGGCAGATGCCGCCGAAATTGCGGGTGTTCATCGACTTCATGCTCGAGCGCGTGTTCAACCGTACAGGTAATTGATGTCCTTGCAGACCAGCGGCGGCACCTGGCCAAGCAGGAATTCGCGCAGCTTGTGCATCTGCCGTGCCTTGGGGCTGGCCTTGAGCCAGGTCATGTAATAGCCGTCACCCGTAGCCACCGCATGCCTGAACGGCGTGACCAGGCGCCCGGCCGCCAGGTCGGCACTGGCCAGCACCAGGTCGACCACCGAAATACCCAGGCCTTGCTGGGCGGCCGAGATGCCCTGGTCGAGGGTATCGAACACTTGCCCGTGGTCGATACTGATGTCCAGCGCGTCCATGCGAGCCAGCCAGCGCCGCCAGTCACGGCGGTCGGGGGACGGGTGCAGGAACTCGCACTGGGCCAGGTCGGCCAGGGCCGGCTGTGCCTGGGTCATGTAGTCCGGGTGGCACACCGGGATCAGCCATTCATCGAACAGTTTGAAACTCTCGATATCGGCGGGAAAACGCCCGTTGGCAAGGAGGATTGCACAGTCGTAGGGCTCGGAATAGAAGTCCACGCTGTCGATGTCCATCCACACGCTGGACAGCTGCACGCTGCAGTTGTCCTCGACCTTCTTGAACGCATCCAGCGCCCGCAGCAGCCAGCGCACGGTGAGCGTGGACGGCGCCTTCAGACGCAGGCCGTAGCGGTCCTGGCGTAGCAGGGCGCAGGCGTTTTCGATGATCTTGAAGCCAACCTTGAGTTCCTGCGCCAGCAGGCGACCGTGCTCGGTCAGGGCCAGTTTCGGCCCGCGGCGTTCGAACAGATCGCAGCCGAACATGGCTTCGAGGGTCTTGATGTGGTGACTGACGGCGCCCTGGGTCAGGGCCAGCTCTTCCGCGGCACGGGTAAACGAGCCATAGCGAGAGGCCACCTCGAAGGCACGCAGCGCGTGCAAAGCCTGAATCCTTTCCGACATGGCGAAGCCCCGAGCATGAGTAAGACTAATAGTAGGTCATAGTTCCACGCGTTTTACAACGTCAAGGGCGTCTTGGAAAATGCCGGTAAATAACAAACATAACCAAGATCCTGCCTGCATGTGACTGGAACGTTCATCTAAATTAACGCCTGGGGAAATCATGCTTACGGGTTATGGAACTTGCTATCGCCTGGATGCGCTAGAGCTGGCCGCCGAACATGTCGGGAACACGCGACACTGGACCTACAATGCCGTAGAGCATTTTCGCAGCACCCTCGCCAACCCCGAATTCCCCTGCCTGTTCGGCCGCAAGGCGGTAAACGGCGCAACCTGCCACATCCTCTTCGCCCGCGCCGGGCAGTTGGCCGATGACATCGCCCTGGGCCTGGCCGACTACGTGCGCACCGTCGCTCCAATCCAACCCAAGCAGCGTATCGGCAGCCCGCTGGTCGTGTTTCTGGAAACCGCTGCCAACTGCACCCTCGCCGAGCAACAGGCACTGGCCTGGAAGGTGTTGCGTGGCGTGCATGCGCGCGACCCGCAGCCTTGGCCACACGGCATCCCGACCGACCCCGACGACAGCACCTGGTCGTTCTGCTTTGCCGGCATGCCGCTGTTCATCAACATGAATTTCCCCGGCCACCAACAGATGAAAAGCCGCAACCTGGGGCCACACATTACCTTCGTCATCAACCCGCGGGCGAACTTCGACGAAGTGGCCAATGCCAATACCGAAAGTGGCAAACGTATCCGTGAACGCATCCGCGAGCGCGTACACCATTACAACGACGGTGTCATGCCCGACACCCTTGGCTTTTTCGGCGATGCCGACAATTTCGAGTGGAAGCAATACCAACTGCAGGAGGCCGGGTCGCTCAACCCGTCCCGCTGCCCGTTCCACGCCCATGCCGTACACCCGGCAACACCTGAAATACTGATCGAGAACTGACCGTGAATACCGCACTCACTGCCACCTATGCCCTTACCGTCCTGCTACTGATCGCCACACCCGGCCCGGTAGTAGCGCTTATCATCAATACCGCAGCCGCCTCCGGCTCGCGCAGAGCCATGTTCACCGCCATTGGCACCAATTGGGCATCACTGGTGCTGATCGGCGCCGCGGCCTGGATCATCCTCACCAGCGCCGCCATCGACAAGGCCTGGCTCAGCGCCATGAGCCTGCTCGGCTGCCTGTTCATCGGCTACACCGCCGTGGGCACCCTGAGGGACGCCCTGCAGGCGCCTGCGACCGAGGCGCCGGGCGAACTCGCCAAGCCAGAGCGCAGCGGGCTGTTGCAAGGCTTCATGGTGGGCATTTCCAACCCGAAAGACATCATCTTCTTCATCGCCTTCTTCCCGCAGTTCATCCAGATCACCGAGTCGTTCGGCAAGAGCATGGTGGTGTTGTCGCTGCTGTGGGTGGCCATCGATTTTGCTGTGCTCAGCCTTTACATCTTCGCCATCGGCAAGATCGCCTCGCAACGCAGCAACCGCATGATCAGCCTGGCCTCGGGCGTCGCCCTGCTGCTGATCGCCGCCGGCGGCCTGCTGTACAACCTCAAGGAACTGGCGGCCTGATTGTGATGCAAAGTGCCCGCTGCAACATGAGGGAGAGATCATGACCGCGAGTGACACGAGCCCGTCGCCTTCGCCGTTGCAACAGGACTACCAGCGCTTTCTGCTGCTGGGCAGCCGGCGTGCACCGCACACCGTGCATGTGCACGAAACCGGCTACCGTTCCGGCACCATCAACACCGACGCCCTGGGCCTGCGCTACAGCCACTGCGCCGGCAAGCGCTTCTCGGCGGCCGAGCGCGGTGGTGCCGCGCGCATCAACCTGCTGGTCGGCGGCTCCACCGCCCTGGGCATCGGCGCCAGCTCCGACGAACACACAGTGGCCTCGCACCTGTCGATGCTCACCGGCGAAGTCTGGCTGAGCCTGGCCGGCTGTGGGCTCAATGCCAGCCAGGAGCTGCTGATGTTCCTCACCCATCAGCACCGCCTTGGCCAGCTCGGCCACGTGGTGGTGCTCAGCGGCCTCAACAGCCTGGCCCATGAAGCCCTCTGCGAAGTCCTCGCCAGCCTGAACGGTCCACAGCACGCCAAGGCCTACCAGGACTTTCTCAACAGTTTCAGCGAAGGCATGCAGCCCATGTCGGCTCCGCGCCGGCAATCGCTGTGGCAGCGTATCGGCCAAGCCTTGGCCGCGCCCCCGGTCGCACCACCTGCCACCTGGCCACTGTCGCCCCCGGAAAAGCGCCTGGCTCGTGCCGCCGACAACATTGGCCGGACCTTGCGCCAATGGGAACGACTGCTGGCAGACAGCCATTCCACCCTCACCTTCATCCTGCAGCCGTTGCTGCCCTGGTGTCGGGATAGCCTGCCCGCTGGCGAGCAGGCCATGCTGGATGCACTGCAGCGAAAACCGGCGAATTTCGACCGGCTGCTGGACGGCGCGTTCGACAGCCAGTTGCACTCGGCCTTCTTCCGCCGCATCAAGAGCCAGGCCGACCCGGTCCCCTGCTACGACATGAACTGCATGCTCAGCAGCTCGCCGGTGTTCGGGGCCGACTTGTTCATCGACCGCCTGCACCTGAATGACCTGGGCAACAATGCCCTGGCAAAGGTCATAACTGCCAAGCTTGGCCTGGCCCAGGAAAAACATGCCCAGCGCAAGGTCACGCCGATCAAGCTCGTCTGACAGTTGCCGGGTGGTCTTCCGGCCAGGCCCATTGGGTGGCTAGAATATGCCGTCGTTCCGATCTGCCCGAGGCGCACGCTTGACCGCCATGAACATCGAAGCCATCCATCATCAGTGCCTGGCACCCTGTGAGGCTTGCCTGTGAGCTGCATGCTTCGCCTGCCCCCCCTGCTGCTCGCTCTGATGCCGCTGGCCGCACACGCGCTGGAAGTGCGCATCGACCCTCATGCCGACCTGCTCTACCGTCAGGCCTTGCCCCTGCTGGAGCAGGCCGACAGCCAGGATGACAGCGCCAGCACGCTGCGCACGGCCGTGGGTGACGACCCGGAGCTTAGCCGCCAGGGCCAGGCCATGGCCCACACCCTGCCGACAGCGGTCGCCTTGCTGAAAAAGTCCGTGGCGCTGGGCCACCCGGTCGCACAGTACCGCCTGGCGCTGTACTACATGACCTACCTGCCCGCCGCGCAAATCCCGGATGCCGCCTGCCCGCTGCTCGAAGCCAGCCTCAAACAGGGCTTTGCCGCACCGGCGCCGGCCATCGCCACCTGGTGCCCGCCCTACAACGTCAGCAGCGAGTACCGCACTGCACTGGAGGCCATCCCCAGCATGGCCACCGTGTACGCCCCCTACTACCCGCAACCGGCCACGCGCCTGGCCTGCAACCGCAGCCGGCCACAAGGCCTGGAAATGCTATGGGGGCGCCAACGGGACTATCAGGCCGAGGTATACCGCCTGCTCGGCGACCTCGACCCGCAGCACCGCCAGAGCCTGCTGCAGAAGGCCGTGGATACCAACGGCTGCGTGACGGCGCAGCAGCACCTGACCAGCCGTCCCTGACCCTCACCCGTCGCGATCCTTTGTGGGAGATGGCCCAGCCCTTAGGGCTGCGCTGTCGCGTAGAGAACTGAAATGGCAAGCAGTCCGCGCACCCTGTGGGAGCGGCTTTAGCCGCGAAGAATCCAACGTGGTGCATGGCACCGGCTTCGCCGGTGTTCGCGGGCAAGCCCGCTCCCACAGTGACCGCGTGCGCCTTGAAATCTTGAGCAAGACAGTTGCTCCCACAAGGTGGAGACCAGCAAGATCGTTCAAGCCATCCCCCGCCCCGTCTGGCATGCTGGCCTACCACGTACACGCACTGCAGCCACCATGCCCCACATCGCTCGCCAAGCCTTCCTCCACGGCGCCATCGCCATTCTCCCGTTGTCCCTGGCCGTCGCGCCCTGGGGCCTGCTGGCCGGTTCCATGGCCATCGAGGCCAGCCTCAGTGCCTGGGAAGGGCAAGGGCTGTCGGCCATCGTCTTCGCCGGTGCCGCGCAACTGGTGGCCATCGGCATGCTCAAGGGCGGCGCCAACCTGGCGTCGATCCTGTTGACCACGCTGCTGCTGACCTCGCAGCACCTGTTGTACGGTCTGTCGATGCGCCCGGTACTGTCCAGCCAGCCGCTGCGCTGGAGGCTGGGCCTGGGCTTCCTGCTGACCGACGAGTTCTTCGCCCTGACCAGCCAGTACGACCAGCAGCAGTTCAACCGCTGGTACGCCCTGGGGGTGGGCCTGACCTTCTATGTCGCCTGGAACCTGTTCACTCTGGCCGGCATCCTGTTAGGCCAGAACATTCCACACCTGGACCAGTTCGGCCTGGACTTCTCCATCGTCGCCACCTTCGTCGCCCTGATCGCCCCGCTGGTACGCAACCTGGCCACAGTGGTGTGCGTAGCCGTGTCGCTATTCTGCTCGGTGCTGTTCAGCTACTGGCACTGGGAGACCGCCCTGGTGGCCGCAGGCCTGCTGGGCATGAGCGCCGGCTTCATCTGCCAGAAATTTGCCGGAGCCCGCGCATGACCTGGATCCTGATTTTCGCCATGGGTGCCATCGTATTCCTCAACCGCTATGCGTTCCTGGAGCCGCGCCTGCCCATGCGCCTGAGCTCCAACGCCCGGCAGTTCCTCGGTTTTGCCGTGCCGGGCATGCTCACCGCCATCTGTGGCCCTATCATCTTCATGCCCGACCACCAGCTGAACCTGAGCCTGCTCAACCCCTACTTGCTGGGTTCACTGGTGGCCATCGCCCTGGTGCTGTTGACCCGCAGCGTGTTGCTGAGCATGCTGGTGAGCATGTTGATCTTCTTCCTCCTGCGCAGCTGGCTGGCATGAGCACGCCCCTGCGCGAGCAGACACACCTCTGGCAGGCGCCGGCACTTGGCGACGTCGAAATGCTGCACGCGCGCTACTTCCAGCAGCGGTTCGCCCCGCATGTGCATGAAGGCTATGTGTTCACCGTGATCGAGTCGGGCGCCCAGCGCTTCTGGCATCGCGGTAGCGAGCACCTGGCGCCGGTCGGCAGCATGGTGCTGATCAACCCCGACGAGCTGCACACCGGCGCTACCGCCCACGAAGCGGGCTGGCGCTACCGCGGCTTCTACCCGGAGCACGAGCGGGTAACCGGGGTGCTCGACGAACTGGAACTGGGCCGCCACGGCATGCCCCGCTTCAAGGACAGCGTGATCAACGACCCGGCCCTGGCCAGCGCCTTCAGCCAGTTGCACCAGCTGTCCGAAGCAGGCGCCAGCGCCCTGCAGCAACAGACCGCCTGGCGCCAGGCAGTGCTGGCCCTGGTGCAGCGCCACGGGCAATGCGCCGAACCTGCGGCCCCCGGCCACGAACCGCTGGCCGTGGCCCGCGCCCGCGAACTGCTGGAAAGCCAGCTGGCCGACCCGCCCTCGCTCGAAACCCTGGCGGCGGCGGTCAACCTGTCGCCGTTCCATTTTGCCCGGGTATTCCGCCAGGCCACTGGCCTGCCGCCGCATGCCTGGCTGAAGCAGCGGCGCCTGGCCCGTGCGCGGGAAATGCTCAAGCGTGGCTGGGCGGCCTCGGAGGTGGCGTTCGACCTGGGCTTTGCCGACCAGAGCCATTTGAGCCGGCAGTTCAAGCAGGCCTACGGGGTGACGCCAGGGGCCTATCGCAGCGCCTGCCTGCAGGGCTGAACTGCGACAGCCGGCCTCAGGCAGGCCGGCCAGCCACTGCTACACTGACAAGGCTGAATGGAGGATCCTGCCATGTCCGAAAGAGAGCTCACCACCCTCCTGTCGCTGATGAACCAGCGCCAGGCCTGCCTGAGCAGTGCCTGCAAGGAGATAGCCGACTGGATCGACCGGCAGGGCGACGTGCCCGCCGCCGGCAAGATCCGCGCAAGTCTCAAGGCCCTGGAGGCCGACGAGGCCCAGGTCCGCAAGACCTTGACCTCGCTGACCCTCGACAGGCCGCTGCCCAGGTTTCGCAGCTGATTGAAATATGGGCCCGCTCCCACAGGGCGCAAAGCGCCCTGAAGGGTTCAGCCTGTCAGTGCTTCATGTGCATGTGATCATGCCCACCGCCCGCCTGGGCGTTGAGCGCACGCACGTCGGCCTGCACGTCCAGGGTTTCCTTGGCCCCCTTGGCATCCTCGATGGTCAGGGTCAGCGGCACTTTGTCGCCTTCCTTCACCTGGTTGTTCAGGCCCATCAGCATCACATGCAGGCTATTCGGGTCGAGGGTCACCGCCTTGCCGGCTGGCAACTCGACCGCCTTGACCTCACGCATGCCCATCACGTCGCCATTCATGGTCATCTCGTGCACCTGCACGGTCTTGGCCACGGGCGAAGCCACGGCCACCAGTTTGCTGTCGCTGCTGGCGGTCAGGATCATGAAGGCACCAGTGGACTGCTGGTGCGGCACAGTCGCACGGACCCAGGCATCGCTCACGGTGGTCTGGGCCAGGGCCGGCAGCGCCAGGCCCATCAGGACCAGGGCAGCCAGGCCGTGCTTGATCGGTTGTATCGACATTCAGCAGATCTCCATCAGGGTCACCAGGTCTTCGGCGCATTCCTTTGCAGTCAGGGAATGGCCCAGGCTCAGGCGCAGGGTGCCACGCGTATCGTAGACGTAGCTGGTGGACGAGTGAGAGACGGTATAGGTATCACCGGCCGGGACTTTCTCGTAGAACACCTTGAATTCCTTGGCCACCGCAGCGATCTCCTCGGGGGTGCCGGTCAGCGCGGTGAACGACGGGTCGAACGCCTTGACGTAGGCATCGAGCACTTCGGGGGTGTCGCGCTCCGGGTCCAGGGTAATCAGCACCACCTGGAACAGGTCGCGATCGCGGCCGCGCAGCAGCTGGCGGATTTGCGCCGCGCGCGCCAGGGTAGTCGGGCACACCGCCGGGCACTGGGTGAAACCGAAGAAGATCATCGGCATGCTGCCGTAGAAACTCGACAGGGTGCGCACATTGCCTTGGGTATCCTTGAGGCTGAACTTGCGCCCAAGGATTTCGTTGCTCATGTTCTTGCCGTGCTTGAACTCGAGCCCCCGGGCCGGGCTGCAGCCTGCCAGCAGGCCAAGCCCGAGAACGCCCATCCCGGCGACAACTGCGCGCCGGGTATACAGATCATTCATGAAACCATCCTTTACAGGGAAGGTGCCGGCCCTCGGGACGGGCCGGTCGAAAAACCGGGGCATTCTGGCACGACACCCCGAGGGGTTCTACCCGACGAAGGCGAGGATCGGCTGCAGCCCTTTGAATACGGGCTGCGGCCTGTTGTCGCAGGGGTTGAAACAGTAACACTTTGTTGCTAAGGAAGTGGGTTCAACGCGATCCCTGTAGGAGCGCGTCAGCCTCAGTAGTAGGCGTTCTCTTTCTGGCTGTGGTCAGTCACGTCACGCACGCCCTTCAGCTCGGGAATACGCTCGAGCAGGGTGCGCTCGATACCTTCCTTCAAGGTCACGTCAGCCTGGCCGCAACCCTGGCAACCACCACCGAACTGCAGCACGGCAATGCCATCATCGACCACATCCACCAGGCTCACCTGGCCGCCGTGGCTGGCCAGGCCAGGGTTGATCTCGGTCTGCAGGTAATAGTTGATGCGCTCGTTGATCGGGCTGTCTTCATTGACCATCGGCACCTTGGCATTCGGCGCCTTGATGGTCAGCTGGCCACCCATGCGGTCGGTGGCGTAGTCGACCAGTGCGTCTTCCAGGAACGGTACGCTGACCGCGTCCAGGTAAGCGGTGAAGCTCTTCAGACCCACGGCGGTATCGTCAGGCTTCTCTTCGCCCGGCTTGCAGTAGGCAATGCAGGTTTCGGCGTACTGGGTGCCCGGCTGGGTGATGAAAATGCGAATGCCGATGCCAGGCGTATTCTGCTTGGAGAGCAGATCGGCCAGGTAGTCATGGGCGGCGTCGGTAATGGTTATAGCGCTCATGTAGGTTCCTCACAGACTTGCGGCCAAGTGTACGCCAACCCGGCCTTCGAACAAAGTCCTAGTATTTGACTCGGGAAAGCGCATATTCAGGGGGCTGCCCCCGTGGCGCCGCCAGCCAGGCCTGCATGCGCCGGTACAGGCCGCGCTCCAGCCACTGGTAGCTGAACCACGACATTAGTCCAATGGACGGCACGCACAGGGCGAACACCAGGTATGGGTTCAACTGCAGGCGCTGGCTGGCGAACCAGCCGGCATACAACACCAGCACATGGATCAGGTACACCGAGTACGAACAGTCGCCCAGCGCCTTGAGCAGCCGGTTACCGCGCAGCAGCGGCTCCAGGGCGACGAAGGCCAGCACGATCATTGCACTCGGCACGCCCCAGTGCAGCAAACGCCGGGAAGCGTCCAGGTGGTAGATGGCCAGGCCTGCCACCGCCAGCAACGCCAACGGCAGCCAGCGGCCATGGCGAATCAGCCCGCGACGGTGCAGCACGCCCAGGCCGATGCCGAGCAGGAACTCGTAGATGATGTCGTTGCTGTAGAAGCGGCTGAGCACGCCCAGCCGGCCCAGTACCTCGCTGGCCAGCAGCAGTGCGGCGGTGACCAGTAGCTGCTGATGACGCTGGCGCACCAGTAAAGCCAGGCCGAACAGCAGGTAGAAGAACATCTCGAAGTTCAGCGTCCAGCCCACGTTCAGGGTCGGGTACAAGCCGTAGCCACCAGGGTTTTCCGCCGGGATGAACAGCAGCGACAACAGCAGGTGGTGCCAGGTGAATGCCTGGTGCGGCAGCCACTGGCTGAAGGCCAGCAGCAGGGTTGCCATCAGCGCCGTGTAGAACCAGTAGGCCGGGACGATACGCAGTGCCCGGTTGAGCAGGAACTGGCGGGGCTCGATGGCTTTGTCGCAGGTCGACAGGTAGATGACCAGCCCGCTGATGACGAAGAAGATATCGACGCCTGCGGCGCCGCGGTCGGTGAGCAGTTGGCCGATGGGGCCGGTGGCATGGAAGTCGAAGAAGATCTGCATGAAATGGTGGCAGACCACCACCCAGGCGGCGAACGCCCGCAGTGCCTGAAGCGAATACAGCATGGAGTACCCTGCGATTGCCGGTGCATTGAGGCCCAGGCTCGGATGCAGGGGCGAGCGCTACGCGCTCGTTCGCGGGTAAACCCGCTCCCACAGGGTTAGCGCTGACCTCGAGAGTGGCGCCATACCTGTGGGAGCGGGTTTACCCGCGAAGGGCTGCAAAGCAGCCCCCTTGCAATCGATCAGGACCACCCAGCAAGTCCGACCGCAGGGTAATCGGAAAGGTCAGCCCGACCGATCAGAGGTTCTCGTAGCGGTTCATGTCCAGCACGCCCGCCTCGACCGGTTCGGTTTCCTTGATGAAGCTGTTCAGGTCATGGAAGTAGCGCCAGAACTCAGGGTGACTGCGACGCACGCCCCAGCGCATGACGATACGCTCGAACTTCGCCGCATCATCCTTCGCATACTCCATGTCCTCGACGAACTCCGGCACATCCTTGGTCGGGATGTTGAAGATGAAGTTGGGGTAGCTGCTGAGCACGCCGGGGTACAGGGTCAGGGTATCCAGCCCCGGCTGGTAGCGGTACGCCTCGCCCAGCAGGAACGCCACGTTGCTGTGCGCGCGGTTGCGCAGCAGGCTGTACACCTGGCGCTGGCCGCCCTGCCCTTCGATGCGCAGCATGGTCGCTTCGGGCAGCTGGTTGATCACCTTCAACCCGGCAGCCGGGCGCGACACCAGGCGGCTGAGCGACTGCTCGGCATTGCGGAACTCTTCGCTCACCTGCGGCCGTGAACAGAACGCGCCCTGGCAGCGGTTGATCGGGTCAGGCGCAGCATTCAGGCTGCCGGTACGCTGCAGAAGCTTCAGGCCGAAGTCGCGCTTGGGGTTGCGCGGGTCGAGCTGGATACCGCTCGGGGTGTCGGTGTCGATGTCTTCATAATCCATCCACATCTTCACCTTGCCGCTGTTCTGGTACCAGTCGCCGAGGATCGCCTTGCGCTGGTCGGCCGGCATCAGGCGCAGGAAGTTGACCTCGGCGCCGTTGCGGATCAGGTCGAAGTAAAGGCGCGTCTGCAACTGGTGCGAGACGTTGCCGAACACATCGAAGTTGACCGCCAGCTGGTAATAGGTGCGCTCGAACAACGGGTAGTCGAACAGCCACACGGTCAGCGGCACGTCACCGATCAGGCCCTTGGTCACCGAGGCGCTGTCGAAGTGGCGGAAGATGCTCAGCAACGCGTTGTCGTTACCGGCCCACAGCGTCGCCCAGCCCGGCGCCGGCATGTCGGCATAGGCTTCGCGACGCAGTTTTTCGTACTCGTTGCGCTTGTCGCGGTAGGCGTGCCAAAGACTCAGCACGCTGCCCACGTCATCGATCTGCCCAGGCATGGCCAGCAGCGGCGTGGCCTCACCACGGTACTTGGCATCGGTAATGTAGCGGTCGTGGGCCGGCTCCTGGAACAATGCCCAGAAGTTGTCGCGGATCACGTCAGTGGCAATCTGCCCACGGCATACCGGGCCACGGATGAAGGTGCGCACGAAGTACTCGGCGTTATCCAGCATGAACTGGTAGCGCGCCACTGCCGGGATCGCTTCGAAGGTTTCGAACGGGTTGGCCCGGTGGCGCGGGCCATAGCCTGGCAGTGCAGTGGCATGCCAGTCACCGGCATAGAACAGTTGCTTGACCCGCTTGAGCTTCTGCGGCCCCATCGGGTAGGTGATGTGCGTCTTGTGCACGATCACGCCCTGCACCGGGACCAGCCGGTAATAGAAGTCGGTGCCCGGCGGGTCGTTGGGGCGGCGCGTGGCGATCAGGTCGACCGGCTGGCCGCTCGGGGTGCGCGAACGTACCCACTGGAAGAAGTGGCCCTGCTCGCCACCGACGAAGTAGATATGCGCCAGGAACAGGTGCTCGTACAGCCAACGGCCAACCAGTGCCTCGGTGGAACCCGGGCGGTTGAGCAGCTCTTCCCAGTCGGCGATCTGCTTGGCTTCGGCCGCGCTCGGCTTGATCGACTGGTACTCGACCGGCGCACCGGCGGCCAGCCAGCGGCGCATGGTGTCGTATTCCTTGTCGGTCAGCCCGGTCACCGCCAGCGGCATGCCTTCCTTGGGATGGGCGCCGGCATAGGCATCGAACTCATGCGGCAACGGGCACATGTTGTTGCGGTTCAGGCCCAGGACAATTTCCTCGGGCAGCTTGGCGTTGGGCGTGAGCGGGGTCTTGTGCCCCAGCTCGAGCATGCGCGCCATCAGCGCGGCCTGGCTGCCCTGGTTGTCGAGCACCGAGTAGAAACCCTTCTTGCGCCATTCGCCCTCGCTGTGGGCGTCGTAGAACAGCCGCGTGGTAGGCACTGCCTTGCTGCGCTCGCCCTGGTACACCGGGACCTTGCTGGCCCCGCGCACCGCGCCTTCAGGGCTTTCCAGCTTCAACTGGCAGGCGGCGTCGTTGCAGGCGTGGCAGGCCACGCATTTCTCGGTGAAGATCGGTTGAATGTCCCGGGTGTAGGAAACAGCCGGGCTCGACTGGGGGGCTTGCCCGAACGCCACACTGCTGATGAGCAGGGCGAAAACGCCGGCAAGAATACGATGCACCATGTGCGGAAAGTCCTGGGTATTGAAAGCCATCACGATTTGTTGACTGGTCGTCCTTGGGGTGCCGTGCCTTGCCGACGCCCGCCCAACATGAGCCATTTTCATGCAAATGGGCGATGTGCCTAAAATCTGCGCAGCTTTGTTATGATTCTGCACCTTCTGAAATTTGCCCGACCAGGTAGTTCCTATGTCCGACCGCAGCGCTCGTCTCCAAGCACTCCAGAACGCACTCAAAGAGCGCATCCTGATCCTCGACGGCGGCATGGGTACTATGATCCAAAGCTACCGCCTCGAGGAACACGACTATCGTGGCACGCGTTTCGCCGATTGGCCAAGCGATGTCAAGGGTAACAACGACCTGTTGCTGCTCAGCCGCCCGGACGTGATCGCCGCCATCGAGAAGGCCTACCTGGATGCCGGCGCCGATATTCTCGAAACCAACACCTTCAACGCCACGCAGATTTCCCAGGCCGACTATGGCATGGAATCGCTGGTTTACGAGCTGAACGTCGAGGGCGCGCGCATCGCCCGCCAGGTGGCCGATGCCAAGACCCTGGAAACCCCGGACAAGCCGCGCTTCGTCGCCGGCGTGCTCGGCCCTACCAGCCGCACCTGCTCGATTTCCCCGGACGTCAACGACCCCGGCTACCGCAACGTCACCTTCGATGAGCTGGTAACGAACTACATCGAGGCTACCCGCGGCCTGATCGAAGGCGGCGCCGACCTGCTGCTGATCGAGACCATTTTCGACACCCTCAACGCCAAGGCGGCGATCTTCGCCGTGCAGCAGGTGTTCGAGGAAGACGGCATCGAACTGCCGATCATGATCTCCGGCACCATCACCGACGCCTCGGGCCGTACCCTGTCGGGCCAGACCACCGAAGCGTTCTGGAACTCGGTGCGCCACGCCAAGCCGATTTCCGTGGGCCTGAACTGCGCCCTTGGCGCCAAGGACCTGCGCCCGTACCTGGAAGAGCTGGCGACCAAGGCCGACACCCATGTCTCGGCCCACCCCAACGCCGGCCTGCCGAACGCCTTCGGTGAATACGACGAAACCCCGGCGGAAATGGCCGTGGTGGTCGAGGAATTCGCCGCCAGCGGCTTCCTCAACATCATCGGCGGCTGCTGCGGCACCACCCCGGGCCACATCCAGGCCATCGCCGAGGCCGTGGCCAAGTACAAGCCGCGCGAGATTCCGGAAATCGCCAAGGCCTGCCGCCTGTCGGGCCTGGAGCCGTTCACCATCGACCGCCAGTCGCTGTTCGTCAACGTCGGCGAGCGCACCAACATCACCGGCTCCGCCAAGTTCGCCCGGCTGATCCGTGAAGAGAACTACACCGAAGCCCTGGAAGTCGCCCTGCAGCAGGTCGAGGCCGGCGCCCAGGTAATCGACATCAACATGGACGAAGGGATGCTCGACTCCCAGGCCGCCATGGTCCGTTTCCTCAACCTGATCGCCGGCGAACCGGACATCTCGCGCGTGCCGATCATGATCGACTCGTCCAAGTGGGAAGTGATCGAAGCCGGCCTGAAATGCATCCAGGGCAAGGGCATCGTCAACTCCATTTCCATGAAGGAAGGCGTCGAGCAGTTCAAGCACCATGCCCGCCTGTGCAAGCGCTATGGCGCTGCCGTGGTGGTGATGGCCTTCGACGAGGTCGGCCAGGCCGATACCGCCGCGCGCAAGAAGGAAATCTGCCAGCGCAGCTATGACATCCTGGTCAACGAAGTGGGCTTCCCGCCGGAAGACATCATCTTCGACCCGAACATCTTCGCCGTCGCCACCGGCATCGAAGAGCACAACAACTACGCCGTCGATTTCATCGAGGCCTGTGCCTACATCCGCGACCACCTGCCCCACGCCCTGAGTTCGGGCGGTGTGTCCAACGTGTCGTTCTCGTTCCGGGGCAACAACCCGGTGCGTGAGGCGATCCACTCGGTATTCCTGTATCACGCCATCCAGAACGGCCTGACCATGGGTATCGTCAACGCCGGCCAGCTGGAGATCTATGACGAAATCCCGGCTGCACTGCGTGAAAAGGTCGAGGACGTGGTGCTCAACCGTACCCCGCATGGCACCGACGCGCTGCTGGCCATCGCCGACGACTACAAGGGCGGCGGCGCAACCAAGGAAGTGGAAAACGAAGAGTGGCGCTCGCTGCCGGTGGAAAAACGCCTGGAGCACGCGCTGGTCAAGGGCATCACCGCGTTCATCGTCGAAGACACCGAAGAATGCCGCCAGCAGTGCGCACGCCCGATCGAGGTGATCGAAGGCCCGCTGATGAATGGCATGAACGTGGTCGGCGACCTGTTCGGCGCGGGCAAGATGTTCCTGCCCCAGGTGGTGAAGTCGGCCCGCGTGATGAAACAGGCGGTAGCACACCTGATCCCGTTCATCGAAGCCGAGAAAGGCGACAAGCCGGAAGCCAAGGGCAAGATCCTGATGGCCACGGTAAAAGGCGACGTGCACGACATCGGCAAGAACATCGTCGGCGTGGTGCTGGGCTGTAACGGCTACGACATCGTCGACCTTGGCGTGATGGTGCCGGCCGAGAAGATCCTGCAAACCGCCCGCGACGAGAAGTGCGACATCATCGGCCTGTCCGGCCTGATCACGCCGTCACTGGACGAAATGGTCCACGTTGCCCGCGAAATGCAGCGCCAGGGCTTCCAGTTGCCGCTGATGATCGGCGGCGCCACCACCTCCAAGGCGCACACCGCGGTCAAGATCGAGCCCAAGTACAGCAACGACGCCGTGGTCTACGTCACCGACGCCTCGCGTGCGGTGGGCGTTGCCACCCAGTTGCTGTCCAAGGAGCTGAAAGCCGGCTTCGTCGAAAAGACCCGCCAGGAATACGAAGAAGTACGCGAGCGCACCGCCAACCGCAGTGCCCGCACCGAGCGCCTGAGCTACGCCCAGGCCATCGCCGCCAAGCCGCAGTACGACTGGGCTGGCTACCAGCCAGCGGTACCCTCCTTCACCGGCGTCAAGGTGCTGGAAGACATCGACCTGCGCACCTTGGCCGAGTACATCGACTGGACCCCGTTCTTCATCTCCTGGGACCTGGCTGGCAAGTTCCCGCGCATCCTCACCGACGAAGTGGTCGGCGAGGCTGCAACGGCGCTGTACAAGGATGCCCGCGAGATGCTCGACAAGCTGATCGACGAAAAACTGATCAGTGCCCGAGCGGTGTTCGGCTTCTGGCCGGCCAACCAGGTGGCCGATGACGACATCGAAGTCTATGGCGACAACGGCCAGGCACTGGCCACCCTGCACCACCTGCGCCAGCAGACCATCAAGCCGGACGGCAAGCCCAACTGGTCGCTGGCCGACTTCGTCGCGCCGAAGGCCAGTGGTGTCACCGATTATGTCGGTGGTTTCATCACCACCGCCGGCATCGGTGCCGAGGAAGTGGCCAAGGCCTATCAGGACAAGGGCGACGACTACAGCTCGATCATGGTCAAGGCCCTGGCCGACCGCCTGGCCGAGGCCTGTGCCGAATGGTTGCACGAGCAGGTGCGTAAAGAGCACTGGGGTTATGCCCGCGACGAACACCTGGACAACGAAGCGCTGATCAAGGAGCAGTACCGCGGCATTCGCCCGGCTCCCGGCTACCCGGCCTGCCCGGACCACACCGAGAAGGAAACCCTGTTCCGCCTGCTTGATGGCACTGCCATCGGCGAGACCGGGCCGAGCGGCGTGTTCCTCACCGATCACTTCGCGATGTTCCCGGCGGCGGCGGTCAGCGGCTGGTACTTTGCCCACCCGCAGGCGCAGTACTTTGCCGTGGGCAAGGTCGACAAGGACCAGATCGAGCGTTACAGCGCGCGCAAAGGCCAGGATGTGAGCGTGAGCGAGCGCTGGTTGGCGCCTAACCTCGGGTACGATAGCTAAGACCGCGTTGGCTTCTTCGCGGGCTTGCCCGCTCCCACAGGTACGACACAGGCCTCAGGTCCGGTGACATACCTGTGGGAGCGGGCGAGCCCGCGAAGAGGCCGGCAAAGCCAACCTCGATCTCATTGCCTACACTGTCCCTGATTGCCTCTGATTTCCTCAGGAGCCACCATGGACGATTCCAGCCAGGGCAAACCCCCGACCTTCTGGCAGATGCTGCACAGCATCCTCGCTGCCGCCTTCGGCGTGCAAAGCGGCAAGAACCGCGCCCGCGACTTCACCCACGGCAAGGCCAGCCATTTCATTGCGCTGGGGACGCTGTTCACCCTGGTGTTCATAGCCGTATTGATCGGCCTGGTGCAGTTGGCCCTGCACCTGGCTCGCTAGCCCGCGAAGAGGCCGGCACAGGCAAAGCAAAAACGCCCGCGGGACTCCCTCCCGCAGGCGCTCTGGCTGCATCACGGTCTTGAATACAAGTCTACTGGTGGCTGACCCAATACACGGCAGTGACCACCACCAGAACGATCAGGCAGAGGATCGCCCAGGCATCGACGCTGCTGTCAGCTTTGCGGACCTTGGTTGAGTTTCCCATTGCATTGCCTCTTGTAGTGGTTATGGGAATGCACTTCACCACCAGCAGTTAAGACGAGCAATGCCCTTCCCTCAAGCAGGGTCTTTCAATAATTGATCGGTGACGTCAGAAAGGGGTACTGATAGCCGGGCGGCCGCCCTTCGGCGCTGTACTGCTGGAAATCGACGCCGTAGTCGGCCCGTTCCAGCAGTTTCAGCCAATGCTTCGCCTTGGCCTGGTCGATCGGCTGCAACACCGGCGTGCGATGCTCGCGCAGACCGTCGCGGTTCACCGCCAGCCCCTGGGCGTCATCGTGAAGCATCACCATGGCCCAACCGCCGAGGGTGAAATGCCCGCCCATCAGCACGCTCAGACGCCCGTCGATACGTGCCCGCAGGGCAGCGGGCGAGCTGTTGATGGCGCTGAACAGCACATCGCGCCCCGGCTTGCGCCCCGCCTCCTCGAACGCCTGCATGGCACCAAAGGCCATCTCGTCATTGGCCGACCACACCAGGCGGGTAGCCGGGTAGCGCTCCAGCAGCTGCTGCGCCTGCTCGTAGGCGCGCTGACGGCTCCAGCCGCCATACACCACCTGACGCAAACGCACCTGGGGGAAATCGGCCAGGGCGCGGCGCATGCCTTCCTCGCGCAGCTGCGAGGCCGGTGTGGTCTTGACCCCGGCAAAGGCCACCAGGTCCACCGGCCCACTGTCGCGGGGCAACTGCGCGACCATCTGGTGCAACATCTGGAAGCCCGCCTGCTCGTCGTTGGCCGTCAAGGTGCCCAGCAGCTCGGCATACTTGTCGGGCTGGGCCTCGATGCTACGGGCCTGGCTGGCAGTCAGGCCGTTGTTGACCAGGAACAGCTTGACCCCGCTGCCACGCGACAGGCGGATGATCTCCGGCGCCACATACTGCTCGTTGACCAGCACCAGGTAATCCGGCCGCTGCGGCCCGCTCAGGATCGCCTTGGCCTGGGTCAGCGCCAGGTCGGCGCGGCGCTCGCTGTATTCCACGCGCAGGGTCATGCCCAGCTCGTCCGCGGCGGCCTGCATGAAGCGGGTATAACTGGTCCAGAACGTCTCGGAGGACAGCCCCGGGTTGAGGAAAACCACCGAAGCCGGCTGCGCGCTTGCCGCCAGCGGCAAGGCAAGACACAAGCTATGGCACAACGCCTTGAGCATGGGCTGAAATCCCTGCGAAGCAAACAGCGGATTATAAACGCCAGGCCACTCCAAGCGCACAAATGGCAGTCAGTCTCACATAGTCCATTTGGTTCTTTTCATATGCAAAAACATCACTTTAGCGCATAAACACAACCTGCTATCGTTCCTCGGCTCCGAAGCGGAGTGCGCGGCCGTGCGCGCGAATAGCTGCATGCCTGAGACAGGACTTTTATGTACGTATACGACGAGTACGATCAGCGGATCATCGAGGACCGCGTCAAGCAGTTCCGTGATCAGACCCGCCGCTATCTGGCCGGTGAGCTGAGCGAAGAAGAATTCCGCCCTCTGCGCCTGCAGAACGGCCTTTACATCCAGCGTTTCGCGCCGATGCTGCGTGTCGCCGTGCCGTACGGCCAGCTGAACGCCACCCAGGTCCGTACGCTGGCCAAGATCGCCCGCGACTACGACAAGGGCTACGCCCATATCTCCACCCGCCAGAACGTGCAATTCAACTGGCCGGCGCTGGAAGACATCCCGGACATCCTCGCCGAACTGGCCACCGTGCAGATGCACGCGATCCAGACCAGCGGCAACTGCCTGCGCAACACCACCACCGACCAGTTCGCCGGCGTGGCCGCAGACGAAATCGTCGACCCGCGCCCGTGGTGCGAAATCGTCCGCCAGTGGACCACCTTCCACCCGGAATTCGCCTACCTGCCGCGCAAGTTCAAGATTGCCATCAACGGCTCGCAGGAAGACCGCGCCGCCATCGAAGTGCACGACATCGGCCTGGAGCCGGTGCGCAATGCCGCTGGTGAACTGGGCTTCCGCGTGCTGGTCGGTGGCGGCCTGGGCCGTACCCCGGTGGTGGGCTCGTTCATCAACGAATTCCTGCCGTGGCAAGACCTGATCAGCTACCTCGACGCCATCCTGCGCGTGTACAACCGTTACGGTCGCCGTGACAACAAGTACAAGGCGCGGATCAAGATCCTGGTCAAGGCCCTTACCCCGGAAGTGTTCGCCGAGAAGGTCGAGGCCGAAATGGTCCACCTGCGTGGCGGCAGCACCACCCTGACCGAAGCCGAAGTGCAGCGTGTGTCGCGCCACTTCGTCGACCCGGCCTACCTGGCCCTGGACAACGTCGATTACACCGCCCAGGACGCCGAGTACCCAGGCTTCGCCCGCTGGCGCTCGCGCAACACCCGCGCTCACAAGCGCCCTGGTTACGTGGCCGTGACCCTGTCGCTGAAGCCCACCGGCGTTGCCCCGGGCGACCTGACCGACAAGCAGCTGGACGCCGTGGCCGACCTGGCCGAGCGCTACAGCTTCGGCTTCCTGCGCACTTCGCACGAGCAGAACATCATCCTTGCCGATGTCGAGCAGCGCCAGCTGCACGCCCTGTGGCTGGAACTGCGCGAAAGCGGCTTCGCCACCCCGAACATCGGCCTGCTGACCGACATCATCTGCTGCCCGGGTGGTGACTACTGCTCGCTGGCCAACGCCAAGTCGATCCCGATCGCCGAATCCATCCAGCGCCGCTTCGACGACCTGGACTACCTGTTCGACATCGGCGAAATCGACCTGAACATCTCCGGCTGCATGAACGCCTGCGGCCACCACCACGTGGGCCACATCGGCATCCTTGGCGTGGACAAGAAGGGCGAGGAGTTCTACCAGGTGTCGCTGGGCGGCAATGCCGCGCGTGGCGCGAGCCTGGGCAAGATCCTCGGCCCGTCCTTCGCCCAGGAAGACATGGCCGATGTGATCGAGAAGCTGATCGCCGTGTACGTCGAGCAACGTACCGAGGAAGAGCGTTTCATCGACACCTACCAGCGTATCGGCATCGACCCCTTCAAGGAACGCGTCTATGCAGCGAATCATTAAGAACAACCAGATCGTCGACGAAACCTGGCACCTGCTGCCCAAGGAAACGTCCTTTGACGAGCTGACCAACTGCGACGACTACATCGTCCCGCTGCAGATGTGGCGCGACCATGCCCACGTACTCAAGGCCCGCGACGGCGGCCTGGGCGTGTGGCTGGACAGCGATGAGCAGGCGGAAGAAATCGGCGAGGACGTACATCACTTCCAGGTCATCGCGCTGAACTTCCCGGCGTTCACCGACGGGCGCAACTACTCCAATGCGCGCCTGCTGCGTGACCGCTACAAGTTCAAGGGCGAGCTGCGCGCCATTGGCGACGTGCTGCGCGACCAGCTGTTCTTCATGGCCCGTTGCGGTTTTGACGCGTTCGCCATCCGTGCCGACAAGGACCCGGAAGACGCGCTGCAAAGCCTGAAGGACTTCTCGGTGACCTACCAGGCCGCCACCGACGAGCCGCTGCCGCTGTTCCGCCGCCGCTGATTGTCGCCTTGCAATGCCAAACGGCCCGCCTTCATGGCGGGCTGTTTCGTTTTCCTGTACCGGCCTCTTCGCGGGTGAACCCGCTCCCACAGGGTCTGCGCCGCACTCAGGAACGGTGCAGTACCTGTGGGAGCGGGTTCACCCGCGAAGAGGCCGGGTCAGGCTTACCCTGCATTCCTGCAGCAACAGTCACGACACAACGGCCTATTCTTGCCTCCCGGTCAAATGACCTTGGCCCCGCCCCACCTTAATCAATCCCCCTCAAAGCCGCACACTGCTCCCCACACGAAAAGCGATCGAACCCGAGCGACCAGGCTCGGTTCGGTTCACCCCTTACGCATCAGGAGCAGATCCATGAGCATTCCATCCTTCGGCCTCGGCACCTTCCGCCTCACCGGCCAGGCCGTCATCGATTCCGTCAAGTCGGCCCTGGAACTGGGCTACCGGGTCATCGACACCGCGCAGATCTACAAGAACGAAGCCGACGTTGGCCAGGCTATCGCCGAAAGCGGCGTCAAGCGCGACGAACTGTTCATCACCACCAAGATCTGGATTGAAAACTACGCCGCGGACAAGCTGATCCCCAGCCTGCGCGAGAGCCTGCAGAAACTGCGCACCGACTACGTCGACCTGCTGCTGATCCACTGGCCAGCCCCAGGCAACGGCGTTGAACTGCCCGAATACATGGCCGCCCTGGCCGAAGCCAAGAAGCTCGGCCTGACTCGCCAGATCGGTGTATCCAACTTCAACATCGAACTGACCCGCCAGGCCATCGAAGTGGTCGGCAAAGGCGAAATCGCCACCAACCAGATCGAGCTCAGCCCGTACCTGCAGAACAGCAAGCTGACCGCGTTCCTCAAGGAGCAAGGCGTCACCGTCACCTCGTACATGACCCTGGCTTACGGCAAGGTCCTGAAAGACCCGGTACTGGCCGACATCGCCGCCAAGCACAAGGCCACCGTCGCCCAGGTTGCCCTGGCCTGGGCCCTGCAGCTGGGCTACGCGGTGATCCCGTCGTCGACCAAACGCGAAAACCTGGCCAGCAACCTGCTCGCCCGTGACCTGAAGCTGGACGCCGACGACATGGCACGCATCGCCAAGCTCGAGCGCAATGGCCGCGAAGTCAGCCCTGACGGCCTGGCGCCAATCTGGGATTGATGCCATGACCACACCCCTCGAACGCCTGACCGCTGGCGGCTTCAGTGTCGGCCTGGAAGCGCCGCTGGACCACGACTGGACGCCCGCCGGTGAACAGGCACGGCGCCGCGACGGCCGCCAGTTCGGCGAGCCGGACCTGGCCCGCCATGCAGAACTGGCACAACTGGCCGACCGCCTGGGCTACCGCGCCCTGTGGATCCGCGATGTGCCGCTGTATGACCCGTCGTTCGGCGACGCCGCCCAGGTGTTCGAGGTGTTTGCCTACCTCGGCTACCTGGCCGGGGTAACCCGCGACATCCTGCTCGGCACGGCTGCCGTGGTGCTGCCGATTCGCGAACCGCTGCTGACCCTGAAGTCGGCCAATAGTGTGCAGCGCCTCAGCGGCAATCGCCTGCTGCTGGGCGTGGCCAGTGGTGACCGGCCGGTGGAATACCCGCTGTTCGGGCGGGATTTCGAGGGACGCGGCAACGCATTCCGCCAACAGGTCGCGCTGCTGCGTGATGGTGCCAACGGCCACCTGCCCGAAGGTCTGGCCGTATTACCCGGCACCGCCTCGCCGCTGCCGCTGCTGGTAGCCGGCCTGGCCCAGCAAAGCCCGGCATGGATCGGCAGCAACCTGGACGGCTGCCTGGCCTACCCCGGCACGCCGGATGACCACCGCCGGCGGGTCGCCGCCTGGCGCGCGGTGGCGGGCGACAAGCCCTACAGCAGCTTCATCCACCTGGACCTGGCGGACAACCCCGACGAACCGCTGCAACGCTGGCGCTTCGGTTTTCGCGGTGGCCGCAAGGCACTGGCGGCCGAGCTCGGCGCCCTGCGCGCGGCGGGCGTCGACCATATCGGCCTGCACCTGCGGCGTAACGTGCGACCGCTGGACGAAACCCTGCACGAAATCGCCGAATACGTACTGCCACAGTTCCATGAGACACCAGTCAAACTGACGGAGGCCACCCCATGCCCATTGACCGAGTTGGCCGCGCCGGAGCACGCGCAATGAACGCCGGGCGCGTCCTGTTTGCCCTGGCCATCGGTGCCTTCGGCATCGGCACCACCGAGTTCACGCCGATGGGCCTGCTGCCGGTGATCGCCCAAGGTGTCGACGTCAGCATCCCCAGCGCCGGCATGCTGATTACCGCCTACGCCATTGGTGTGATGGTCGGCGCGCCGATCATGACCCTGCTGTTCAGCCGTTTCGGCAAGCGCGCCGCACTGATGGCACTGATGGCCATCTTCACCCTCGGCAACCTGCTGTCGTCGCTGTCACCGGACTACTACACCCTGCTCGCCTCGCGATTGGTCACCAGCCTCAACCACGGCGCATTCTTCGGCCTTGGCGCGGTGGTGGCCGCCAGTGTGGTGCCCAAGGAGAAACAGGCCAGTGCCGTGGCCACCATGTTCATGGGCCTGACCATCGCCAATATCGGCGGCGTGCCGGCCGCCACCTGGATCGGCCAGCAGGTCGGCTGGCGCATGGCCTTTGCCGGTACCGCCGTGCTGGGCCTGCTGGCCATGGCCGCGCTGTGGTACGCCCTGCCCAAGGGTGAACGCGGCAGCGTGCCGCATGTGCGCAAGGAGCTAGCGGTCATTGCCCGCCCCAGCGTGCTGCTGGCAATGGCCACCACCGTGCTCGGTGCCGGCGCCATGTTCACCTTGTACACCTACGTAGCACCGGTACTGGCCGAACTGACCGGCGCCTCGGACAGCTTCGTCACCCTGGGCCTGGTGCTGATCGGTATCGGCTTCACCCTGGGCAACAGCCTGGGTGGCCGCCTGGCCGACTGGTCGCTGGAGGGTGCGGCGCGGATTGTCCTCGCGGCACTGGCAGTGATCATGCTGCTGATGCCGCTGGTACTGGGCAGCCACATCGGCGCCGCCATCGCCTTGCTGGTGTGGGGCATGTTCACCTTCGCCGTGGTACCGCCGCTGCAGATGCGGGTGATGATCGCCGCCATCGAAGCACCGGGGCTGGCCTCGTCGATCAACGTCGGCGCGTTCAACCTGGGCAACGCCTTGGGCGCGGCGCTGGGTGGTGCGGTGATCAGCCTGGATCTGGGCTTTGCGGCCGTGCCGATGGCCG
>NZ_JAFGYJ010000321.1:0-501 GCF_017490805.1 Pseudomonas sp. 43(2021)
GTTCGACTATGCGACGGGCCCGATGGGACAGATCACGCAGGCGACGAACGTCAACGCGCAGATCATGGGCGGTGAGGTGGGCGCGTCGTGGCGTCCGCTCGCGCCGTGGCGCTTCGAAGGGTCGCTCGCGTATGCGTGGGGGCGCAACGTGCAAAGCGGTGCGCCGCTGCCGCAGATGCCGCCGCTCGAGGCACGCTTCGGCGTCGAGTACACTCGCGGGCCGTGGTCGGCGGGCGGGCTGTGGCGGGTCGTTGCGCCGCAGCATCGCTACGCGCTGAACGAGGGCAACGTCGTCGGCAAGGACTTTGGTCCGAGCGCCGGTTTCGGCGTGCTGTCGCTGCACGCGCAGTACAACGTGAGCAAGACGGTGCAGATCTCGGTCGGCGTCGACAACGTGCTCGACAAGGCTTATGCGGAGCACCTGAACCTCGCGGGCAACGCCGGTTTCGGCTATCCGGCGAATCTGCCTGTCACCGAACCCGGCCGTACCGCGTGGGTTCG
>NZ_JAFGYJ010000322.1:0-501 GCF_017490805.1 Pseudomonas sp. 43(2021)
CTGTATGACTTCGCAGCGCTGGGCGAGGCGATTGCCACAGCCGGCAATTCGGCGATTCCACTGGTCAAGGCTTTGGGCAAGCAGATCGCTTCGAGCGATGCCGAAGCCGAGCGCTATGTGCATCTGGGCGCGACCAGTCAGGACGTGATGGATTCCGGGCTGGTCCTGCAATTGCGCCAGGCGCTGGCGCTGATCGAAGACCAACTGGCGCAACTGGCCGACTCGCTGGCCGCTCAGGCGCAACGCTTCGCTACCACGCCCCTGGCCGGGAGCACCTGGCTGCAACATGCCACGCCGGTGACTCTCGGTATGAAAATCGCCGGATGGCTGGGCGCCGTCACGCGCAGCCGACAGCGTCTACAGGAGCTGAAACCGCGTCTGCTGGTGCTGCAATTCGGTGGCGCCTCCGGCACGCTCGCGGCGCTGGGGGCACAGGCGTTGCCGATCGCCAAAGCATTGGCCGAAGAGCTGCAACTGACCCTGCCCGAGCAACCGTGGCAC
>NZ_JAFGYJ010000323.1:0-500 GCF_017490805.1 Pseudomonas sp. 43(2021)
GGACGGCGAGCGAAGCGCGCGCGGAGGCGGTTTACCGCGATTTCGCGAAGCAATCGGAGACGCTTGCGGTCAACGAGTTGCAGGCCGCGAAGCTCGAATCGCAGAAGGCGCTGACCGATCGGCAGATCGCCGTTGCCCAGGAGCGGGCGAGCCGGCTACAGGCGGATCTGAGCATTGCGCGTGAGCAGCGGGCGGCTGTCGCGACCCGGCAGAAGGACAAGCTCGACGAGACCGTCGCGCTGCGGGAGCAGAAAAGCGAGCGGCAGGATCAACTGCGCAAGCTGCAGCAGCAGGTGCGTTCGCTGCAACGGCAGGCCGAAGCGGGATTGCCGAAGGTACGGTGATCGCGCCGCGGACGGGGCGGGATCGGACGATCCCGCTCTCGATCCCGCTTTGCGCGGCTCCGGGATTCGCGATGGCGCTGCGCTGCGCGCTCAGGCAAGAAAAAAGGGCAAGCCGGTCGCGGCTTGCCCTTTCGATTTGGCGGCCCGCCTTTATTG
>NZ_JAFGYJ010000324.1:0-500 GCF_017490805.1 Pseudomonas sp. 43(2021)
GTCTTGATGCACACCGGCTCGCGAGGGTTGTCCTTGAGTTTGTTGCGCAATTTGCTGATGTAGACGTCGACGCTACGGTTGAGGCCGTCGAAGGCAATGCCGCGCATGCGATTGAGAATGTCATCGCGGGAAAGAATCTTGCCCGCCGCGCTGGCGAGCAACCAGAGCAATTCGAACTCCATGGTGGTCAGCTCGATCAGCTCACCCGTCAGGCGCACTTCACGGCAACTGCGGTCGATGCTCAATTGCCCGAACTCGAGAAAACTCACCACGCTGCTGTCCGGCGTCTGCCGCCGTTGCAACGCCCGCAGCCGCGCGAGCAATACCGGCGGTTTGATCGGTTTGATCACGTAATCGTCAGCGCCGGACTCCAGACCGAGAATGTGATCAAGATCGTCTTCCTTGGCCGTGAGGATCACGATCGGCGTGTCCGAGACACTGCGAATTTCCCGGCAGACCTGCAAACCGCTCTGCCCCGGCAACATCAGGTCGAGCACCAG
>NZ_JAFGYJ010000325.1:0-500 GCF_017490805.1 Pseudomonas sp. 43(2021)
GCCATCGAGGGCGACGCCTTCCACCCCGAAGCCAACATCCGCAAGATGAGCGCCGGCATCCCGCTGACCGACGAAGACCGCGCCGGCTGGCTCGACACCCTCGCCGCCGAGCTGCAGAAAGCCATCGCCGCCGGCCAGCGCCCGGTGCTCACCTGCTCCGCGCTCAAGCTCATCTACCGCGAACGCCTGCGCCGCGCCGTGCCCGGCCTGGGCGTGGTGTTCCTCGAACTGACCCCGGCAACCGCCGCGCAACGCGTTGCCACCCGCCCCGGCCACTTCATGCCGGCCAGCCTGATCGACAGCCAGTTCGCCGCCCTCGAACCGCCGGTGAGCGAACCGCTGACCCTGCGCCTGGACGCCACCCGCCCGCTGGAAGAACTGGCCGAAGCCGCGCACCTCTGGTGGCGCCAGCACTCCCACGACTGAAACCGATAGCGCCTGCCCGCCAAAGATAGCGCTGTCTCAATTCATCTCAGAAGAAAAGCCGCTCCGGCAAAACG
>NZ_JAFGYJ010000326.1:0-500 GCF_017490805.1 Pseudomonas sp. 43(2021)
GTCCGGCGCTGATCAGATCGATCGGCAGGCCGCGAAAGTGCAGGGGAATATCGTTGTCGGCCGTGCGCTCGCGCAGGTCGCAGAACACACTCAACACCAGCCAGAAACCCAGCCCGGCGCCGAAGCTCAAAGCCGTTGCGTGCAGCAGGCCTTGATCGTTTTGCGCATTGATCAACGCCAGCCCGAGTACGCCGGCATTGCCCAGCAGCAGCGGCCACAATCCGTCGAACGGCCAATCCGGCAGCCCGCGCGCCAGCAGCTTCAGCAGCGGCGCGATCAACAACACACTCAACGGCAGAAACACGAACAGGCGCAGCGCTTCAAGCTGCAACGGCAGCAGTATCCACTGCCAGATCGCCTGACCGATAACGCTGACTACCAGCATCAGGCACAACGTCGCCAATCCCAGCGCATGTACCTGGCGTCGGCTGCCCGCCAGCAGCGGAGCGACGCCCAGCGGCCAGTGCAACACGAAATTGTTGAGCAGCGCAGCACTGATC
>NZ_JAFGYJ010000327.1:0-500 GCF_017490805.1 Pseudomonas sp. 43(2021)
GCCGTCGGGGTCATCGATTCGTCTGGATTACAGCGAACATCCACCGATTCTCGCGGTGCGTTTGCAAGAGCTGTTTGGTCTGGCCGATACGCCACGGATTGCCGGTGGCCGGCAAGTGGTCAAGCTGCATCTGCTCTCGCCGGCGCGGCGGCCGGTGCAGGTCACGCAGGACCTGGCCAACTTCTGGCGCAGCACCTATGCCGAGGTGAAGAAGGATCTCAAGGGGCGCTATCCGAAGCACTATTGGCCGGACGATCCCTTGGTCGCCGAAGCCACGGCGCGGGCGAAACCACGCGGCACCTGACCCGCAATGGCTGCGCGCCATTAGCCCATCCGTGCTAATTGCCCTTGGTTGTTCCGGCTCGCAAAATCGCCGCCTGAACAATAACAGCCTTGTTGCCTGGCAACTTGCGCCCAAGGAACGGAACTGCCCATGACCACTTTTTTCAAGCTGAAGAAGTTGATCTTCTTGTCGGCTGCGCTATTGGCCGCCTCCAGTT
>NZ_JAFGYJ010000328.1:0-499 GCF_017490805.1 Pseudomonas sp. 43(2021)
GTCCCGCAGACAAAATCGCTGGCCGGCGTCGCGCAGAAAATCAGGCCCTTGTGCTTGAAGCGCTCGCCCGGGCCGAGCACGCCATTGATCGCGCTGCTGCCGGACTTGACGATCGAGCCCAGGGACTTCTCGACAATGTTCGACAACCCGCCCTTCTTGTTGCCCGGCGTGGTGTTGGCGCTGCGATCGGCTTCGCCCTTGGCCAGGTAACGGTCGTACCAGTCCATCTCGCGCACCAGCTCTTCGGCGACGGTTTGCGTTTGCGCCCGCGACGTCAGCAGGTAGATCGCATCGCGCACTTCGGTGACTTCGGAAAACATCACCGTCGCCCCCGCACGCAACAGCAAGTCCGAGGCATAACCCAGCGCCGGGTTGGCGGTGATGCCGGAGAACGCGTCGCTGCCGCCGCACTGCATACCGAGAATCAGCTCGGAGGCCGGCACGGTTTCGCGGCGGCGCTGGTCGAGTTTCTTCAAGCGCACTTCGGCCAGTTCCATGA
>NZ_JAFGYJ010000329.1:0-499 GCF_017490805.1 Pseudomonas sp. 43(2021)
CCTCGCCACAGTCATCATCTCAGTCAAAACCGGGTGCTCCCTTCAATCGGTACGGCTTTGATCGTGGCGCGTGGGCCTGATGTCGGCCCCGGCCCCGGCGCTGGCACGCCTTGCGCGGCGCTTGGCAATTGCGGCGCCTGCATGTCGGGCATCGCCCAGCTGCGTTCCGGTTGCAAGCCGCCCTGGGCGCGGCGCATGAAGTCGTAGCGGTTGAGGGTGATGCTGCGCCCCGCTTCGCTGTCGCGGATGATGTACGGGCGCAGGAACACCATCAGGTTGGTCTTGGTGATCGCCCGGCGTTCGTTGCGAAACAGCGCGCCGATGCCCGGCAGGCTGCCCAGCCACGGCACCGCATCATTGCTCTGGCTGTAGCCGTCCTGAAGCAAACCACCGAGGACCATGATCTGCCCATCGTCGAGCAGAATGCTGGTGTCGATCGCGCGCTTGTTGGTGACGATGCCGGCGGCGGTCACGCTGTTGGACGCGCGCTCATCAATGC
>NZ_JAFGYJ010000330.1:0-499 GCF_017490805.1 Pseudomonas sp. 43(2021)
CCCTGACGCAGCAGCGCCGGAGTGTTCGGCATGCAGCGCACGATCGGCTGTTCGCCGAGCCACGCGGTCATGCTCGCGCAGGTGATGCCGGCGGCGATCGACACCACCAGTTGATTGGGCTTGAGGCTCGGGCGAATCGCCTCGCACACGGCTTTCATCGCCTGTGGCTTGACCGCCAGCACGATGACATCGACGCCGTCGATGGCCTGGGCGTTGTCAGCGAAGGTTTCGATGCCGTGTTCGGCGCTGACCTTGGCGCGGGTGTCTTCGCCCGGATCGCTGGCGCGGATCTGCGCCGCTTCCAGACCTTTGGCGCGCAAGCCGCCAATCAGACTGGCCGCCATGTTGCCCGCACCGATAAACGCAATACGTGTGTTGCTCATGTGTGGTCCTTATCTGGAAACGTTCAAGACTGGGAATAATCTCTGGCGCCAAACAGCGCGGTACCGATCCGCACCCAGGTGGCGCCTTGGGCGATGGCCGACTCAAGGTCGTGGCT
>NZ_JAFGYJ010000033.1:0-54004 GCF_017490805.1 Pseudomonas sp. 43(2021)
AACGGTAGCCAAGGCCTCGTTGCAGAAAAGCCTGGATGGCGGAAAGCTTGAACTGTCTGGTGTGCTTGCTCATGTGAAACGCCCCTGAGGTTGGATTTTTGTCCAACATCAGGGGCGCAGTTCAGGGGGACGCAATCTCTTGTGGGAGCGGCCTTGTGTCGCGATGGGCTGCACAGCAGCCCCCTCTGCAACATCCGGTAACGCCTATGTAGATGAGTCGGAAAATGGGATTCACTACCATTTGCGCCTCTCATACGATCCGAGGAGTGCTTTCCATGTTGCCACGCAAGCCCCTACTGGCCGCCCTGGCCCTGACCCTGTTCGGCGGCATCGCCCAGGCAGCGGACGAAGTGGTGGTGTACTCCTCGCGCATCGACGAGCTGATCAAGCCGGTGTTCGATGCCTATACCGCCAAGACCGGGGTCAAGATCAAGTTCATCACCGACAAGGAAGCCCCGCTGATGCAGCGCATCAAGGCCGAGGGCGACAACGGTGTGGCCGACCTGCTGCTGACCGTCGATGCCGGCAACCTGTGGCAGGCCGAGCAAATGGGCATCCTGCAGCCGATCAAGTCCGACATCATCGACCAGAACATCCCGCCGCAGTACCGTGCCTCGTCCCACGACTGGACCGGTCTGAGCCTGCGCGCCCGCACCATCATCTACTCCACCGAACGGGTCAAGCCGCAAGAGCTGAGCACCTACGAAGCCCTGGCCGACAAGCAGTGGGAAGGCCGCCTGTGCCTGCGCACGGCGAAGAAGGTGTACAACCAGTCGCTGACCGCCACCCTGATCGAGACCCACGGCGAGGCGAAGACCGAGCAGATCGTCAAAGGCTGGGTCAACAACCTGTCCACCGACGTATTCTCCGACGACAACGCGGTGATCCAGGCCATCGAAGCCGGCCAGTGCGACGTGGGCGTGGTCAACACTTACTACTACGGCCGCCTGCACAACCAGAACCCGAAACTGCCGGTGAAGATCTTCTGGCCCAACCAGGGTGACCGCGGCGTGCACGTGAACCTGTCGGGCATCGGCCTGACCAAGCATGCGCCACACCCGGAGGCGGCAAAAAAGCTGGTGGAGTGGATGACAGGCGAGGAAGCACAGAAGCTGTTCGCCGACATCAACCAGGAGTTCCCGGCCAACCCGAAGGTCAAGCCATCGGACGAAGTAGCGGCGTGGGGCAGCTTCAAGGCTGACAGCATTCCGGTGGAAATTGCCGGCAAGCGCCAGGCTGAAGCGATTCGCTTGATGGATCGGGCTGGCTGGAACTAAGCGCCAGGCTTTATCCTTCCGGGGCCTGCAAGGGCCCTTTCGCGGGTAAACCCGCTCCCACAGGACCGCACAACACTCAAAGGCAGTGCAGGTCCTGTGGGAGCGGGTTCACCCGCGAACGACCGCGCAGCGGTCGCCATCGCAATCGAGAATCAAGCCTTGCCCCACACCCCCCAACGCCGCTGGTACCTCCCGGTCACCTTGGTCGCCGCCCTGGTGCTCCTGCCCCTGAGCGTCCTGCTGCTGTCCTGGCAATCGATCGACCTGCAGATCTGGTCGCACCTGCTCGACACCCAGATGAGCCGCCTGCTGGGCAATACCCTGACCCTGGTAGCGGGCGTGGGCATTGGCGTCACCGTGCTGGGCGTCAGCCTGGCCTGGCTCACCAGCCTCTGCGAGTTCCCCGGCCGGCGCTGGCTGGACTGGGCGCTGATGCTGCCGTTCGCCATCCCAGCGTACGTGCTGGCGTTCGTCTTCGTCGGCCTGCTCGATTTTGCCGGCCCGGTACAAAGTGCCCTGCGCGAGGTGTTCGGGCCGATGCGCCTGCCGCGGGTGCGCTCCACCGGCGGGGTGATCGTCGTCCTGGTGCTGGTGTTCTACCCGTATGTCTACCTGCTGGCGCGCACCGCATTCCTGGCCCAGGGCAAGGGCCTGATGGAAGCGGCGCGGGTGCTGGGGCTGTCCCCGCTGCAAGCGTTCTGGCGCGTGGCCCTGCCCATGGCTCGGCCTGCGGTCGGTGCCGGTATTGCCCTGGCCCTGATGGAAACCCTGGCCGACTTCGGCGCGGTGGCGGTGTTCAACTTCGACACCTTCACCACGGCCATCTACAAGACCTGGTACGGCTTCTTCAGCCTGTCCAGCGCGGCCCAGCTGGCCAGCCTGTTGCTGCTGGCGGTGATGCTGGTGCTGTATGGCGAGCGCCGCGCCAGGGGGGCCAGCCGCAGCGGCAACGAGCGGCCGCGCGGGCAGGCGCTGTATCACCTGCGCGGGGTAAAGGCATTGCTGGCCAGTGGCTGGTGCCTGCTGGTGTTTGCCTGTGCCTTTGTCATCCCGTTGCTGCAACTGCTGGCGTGGTTCTGGCAGCGCGGCCGGCATGACCTGGACGAGCGCTATGTCGGCCTGGTGCTGCACACCCTGTACCTGGGCGGCATGGCGGCGCTGGTCACGGTGTGCGTGGCGTTGCTGCTGGCCTTTGCCCGGCGCCAGGCGCCGACGGGCGGGATCCGCGCCGGGGTCGGCCTGGCCAACCTGGGCTATGCCTTGCCCGGCTCGGTGCTGGCGGTGTCGATCATGCTGGCCTTCAGTTACCTCGACAATCATCTGGTCATCCCGCTGTCCAGCTGGCTGGGTGGTGCCGGCAAACCGCTGCTGCTGGGCAGCCTGGCCGCCTTGCTGCTGGCCTACCTGGTGCGTTTCATCGCAGTGGCCTACGGGCCGCTGGAGAGCAGCCTGGAGCGTATCCGCCCGTCATTGCCCGAGGCATCCCGTAGCCTGGGCGTCGGTGGTGCGGGATTGTTTTTCAAGGTGTATCTGCCGCTGCTGGTGCCTGGCGCCCTCAGCGCCGCCTTGCTGGTGTTCGTCGACGTGCTCAAGGAAATGCCGGCCACCTTGCTGATGCGCCCGTTCGGCTGGGACACCCTGGCGGTACGGGTATTCGAGATGACCAGCGAGGGTGAGTGGGCGCGTGCATCGCTGCCGGCCCTGACCCTGGTGCTGGTGGGCTTGCTGCCGGTCATCGGCCTGATCCGCCGTTCGGCACGTCGACCCGGTCACAGTCACTGAGGGTGCCAGCTGGCGCCCTTGCGGCTACAATGCGCGGCACTCGCGCGGCGGGTGTCTGCAACAAAAGCTGATAAGAAAAGCTGACGACCCAATGTCATCGACCGCCGCCGCTTCGCCACGCCCGGAAGGAGAAACCCATGGGACAGCGCACGCTTTTGTATGACCTGCACCTGGCGCTTGGCGCCAAAACGGTCGATTTCGGTGGCTGGGACATGCCCCTGCACTATGGCTCGCAGGTCGAGGAGCACCATCAGGTGCGCAGCGATTGTGGGGTGTTCGATGTTTCCCACATGACCGTGATCGATGTCGATGGCTGCGACGCCACTGTCTGGTTGCAGCGTCTGCTGGCCAACGACGTGGCCCGCCTCGACGACACCGGCAAGGCGCTGTACAGCCTGCTGTTGCAGGCACAGGGCAGGGTGATCGACGACCTGATCGTCTACCGCACGGAACTCGGCTACCGCCTGGTCACCAACGCTGCCACCCGGACCAAAGTACTCGACTGGCTGCAACTGCAGCGCGAGGGCTTTGCCGTGGACTTCCAGGTCCGCTCCGACCTGGCCATTCTTGCCATCCAGGGCCCGCATGCCCGCGAAAAGGTCGCGGCCCTGCTCAGCCCCGCGCGCGCGGCGCTGATCCGCGAACTGCGCCCGTTCGAAGGTGTTGCCGAAGGTGACTGGTTCATTGCCCGCACCGGCTATACCGGTGAAGATGGCCTGGAAATCATGCTCCCGGGCGAGCAGGCCGTGGCCTTCTTCAACGACCTGGTCGGCGCAGGCATCGCCCCCAGCGGCCTGGGCGCCCGCGACACCTTGCGCCTGGAAGCTGGCATGAACCTGTACGGCCAGGATATCGACGAAACTCACACCCCGCTCACCTCCAACCTGGGCTGGAGCATCGCCTGGGAGCCGGCCGAGCGTGACTTCATCGGTCGCGCCGGTCTGCTGGCGGAAATCGAACAGGGCGTGCAGGAAAAACTGGTCGGCCTGGTGCTGGAGGAGCGCGGCGTGCTGCGTGCCCATCAGGTGGTGCGTGTGGCCGGGATTGGCGAAGGAGAGATCACCAGTGGTAGTTTCTCGCCTACGCTGAGCAAGTCCATTGCCCTTGCCCGCGTGCCCATGGCCACCGGCGACCGGGCCGAGGTGGAAATCCGCGGCAAGTGGTACCCGGTGCGGGTGGTCAAACCGACCTTCGTGCGCCACGGCAAGATCCTGATCTGAACAATTTTTAACCGGCGGGCGTACCGCTGAGCCAATCGAGGAATTCAAGACATGAGCAATATCCCCGCCGACCTGCGTTTTGCCGAAAGCCACGAGTGGGCTCGCCTGGAAGCCGATGGCACCGTGACCGTGGGTATCAGCGACCACGCTCAGGAAGCCCTGGGTGACGTGGTGTTCGTCGAGCTGGCCGAAGTCGGCAAGGTGTTTGGCGCTGGCGATGCTGCCGGTGTGGTCGAGTCGGTCAAAGCCGCTTCGGACATCTATGCCCCGGTCGCCGGCGAAGTGATCGCGGTCAACGAAGAGCTGGCCGACAGCCCTGAACTGCTCAACGAAGAACCTTACGAGTCGTGGATCTTCAAGCTCAAGCCAAGCAACCCGGCCGAGCTGGACAAGCTGCTGGATGCTGCTGGCTACAAGGCTTTGATCGGCGAGTAAGACCGCGTCGCCTTCTTCGCGGCTAAAGCCGCTCCCACAGGTACTGCATAGCGTCTGATACCTGTGCGGTCCCTGTGGGAGCGGCTTTAGCCGCGAAGAGGCCGGGCCTGCAAGCAACTTTCCCCGCAAAATCGGCAATCCCTTCCTAGACTTGTAAGTCTCCATGAGAGCTGTTCCAGGAAGAGAGCGTCGTCATGTCCCAGTCGCCATCCCTGCATCAACTGCAAGAGCTCAACCCTTTCCTGCGTCGCCATCTGGGCCCCGATGCCGCGGAGCAGCAGGCCATGCTCAACGCGCTGGGTGTCGCCAGCCGCAGTGAGCTGATCGAGCAGACCGTACCGCCAGACATCCGCCTCAATCGCCCCCTCGACCTGCCGCCGGCGCTGGACGAACAGGCCGCCCTGGCCAAGCTCGCCGGCTACGCCGGGCAGAACCAGGTCTGGACCAGCCTGATCGGCATGGGCTACCACGGCACCATCACCCCCACGGTCATTCTGCGCAACGTGCTGGAAAACCCCGGCTGGTACACCGCCTATACCCCCTATCAGCCCGAAATTGCCCAAGGCCGGCTGGAGGCGCTGCTGAACTTCCAGCAGATGGTCATCGACCTCACCGGGCTGGCCCTGGCCAATGCCTCGCTACTCGACGAAGCCACCGCCGCCGCCGAGGCCATGGCCTTGGCCAAGCGAGTGGCGCGCAACAAGAGCAACGCTTTTTTCGCCGACGAACACTGTCACCCGCAGACCCTGTCAGTACTCAAGACCCGCGCCGAGGGCTTTGGCTTCGAGCTGATCGTCGACTCTGTGGATAACCTTGGCAAACACGCAGTTTTCGGTGCCTTGCTGCAGTACCCGGACACCCACGGCGAGGTACGCGACCTGCGCCCGCTGATCGACCATATGCACAGCCAGCATGCCCTGGCCTGCGTCGCCGCCGACCTGCTCAGCCTGGTGGTGCTGGCACCGCCCGGGGAGCTGGGCGCCGATGTGGTGCTGGGCTCGACCCAGCGCTTTGGCGTGCCGATGGGCTATGGCGGCCCCCACGCGGCCTATTTCGCCTGCCGCGATGACTACAAGCGGGCCATGCCGGGGCGCATCATCGGCGTGTCGCGCGATGCCCGTGGCAACACCGCGCTGCGCATGGCCCTGCAGACCCGCGAGCAGCATATCCGCCGCGAGAAGGCCAACTCCAACATCTGCACGGCTCAGGTGCTGCTGGCCAACATTGCCGGCTTCTACGCGGTGTACCACGGCCCGGAAGGCCTGCAGCGCATTGCCCAGCGTGTGCACCGGCTGACCTTCATCCTGGCCGCCGGCCTCGAAGCCAAGGGCATCAAGCGCCTCAACCAGCATTTCTTCGACACCCTCACCCTGGACGTCGGCGGCACCCAGGCGGCCATCATCGAAAGTGCCGAAGCCGCGCAGATCAACCTGCGCATCCTCGGCCGCGGGCACCTGGGCGTGAGCCTGGACGAGACCTGCTCGGAGCAGACGGTGCTGCGCCTGTTCGACATCTTCCTGGGGGTGGACCACGGCCTGGATATCGCTGCACTCGACCAGTTGGCCCTGCCCGAAGGCATCCCTGCCAGCCTGGTGCGGCGCACGCCGTTCCTGGCCCACCCGGTGTTCAACCTGCACCACAGCGAAACCGAGATGCTGCGCTACCTCAAGCAGCTGGAGAACAAGGACCTGGCGCTGAACCAGTCGATGATCCCGCTGGGCTCCTGCACCATGAAGCTCAACGCCACCAGCGAGATGATCCCTATCACCTGGCCTGGCTTTGCCCAGCTGCACCCGTTTGCTCCGGCGGCCCAGGCCACCGGCTACAAGGCGATGATCGACGAACTGGAAAGCTGGCTGTGCGCCATTACCGGCTTCGATGCCATCTGCATGCAGCCCAACTCTGGTGCCCAGGGTGAGTACGCCGGCCTGATGGCCATTACCCGCTACCACCGCAGCCGCCACCAGCCGCAACGTACCCTGTGCCTGATCCCGTCGTCGGCCCACGGCACCAACCCGGCGTCGGCGCAAATGGCCGGCATGGAGGTGGTGATTGTCGATTGCGACGATGATGGCAACGTTGACCTGGCAGACCTCAAGGCCAAGGCTCACGCGGCCGGGGACCGTTTGTCGTGCCTGATGATCACTTACCCGTCGACCCATGGCGTGTATGAAGAGGGTATTCGCGAAATCTGCGAAGTGGTCCACCAGCACGGTGGCCAGGTGTACATGGACGGCGCCAACCTCAATGCCCAGGTGGGGCTGGCACGGCCGGCGGATATCGGCGCCGACGTTTCGCACATGAACCTGCACAAGACCTTCTGCATCCCCCACGGCGGTGGTGGCCCGGGCATGGGCCCGATCGGTATCGGCGCGCACCTCAAGCCGTTCGTCGCCAGCCACCCGGTGGTGCCGGTGCCCGGCCTGGACCCGAACAACAGCGCGGTCAGCGCCGCGCCCTGGGGCAGTGCGAGCATCCTGCCGATCAGCTGGATGTACATTGCCATGATGGGCCCGCAGCTGGCCGATGCCAGCGAGGTGGCGATCCTCTCGGCCAACTACCTGGCCAGCCAGCTGGGGGGTGCCTTCCCGGTGCTGTACCGCGGGCGCAACCAGCGGGTGGCGCATGAGTGCATCCTCGACCTGCGGCCGCTGAAGGCGCTGACCGGCATCAGCGAAGAGGACGTGGCCAAGCGCCTGATGGACTATGGCTTCCACGCGCCGACCATGTCGTTCCCGGTACCGGGCACGCTGATGGTCGAGCCGACCGAGAGTGAATCGAAAGCCGAGCTGGACCGTTTCGTCGAGGCAATGCTGGCGATTCGGGCGGAAATTGGCGAAGTGCAGGAGGGCAACTGGCCGGCGGAGAACAATCCGCTCAAGCATGCGCCGCATACCCTGGCCGATGTGCTGGCGGTGTGGGACAGGCCCTACAGCCTGGAGCAGGCGGTGGCGCCCAGTGCTCACGTGCGCCAGCACAAGTACTGGCCAGCGGTGAACCGGGTCGACAACGTGTATGGGGACAGGAATCTCTTCTGTGCTTGTGTGCCGGTGGAGGCTTATCGCTAATTGTAATTTGCCTTTGCCGGCCTCTTCGCGGGTAAACCCGCTCCCACAAGGCTTGTACAAGTTTTGAGTACTGCGCAATACCTGTGGGAGCGGGTTCACCCGCGAAGCAGGCGACGCGGTTACTCGGCTACCGCATTCTTGGCCAGGATGGCATTGGCCAGTTCCATGTCGGAAGCCTGCATCCCCGGGTTCTCCGCGCGGGCCTGGCGAATCGCCGCTTCAAGGAACGGCCCGCGGATTGCGCCTTCGCTGGCCACGAAGCTGCCGGCGTCATCCTGCGCCGCCATCACCAGCTTGTGATCCCCGGAGGTCAGATAGCTCGATGCCGTGGTAGCACCGGTAGTCATCACGTTACGCCAGAAGGTATCGGCCATGGCCGAGCCGATAGGTAGCGAAAGCAAGGCAGCAGCAGCGATGGCGGTTTTGACACGCATGTTGAAACACCTCGAAGGGTGAGGGTTGAAGATGCGCGGTTTGATCCTGCTACAGGGCTGCAAGTTCCTTGAATACAAAGGATTTTTGCTCAGGAACAAGCCCGTAGCACTTCCTCTGCACAGGTCTGCCCGCTGGCCACTTTGGCCTCGCCGCAGCGGCGCAGATCAAGCAATCCATCAGCTACGGCCTGACGCCGCAAACTGGCCAGGTCGCTGCCCGGGCCTATCTGGGCGCGCAGGCTGTCGCTGGGCACCAGCAGCTCGAACAACCCTGTGCGGCCATGGAACCCGGTGCCGCGACAGGTGCGGCACGGCTGGCCACCGGGCACCGCTGCCTCCCCCTGGCAATCCGCGCACAGTGTGCGCACCAACCGCTGGGCCATGACCCCGACCAGCGTCGCCTTTATCAGGTAGTCGGCCACACCCAGTTCCTGAAGGCGGGTGATTGCACCGCAGGCGTCGTTGGTATGCAGGGTCGACAGCACCAGGTGCCCGGTCAGGGCCGCCTGCACCGCCACCAGGGCAGTTTCGCGGTCGCGGATTTCGCCAATCATGATGATGTCCGGGTCCTGGCGCAGCATGGCCCGCACCCCGTTGGCAAAACCCAGGTCGAGGGCGGGCTGCACCTGCAACTGGTTGAAGGCGGGTTCCAGGCGCTCGATCGGGTCTTCGATGGTGCACAGGTTGACTTGCGGCGTGGCCAGCAGCTTGAGGCTGGCGTACAGCGTGCTGGTCTTGCCGGAACCGGTGGGGCCGGTGACCAGGATGATGCCCTGGCGCTGGCGCAGCAGGCCTTGCCACTGGTCCAGTTGTGGCCCTTCCAGGCCGAGCCGTTCGAAGCCTTCCTGCAACTGATGAGGGTCGAACAGGCGCAGCACCAGTTTTTCGCCGTACGGGGTCGGCAGGGTCGACAGCCGTAGTTCTACCTCACCGCCGCCAGGCAGGCGGCTTTGCAGCCGGCCATCCTGCGGCCGGCGTTTTTCTGCGACATCCATGCGCCCCAGGTGTTTCAGGCGGCTGACCAGCGCCAGGGTTACCCCGACGGGAAAGGCATAGATGCTGTGCAGCAGGCCGTCGATGCGGTAGCGCAGCTGGCCTTGCTCGCGGCGTGGCTCCAGGTGGATATCACTGGCGCGCTGCTCGATGGCGTACTGCAGCAGCCAGTCGACGATATGCACGATGTGCGCGTCGTCCGCGCTGGCCTCGGCCTGGCGCTTGCCCAGCTCCAGCAGCTGTTGGAGTTCGCCCAGGCTGGCTGACTGCTGGGATTGCGCGCTCTTTACCGATTGGGCCAGGCGGTGGAACGACTGCCCTGCCTGGCGGATCTGCAGCGGGCTGGCCAGCACGCGATGGATCGGCCGGCCCAGGCTGCGGGAGAGATCGGCCTGCCAGTCATCCTGGTAGGGCTGGGCGCTGGCGACGGTGACGCTGGAGGTGTCGGCGGCGACGATGAGGATGCCATGGCGCTGGGCGAAGGCCGGGGCCATCAGGCCGGTGACCTGGGGCAGGTCCAGTTGCAGCGGGTCGATGCGCAGGTAGGGCTGGCCGACCTTGTTGGCCAGCCATTGGCAGAGGCGGTCCAGGTCCAGGGGCTGACCAGGTTGTCTGCGGTCTTCCAGGGCGCAGGCGGCGATCTGCTCCAGCGGGTGGGTGGTTGGGTGGGTGGCGGCGTGTTCGAGTACCTGCAGGGTGTCGTTGGCGTGCAGGTGCTCGTCCATGAGCAGGGCCTGGAGCACGCGTTTGAGGTCGAGTGCCGGGTTGTCGGGGGTGTGCATGGTTGGCGTCCGTGCCTGATAGGGGAGTGCTGATCAAGGGTAGCCGGGCGAGGGAGGGTTACCGAAGGTGAAAGGTTTCGGGATTTTGCTTTGCTTGTCCCGGCCATTTCGCAGGTAAACCCGCTCCCACAGGACCGCACAAACCTGAATGTTGTGCAGTACCTGTGGGAGCGGGTTTACCCGCGAAGAGGCCGGGAAAAGCACCGAGCATGGTTCAGACCACCGCCAGCTCCACCCGCTGCAGGTTGCTCAGGCTCACCTCGCCCACACACACCAGGTTCCGCAGTTTCTGCGCAATCACTTCGGCCCGGTGCCAGCTAAGGCCACCGATGCCAACTTCGATATCCAGCCAGTCATCCTGCTGGCTGACCTGCACGCTGTGTGGGGTCAGGAACTGCAGGGCAAACAGGTTGAGCACCCGGCACAGGCTGTCAGGCTCGGCCTCGGCCTGCAGGCGATAGTGCACGGTGCTGTGGGCGCTGCTGGCGGCCCAGGCGTCGGTACGAGGCTGTGCGTTCATGTCGGTCTCCGCAAGTGTGGGAGAAATTCTTGCACGTTGGTGGCGGTATTTTTTCGCTATGATTTGATCGTTTCGCTGTATTGGCGAATTGTTCTATTCGTGCGGTACTGCCAAGGAGAATTATCAATGCAAAGCGAGCTGGACGCCTACGACCGCCGTATCCTCGAACTGCTGCAGGAGGACGCTTCGCTGTCCAGCGCGCAGATCGCCGAACGCGTGGGGCTGTCGCAATCGCCGTGCTGGCGGCGTATCCAGCGGTTGAAGGAGGAGGGGGTGATTCGCGGGCAGGTGACCTTGCTGGATCGCAAGAAGGTCGGCCTGAACACGCAGATTTTCGCCGAGGTAAAACTGAACGCCCATGGGCGTTCCAACTTCACCGAGTTCACCGAGGCGATCCGCGGGTTTCCAGAGGTGCTGGAGTGCTATGTGCTGATGGGGTCGGTGGACTTTCTATTGCGCATCGTCACCCCGGATATCGAGGCTTATGAACGGTTCTTCTTCGAAAAACTGTCGAACGTGCCGGGGATTCAGGAGGTGAACTCGATCGTGGCGTTGTCGGAGATCAAGTCCACCACCAGCCTGCCACTGTCGCGTTGAGGCATTCGCGGGTAAACCCGCTCCCACAGGGTTATCAGTGAGCCAGAGAGCAGCGCGAGCCCTGTGGGAGCGGGTTTACCCGCGAAGAAAGCGACGCGGTATCAAGCCTTGAGCAGGTGCTTCCAGCCGCGGCTCTGATCCACCGCCCGGGCCTGTTCGATACGTGCTTCCAGCACTTCATCGCTGATTGGCTGCTCGGCCAGCTCATGCAGCTTCTTCAGGTCGCCATACAGGCGGTCCATCTGCGGCGCTTCCAGCACCTGACGGGCATGGTGCAGCCAGGCCAGCAGCTGTTCGATACGCGGCAGCTGCTCGGCCAGGTCTTCCGGACGCTGGGTGTACAGCGGCAGCTTCAATGCCCGGCCTTCCTCGCCCAGCAGGTGCGCCAGCCAGCTGGCCAGTTGCGCCTTGCCCTGACGCTCGCCACGGCCTTTGCGTTCCACGGTCCAGGCACGGGCCAGCAGCCAGCGCGAGGTTTCCAGCGAGAACTGACCCCAGCGTACGTCTTCCAGCTCTTCGGCGAACTGCTCTGGGGCGGCGCGGCGGATGTCTTCGTCTTCGTTGCCGGCCTGCACCAGCGGGCGCCAGTCTTCGAGCAGGGCGTCGAGGCTGTTGCGCAGGTCTCGGGTGGTGGCGCGCGGCGCGGCCTGGCCCAGGCTGGCGGTAATCGCACGCAGTTCGCTCAGGCACTCGACCCAGTCCTGCAGCAGGCGCCAGTGGCCGTTGTGGCGGTATTGCTCGGCCAGGCGCTGGCTGCTGCCCAGCAGTTGCCAGGCCAGTGCGGCGTAGGCGTCATCCACGGCCATTTCGGCTTCCAGCTCGGTGTGCGGCAGGCCCAGCTCGTAGCTGTCCGGCTCCAGCAGGCGGTAGCCACGCTCGGCCTTGCTGATGTCGCATGGCATCAGCGGCAGGCTGGCGGCCAGCTCGGCGGCCAGTTCCAGCAGGGCCTGCGGTTCACCTTCGCGCAGTTCCAGTTCCAGCTCGCAGATTTCTTCCTTGCGTTTGCCGGCGATCACGAAGCCCTGGTCCAGTGCAGCCTCGATCACCACCTTGCTCTTGCCACGGCCCCAGGCGATTTCGGCGTATTCACGGCTGAAGTCGGTGGTGAACAGCGGCTTGATGGTCTTTTTGTCCAGGTTGGCCAGTTGCGCGGGCCAGCAGCTGTCGTCGAGCTTCTTCAGGTCGAGCTTGACCTTGTCCAGCTGCCATTCGTGCTCGTTGCGCTCGGACAGGCCGGCCACGCTGGTGCCGCGGCATTTGAGGGTCTGGATGATGGCCTCGCCATCGCGGCGCAGGCGCAGGGCGACACGGGCAGCGGAGAGCTCGCGCTCCGGGGTGTCGAAGTACTGGTTGAGCAGTTCGCGGGTCTGCCAGCCGGACTTGTTGCGCTTTTTCAGCAGAGGGTGCTCGCGCAGGGCGGCAAGGGTCTCGCGGCTGGCGCGGAGCTTGAGTTCGGTTTCTTTGTGCATCACAGGCTCGAAGAAGGGGGCGTGGTTGCCCAGCAGTCTACAGGAGTCGGCTCTCGTCTGTTGGATCGTGGTGGCTTCTTCGCGGGTAAACCCGCTCCTACAGGTACTGTGCTGCCCCCAGGTGCGGCGCTTTCCCTGTGGGAGCGGGTTTACCCGCGAAGAAGCCCACACGGTTGGACGGCATTGCTATGATGGGCAACGCTTCCGAGGAGTACGCGCATGCCGTTGCCGACGCTGAAAGACCAGTTCGCCGCCCTGATCGCCGCGCCCTCGGTCAGTTGCACCCAGCCTGCGCTGGACCAGTCAAACCGTCTGGTCATCGACCTGCTGGCCGGCTGGCTGGGTGACCTTGGCTTCAACTGCGACATTCGCCAGGTCAGCCCCGGCAAGTTCAACCTGCTGGCCAGCCGTGGCACTGGCCCGGGTGGCCTGGTGCTGGCGGGGCACAGCGACACCGTGCCTTATGACGAACAGCTGTGGGCCAGCGACCCGCTGAAACTGACCGAAACCGACGGCCGCTGGGTCGGCCTGGGCAGTTGCGACATGAAGGGCTTCTTCGCCCTGGTCATCGAGGCGGTCATCCCACTGCTGGAGCACGATTTCAAGCAGCCGCTGCTGATCCTTGCCACCTGTGACGAAGAAAGCTCCATGTCCGGCGCCCGTGCCCTGGCCGAGGCCGGTCAGCCGCTCGGCCGTGCGGCGGTGATCGGCGAGCCCACCGGGCTGCGGCCGATCCGCATGCACAAGGGCATCCTCATGGACCGCATCGACATCCTCGGGCGCAGCGGCCACTCCTCGGACCCAAGCCTGGGCCGCAGCGCCATGGAGGCCATGCACGCAGTGATGGGCGAGCTGATGGGTTTGCGCCAGCAATGGCAGCAGACCTACCGCAACCCGCAATTCACCGTGCCGACCCCGACCATGAACTTCGGCTGCATCCATGGCGGCGACAACCCCAACCGTATCTGCGGCCAGTGCGCCCTGGAATTCGACCTGCGCCCGCTGCCAGGCATGGACGTGGAGCAACTGCGCGCGGCCATCCGCGCCAAGCTGGTGCCCGTGGCAGAGCGCTTTGAGGTGCGCATCGACTATGCACCGTTGTTCCCGGAGGTGCCGCCATTCGAGCAGGCTGCCGACGCCGAGCTGGTGCAAGTGGCGGAGCGCCTTACCGGCCACCGCGCCGAAGCGGTGGCGTTCGGCACCGAAGCGCCTTATCTTCAGCAACTGGGCTGCCAGACCATCGTGCTGGGCCCCGGCGACATCGCCTGTGCCCACCAGCCCGGCGAATACCTTGAAATGTCACGAATCGAGCCTACCGTGCGTCTATTGCGTGACCTGATCCGGCACTATTGCCTGAACTAAACGTCAACCGGACTGATTCGTTCCTGCCTAGAGGAGACCGCGCGTGACCGCAAGCCTGTTCCGACGATGATCCTGAACGCCCCCTGTATCGCCGTTCTCCGTCCACTTATCCACAGGCCCTGTCATGCCCGACTACGTCAACTGGCTGCGTCATGCCTCCCCGTACATCAATGCCCATCGCGACTGCACCTTCGTGGTCATGCTCCCTGGCGATGGGGTGGAACACCCTAATTTCGGCAACATCGTCCACGACCTGGTGCTGCTGCACAGCCTGGGCGTGCGTCTGGTGCTGGTGCATGGCTCGCGTCCGCAGATCGAAAGCCGCCTGGCTGATCGCGGCCTGACCCCGCACTACCACCGTGGCATGCGCATCACTGATGCCGCCACCCTGGACTGCGTGATCGATGCCGTCGGCGCCTTGCGCCTGGCCATCGAGGCACGCCTGTCGATGGACATCGCCGCTTCGCCGATGCAGGGCTCGCGCCTGCGCGTGGCGTCCGGCAACCTGGTAACGGCGCGGCCGATCGGCGTGCTCGAAGGCGTGGACTACCACCACACCGGCGAAGTGCGCCGGGTCGACCGCAAGGGCATCAGCCGCCTGCTTGACGAGCGCTCCATCGTGCTGTTGTCGCCGCTGGGCTACTCGCCCACGGGGGAAATCTTCAACCTGGCCTGCGAAGACGTGGCCACCCGCGCCGCCATCGAACTGGGGGCCGACAAGCTGCTGCTGTTCGGCGCCGAGCCGGGCCTCCTGGACGAGGACGGCAAGCTGGTGCGCGAACTGCGCCCACAGCAGGTTGCCCCGCATTTGCAGCGCCTGGGCAGCGATTACCAGGGCGAGCTGCTGGACGCCGCGGCCGAGGCTTGCAAAGGCGGCGTGGCGCGCAGCCATATCGTCAGCTATGCCGAGGACGGCGCCTTGCTGACCGAACTGTTCACCCGTGGTGGTGGCGGCACGCTGGTGTCGCAGGAGCAGTTCGAAGTGGTGCGCGAGGCGACCATCGAGGACGTGGGCGGTTTGCTGGAGCTGATCAGCCCGCTGGAAGAGCAGGGCATCCTCGTGCGCCGTTCGCGTGAGGTGCTGGAGCGGGAGATCGAGCAGTTCAGCGTGGTCGAGCGCGAGGGCATGATCATCGCCTGTGCGGCGTTGTACCCGATTGCCGATTCCGACGCCGGCGAGCTGGCGTGCCTGGCGGTGAACCCGGAGTACCGTCATGGCGGGCGTGGCGACGAGCTGCTGGAGCGCATCGAAAGCCGGGCGCGGCAGTTGGGCTTGAACACCCTGTTCGTGCTGACGACGCGTACCGCGCACTGGTTCCGCGAACGCGGGTTTGCGCCGAGCGGGGTCGAGCGGCTGCCGGCGGCGCGGGCTTCGCTGTACAACTACCAGCGCAATTCGAAGATTTTCGAGAAGCCCTTGTAAGCCTGTACCGGCCTCTTCGCGGGTGAACCCGCTCCCACAGGATCTTCACCGGACCTGAGGCCGGCGCGGTCCCTGTGGGAGCGGGTTTACCCGCGAAGCAGGCGACACCGATCTCGAAACAAAAACGCCGCCCTTGTGGGCGGCGTTTTCGTTTACACGGTGTGCAGGTACCAGTTGTACTCGAGGTCGGAGATCGAATGCTCGAACTCCTCCAGCTCGCTCTCCTTGCACGCGACGAAGATGTCGATGTACTTCGGATCGATGTACTTGTTCAGGATCTCGCTGTCGTCCAGCTCGCGCAGGGCATCGCGCAGGTTGTTCGGCAGGCTCTGCTCCAGCTGCTCGTACGAGTTGCCTTCGATCGGCTCACCCGGCTCGACCTTGTTGGTCAGGCCATGGTGCACGCCGGCCAGTACGGCAGCCATCATCAGGTACGGGTTGGCGTCGGCACCGGCCACGCGGTGCTCGATGCGCACGGCGTCCGGCGAACCGGTCGGCACGCGCAGGGCCACGGTGCGGTTGTCCAGGCCCCAGCTTGGCGCGTTCGGTACATAGAACTGCGCACCGAAGCGGCGGTACGAGTTGACGTTCGGGCAAAGGAACGCCATGGACGCGGGCAGGGTCTCGAGCACACCGCCGACAGCGTGACGTAGCGCGGCGTTCTGCTCGGGATCCTCGCTGGTGAAGATGTTGTTGCCATCTTTGTCCAGCACGGAAATGTGTACATGCAGGCCGTTGCCTGCCTGGCCCGGGTAGGGCTTGGCCATGAAGGTGGTGTCCATTTCATGGTCGTAGGCGATGTTCTTGATCAACCGCTTGAGCAGTACCGCGTAGTCGCAGGCCTTGAGCGGGTCGGCCACGTGGTGCAGGTTGACTTCGAACTGCGCCGGGGCGCTTTCCTTGACGATGGCGTCGGCCGGGATGCCTTGCTCCTTCGCGCCTTCCAGGATGTCCTGCAGGCAGTCGGCATATTCGTCGAGGTCGTCGATCAGGTACACCTGGGTCGACTGCGGGCGCTTGCCCGAAATTGGCGAGCGCGGCGGCTGCGGACGGCCGTTCACGTTCTCCTGGTCGATCAGGTAGAACTCCAGCTCGAACGCGGCGCAGATGGTCAGGCCCATCTCGGTGAACTTGCTCACCACCTGACGCAGCACTTCACGCGGGTCGGCGAAGAACGGCTCGCCTTCGAGTTCGTGCATGGTCATCAGCAACTGGGCGGTAGGGCGCTTTTGCCACGGCTCGTTACAGAGTGTGTCAGGGATTGGATAGCAGATGCGGTCAGCATCGCCGATGTCCAGGCCCAGCCCGGTGCTTTCGACGGTGGAACCGTTGATATCCAGGGCGAAGAGGGAGGCAGGCAGGTTGATGCCTTTCTCGTAAACCTTGTGGAGGCTGGTGCGCTCTATGCGCTTGCCACGCACCACACCATTCATATCTGCAATCAGAAGGTCAACGTAGAGAACCTCAGGATGTTCCTTAAGGAACGCGTTCGCTTCGTTAAGCTGAACGGCACGCGGGGGTACCGACATGATGCAACACCTTTGTTGTCAAAAATATCAATCAAGGGGGGCTTGCAAGACCAGTCAATCGAAAAGACAAACTGATGTCAAGCCAACCCCATGATGCCCTGAAATGGCACATCGACGGCAGATTTGCTGCATATCGGGGCAAGCCATTATCCGCTATTTCCCGCGGAAAGGGCTATCTCCGACAAGCCGTGTTTTATTTTTTACGGAGGTGTTGTGTAAAAAAATGAACAAGGCTAAGCTCGGTCTCAACCCAGAACACAATAATACGAGGGTCACATGGTCCGCTTGCCGCGACCTGAAAGCACTGCCTGCGCGGTGCCATCAGGTACATCCGTCATTTTTGCAAGCTTCGTCAATGGCGTGGCCGCCCTGGCCGCAATAATTGACGTTTGGCGCTCCCGGACCTGCCCTCGTAGCGGCTTGCCGCCCTTCGTTTCGTCTTTCTGCCTTTCGAACTCATTACGGACGCACCTGTTTTCAGTGTATCCACTGTGGCTCTGCGCGGGGGTTTTTGCTTTAGCAATGTACTCCATCCAGAATCAGTGCGCGGACCACCTTACCTCCTGAGGTATTTATGAGTAACAACCTCGACCAGCTCACCGATTGGTTGAAAGAGCACAAGATCACCGAAGTCGAATGCATGATCAGTGACCTGACCGGCATCACGCGCGGCAAGATTTCGCCTACCAACAAATTCATCGCCGAAAAAGGCATGCGCCTGCCCGAGAGCGTGCTGCTGCAGACCGTGACCGGCGACTACGTCGACGACGACATCTATTACGAACTGCTCGACCCGGCGGACATCGACATGATCTGCCGCCCCGACGAGAACGCCGTGTTCCTGGTGCCATGGGCCATCGAGCCGACCGCCCAGGTGATCCACGACACCTACGACAAGAAGGGCAACCCGGTAGAGCTGTCGCCGCGCAACGTGCTGAAGAAAGTCCTCAAGCTCTACGCTGACAAGGGCTGGCAGCCGATCGTCGCGCCGGAGATGGAGTTCTACCTGACCAAGCGCAGCGAAGACCCGGACTTCCCGCTGCAACCCCCGGTAGGCCGTTCGGGCCGCCCGGAAACCGGCCGCCAGTCGTTCTCGATCGAAGCCGCCAACGAATTCGATCCACTGTTCGAAGACGTCTACGACTGGTGCGAACTGCAGCAGCTGGACCTCGACACGCTGATCCATGAAGACGGCACGGCGCAGATGGAGATCAACTTCCGGCATGGCAACGCCCTGCACCTGGCCGACCAGATCCTGGTGTTCAAGCGCACCATGCGCGAGGCTGCGCTCAAGCACAACGTGGCCGCCACCTTCATGGCCAAGCCCATGACCGGCGAGCCAGGCAGTGCCATGCACCTGCACCAGAGCGTGGTCGACGTGGCCACCGGCAAGAATATCTTCAGCAACGACGATGGCAGCATGAGCGAACTGTTCCTGCACCACATCGGTGGCCTGCAGAAGTTCATCCCCGAGGCGCTGCCGCTGTTCGCGCCCAACGTCAACTCGTTCCGCCGCTTCCTGCCCGACACCTCGGCGCCGGTGAACGTGGAGTGGGGCGAAGAAAACCGTACTGTCGGCTTGCGCGTGCCAGACGCCGGCCCGCAAAGCCGCCGGGTCGAGAACCGCCTGCCGGGCGCCGACGCCAACCCTTACCTGGCCATTGCCGCCAGCCTGCTGTGCGGCTACATCGGCATGGTCGAAGGCATCGACGCCAGCGCGCCGGTGCAGGGCCGTGGCTACGAACGCCGCAACCTGCGCCTGCCACTGACCATCGAAGATGCCCTGGAACGCATGGAAAACAGCCGTGCGCTGGTGCAGTACCTGGGCAAGAAGTTCATTACCGGCTACGTCGCCACCAAGCGCGCCGAACACGAGAACTTCAAGCGAGTCATCAGCTCCTGGGAGCGTGAGTTCCTGCTGTTTGCTGTCTGATCAACCTTGGTGCCGCAGGACGCGGCTGTCGAACAACGGAGAAGCACATGAGCGTCAACAACCCGCAAACCCGTGAATGGCAAACCCTGAGCGGGGAGCATCACCTCGCGCCCTTCAGCGACTACAAGCAGCTGAAGGAGAAGGGGCCGCGCATCATCACCAAGGCCCAGGGTGTGCATTTGTGGGATAGCGAGGGGCACAAGATCCTCGACGGCATGGCTGGCCTGTGGTGCGTGGCGGTGGGTTATGGCCGTGAAGAACTGGTGCAGGCGGCAGAAAAGCAGATGCGCGAACTGCCGTACTACAACCTGTTCTTCCAGACTGCCCACCCGCCTGCGCTGGAGCTGGCCAAGGCGATCTCCGACGTGGCGCCGCAAGGCATGACCCATGTGTTCTTCACCGGCTCCGGCTCCGAAGGCAACGACACCGTGCTGCGCATGGTCCGCCATTACTGGGCGCTGAAAGGCAAGCCACAGAAGCAGACCATCATCGGCCGCATCAACGGTTATCACGGCTCCACCGTGGCCGGTGCCAGCCTGGGCGGCATGAGCGGCATGCACGAGCAGGGCGGCCTGCCGATTCCGGGCATCGTGCATATCCCGCAGCCGTACTGGTTCGGTGAAGGCGGCGACATGACCCCGGATGAATTCGGGGTGTGGGCGGCCGAGCAATTGGAGAAGAAAATCCTCGAAGTCGGCGAAGACAATGTCGCTGCCTTCATCGCCGAGCCAATCCAGGGTGCCGGTGGCGTGATCATCCCGCCGGAAACCTACTGGCCGAAGGTCAAGGAGATCCTCGCCAAGTACGAGATCCTGTTCGTCGCCGACGAAGTGATCTGCGGTTTCGGCCGCACCGGCGAGTGGTTCGGCTCCGACTACTACGACCTCAAGCCCGACCTGATGACCATCGCCAAGGGCCTGACTTCCGGTTACATCCCCATGGGCGGTGTGATCGTGCGTGACACCGTGGCCCAGGTACTCAGCGAAGGCGGCGACTTCAACCACGGCTTCACCTACTCCGGCCACCCGGTAGCGGCGGCGGTGGGCCTGGAAAACCTGCGCATCCTGCGCGACGAGAAAATCGTCGAGAAGGCGCGCACCGAAGCGGCACCGTATTTGCAAAAGCGTTTGCGTGAACTGCAGGACCACCCGCTGGTGGGCGAGGTACGCGGCCTGGGCCTGCTCGGCGCGATCGAGCTGGTCAAGGACAAGGCCACCCGCAGCCGTTACGAAGGCAAGGGCGTGGGCATGATCTGCCGTACCTTCTGCTTCGACAACGGCCTGATCATGCGCGCGGTGGGGGACACCATGATCATCGCGCCACCGCTGGTGATCAGCCACGCGGAGATCGACGAACTGGTGGAAAAGGCACGTAAATGCCTTGATCTGACGCTCGAAGCGATCCGCTGACAGTTTGCTAGGCTAGCGATGTGACATTAAGTCGTTACAAGGCCCTGCTTTCCTTGAAACAGAGCCTTGTAACTTGCCAGACTAGCGACTGTTTCAGTCGCCGCGCGCTCTGCACCGTAGGTCCTGGCTGCTGAACAGATGGCTAAATAAAAAATTCTGGAGCAATACGCATGAATAAAATGGGCAAGACGTTGCTGGCCGCCGCCCTGATGGGTGCCATGGCTACCGCTGTTCAGGCTGAAGACAAGGTGTTGAACGTCTACAACTGGTCGGACTACATCGCTCCGGACACCATCGCCAAGTTCGAGAAGCAGTCGGGCATCAAGGTCAAGTACGACGTCTTCGACAGCAACGAAACCCTCGAAGCCAAGCTGCTGGCCGGCAAGTCGGGCTACGACATCGTGGTGCCGTCCAACAACTTCCTGGCCAAGCAGATCAAGGCTGGCGTGTACGAGGAACTGGACCGTTCCAAGCTGCCGAACTGGAAGAACCTCGACACCGACCTGCTCAAGGCCGTTGGCGATGCCAGCGACAAGGACAACAAGCACGCCTTCCCGTACATGTGGGGCTCGATCGGCATCGGCTACAACCCGGAGAAGGTCAAGGCCGCGCTGGGCGTGGACAAGATCGACTCGTGGGACGTGGTGTTCAAGCCTGAGAACATCGCCAAGCTCAAGAGCTGCGGCGTGAGCTTCCTGGATGCCCCGACCGAAATGCTGCCGGCTGCGCTGCACTACCTGGGCCTGCCGAGCAACAGCACCAAGAAGGAAGACCTGAAGGCCGCCGAGGACCTGTTCCTCAAGATTCGTCCTTCGATCACCTACTTCCACTCGTCCAAGTACATCGGCGACATGGCCAACGGCAACATCTGCGTAGCCGTCGGTTACTCGGGTGACCTGGAGCAGTCCAAGGCCCGTGCCCACGAAGCCGGCGACAAGGTCAAAGTGGACTACGTCATTCCGAAGGAAGGTGCTGGTACCTTCTACGACATGGTCGCTATCCCTAAAGATGCCGAGCATAAAGACGCTGCCTACCAGTTCATGAACTTCCTGATGCAACCGGAAATCATGGCTGAAATCACCAACGCCGTGCGTTTCCCGAACGGCAACGCTGCCGCCACCCAGTTCGTGGACAAAGAGATTACCAGCGACCCGAGCATCTACCCGCCTGCTGAAGTGAAGAAGCAGCTGTACGCGATCGCTGCGCCTGAGGCGTCTGCCCAGCGTGTGATCACCCGTAGCTGGACCAAGATCAAGTCGGGCAAATAAGCCCGATGCGGCACCTCTGGGCCGGGGTTCCCGGCCCAGAGCCAGTGAAAGGCAATTGATGATTGCGGCATCGAAGCTGCGAAGGTAAGTTGCGCGCCGGTTTTGCGTGTGCGGCAGCATTGTCGCTACCCAGGCACTGATTGTGAGGACCACCCACTTGTCCATTTCTGTATTCCGCAAGGCCTTGATGGCTGGAGCGGGCCTGACGCTGGCATGCAGCGTCCAAGCGGCGCCTACGGTGCACTTCTACAACTGGTCCGACTACGTCGGCCCGACCACACTCGCGGACTTCGAGAAAGCCACGGGCATCAAGCCCGTGCAAGACGTGTTCGACTCCAACGAAACCCTGGAAGGCAAGCTGCTGGCTGGCAATACCGGCTATGACGTGGTGGTGCCGTCCAACCATTTCCTCGGCAAGCAGATCAAGGCGGGCGCGTTCCAGAAGCTCGACAAGAACCTGCTGCCCAATTATTCCAACCTGGACCCGGCGCTGATGAAGCGTCTGGAAAGGAACGACCCGGGCAACCAGTACGCCGTGCCTTACCTGTGGGGCACCAACGGCATCGGTTACAACGTCGACAAGGTGAAGGCCGCGCTGGGCGTGGACACCATCGACTCCTGGGCAGTGCTGTTCGAACCCGAGAACATGAAGAAGCTCGCCAAGTGCGGCGTGGCTTTCCTCGACTCGGCGGACGAAATGCTGCCGGCGGTGCTCAACTACATGGGGCTGGACCCCAACAGCACCAATGCCAAGGACTATCAGGCCGCCGAGAAGAAACTGCTGGCGGTACGCCCGTACGTGACCTACTTCCACTCGTCCAAGTACATCACCGACCTGGCCAACGGCGACATTTGCGTCGCGGCGGGCTTCTCGGGTGATGTGTTCCAGGCCAAGGCCCGCGCTGAAGAGGCGAAGAAGGGCGTGAACCTGGCCTACGCCATTCCCAAGGAAGGCGGCAACCTCTGGTTCGACGTGCTGGCGATCCCCAAGGACGCCAGGAACGTCAAAGAGGCGCATGCCTTCATCAACTATTTGCTGAAGCCTGAGGTTATCGCCCAGGTCAGTGATTACGTCGGTTACGCCAACCCGAACCCCAAGGCTGGCGACCTGATGGACCAGGCCGTGAGGACTGACGCCGCGGTTTACCCACCGCAGGAAGTGCTGAACAAGATGTTCGTGAATTCAGAGTTGCCACCCAAGGTGCAACGGCTGATGACCCGTAGCTGGACCAAGGTCAAGTCGGGCAAGTAAAAATCCAGGCCCGCGGCGGCACCTGTAGAACAGGGCTCCCGGGCACAAAAATCTTGTTGGGAGTTTCACTCATGGCAGTTGCCTCCGGTGCCTATAAAAAAGCCCTCGAGGGTGGCCAGCAACCCAAGCAGGTGCTGGTCAAGATCGACCGGGTTACGAAAAAGTTCGACGAAACGGTAGCCGTGGACGATGTGTCCCTGGAAATCCGCAAGGGCGAGATCTTCGCCCTGCTGGGTGGCTCCGGTTCTGGCAAGTCCACCTTGCTGCGCATGCTGGCCGGCTTCGAGCGCCCGACCGAAGGGCGGATCCTCCTCGATGGCGTCGACATCACCGACATGCCGCCCTACGAGCGGCCGATCAACATGATGTTCCAGTCCTACGCGCTGTTCCCGCACATGACCGTGGCGCAGAACATCGCCTTCGGCCTGCAGCAGGACAAGATGCCCAAGGCCGAGATCGACGCCCGCGTGGCCGAGATGCTCAAGCTGGTGCACATGACCCAGTACGCCAAGCGCAAGCCGCACCAGCTGTCCGGCGGCCAGCGCCAGCGCGTGGCTCTGGCCCGCTCCTTGGCCAAGCGCCCCAAGCTGCTGCTGCTCGACGAGCCGATGGGCGCACTGGACAAGAAACTGCGTTCGCAGATGCAGCTGGAACTGGTGGAGATCATCGAGCGCGTGGGTGTGACCTGCGTGATGGTGACCCACGATCAGGAAGAGGCCATGACCATGGCCCAGCGCATCGCCATCATGCACCTGGGCTGGATCGCCCAGATCGGCTCGCCAGTGGACATCTACGAGACCCCAACCAGCCGCCTGGTGTGCGAGTTCATCGGTAGCGTCAACCTGTTCGAAGGTGAAGTGGTTGACGACGCCGAAGGCCACGCGATCATTGCCAGCCCGGAGCTGGAGCGCAAGATCTATGTCGGCCACGGCATCACCACTTCGGTGGAAGACAAGCACATCACCTACGCCCTGCGCCCGGAGAAGATGCTGGTCACCACCCAGCAACCGACCTGCGAGCACAACTGGTCGCGCGGCAAGATCCACGACATCGCCTACCTGGGCGGCCATTCGGTGTTCTACGTCGAGCTGCCGAGCGGCAAGGTCGTCCAGTCGTTCGTCGCCAACGCCGAGCGCCAGGGCACACGCCCGACCTGGGGCGATGAAGTGTACGTGTGGTGGGAAGACGACAGCGGCGTGGTACTGCGGTCATGAAACCTCGCAAGCTCAAGCGAGCACTCCAGCGCATCATCCCGGAGGGGCGGCATCTGGTGATCGGCGTGCCGTTCATCTGGCTGTTCCTGTTCTTCATGCTGCCGTTCTTCATCGTGCTGAAGATCAGCTTCGCCGAAGCCGACGTGGCGATCCCGCCGTATACCGAGATCTACAGCTACGTCGAAGACAAGCTGCAGCTGGTACTCAACCTGGCCAACTACGGCTTGCTGACCGAGGATGAGCTGTATATCTCGGCTTACCTGGGCTCGCTGAAGATGGCCTTCTTCAGCACCCTGCTGTGCCTGTTGATCGGCTACCCGATGGCCTACGCCATTGCCAACGCCAAGAAGGAGACGCAGACAGTCCTGCTGTTGCTGATCATGATGCCGACCTGGACCGCGATCCTGATCCGCGTCTATGCCTGGATGGGCATCCTCAGCAACAACGGCCTGCTCAACGGCTTCCTGCTGTGGACCGGGTTGATCGACCAGCCGCTGCAGATCCTCAACACCAACCTGGCTGTGTACATCGGCGTGGTCTATTCGTACCTGCCATTCATGATCCTGCCGCTGTTCGCCAACCTGGTGAAGCACGACCCGAGTCTGCTCGAGGCCGCTTCGGACCTGGGTTCGAGCACCTTCAACAGCTTCTGGAAGATCACCGTGCCGCTGTCGAAGAACGGCATCATCGCCGGCTGCATGCTGGTGTTCATCCCGGTGGTGGGCGAGTTCGTGATTCCTGAACTGCTCGGCGGCCCGGAAACCCTGATGATCGGCAAGGTGCTGTGGCAAGAGTTCTTCAACAACCGTGACTGGCCGGTGGCCTCTGCGCTGGCGGTGGTAATGCTGGCGATCCTGATTGTGCCGATCCTGCTGTTCAACCGCAGCCAGGCCAAAGAAATGGAGGGCAGGGCATGAAGCGCTTCAGTTTCTCCAAGCTGATGCTGGTGCTCGGCTTGCTGTTCATCTACCTGCCGATGCTGATCCTGGTGATCTACTCGTTCAACGCCTCCAAGCTGGTGACGGTATGGGGTGGCTGGTCGGTGAAGTGGTATGTCGGCCTGCTCGACAACACCCAGCTGATGGGTTCGGTGATGCGTTCGCTGGAAATCGCCTGTTACACGGCGGTGGCTGCGGTGGCGCTGGGTACCTTGGCGGCGTTCGTGCTGACCCGGGTGACCCGCTTCAAGGGCCGCACGCTGTTCGGTGGCCTGGTCACCGCACCGCTGGTAATGCCCGAGGTGATCACCGGCCTGTCGCTGTTGCTGCTGTTCGTGGCCATGGCGCAGATGATCGGCTGGCCGCAGGAGCGCGGCATCGTCACCATCTGGATCGCCCACACCACGTTCTGTGCGGCGTATGTGGCGGTGGTGGTGTCGGCACGCCTGCGTGAGCTGGACCTGTCGATCGAGGAAGCGGCGATGGACCTGGGTGCCAAGCCGTGGAAGGTGTTCTTCCTGATCACCATCCCGATGATTGCGCCATCGCTGGCGGCGGGCGGCATGATGTCGTTCGCGCTGTCGCTGGATGACCTGGTGCTGGCCAGCTTCGTGTCGGGCCCGGGTTCGACCACCTTGCCGATGGAAGTGTTCTCGGCGGTGCGCCTGGGCGTGAAGCCGGAGATCAACGCCGTGGCCAGCCTGATCCTGCTGTCGGTGTCGTTGGTGACCTTCTTCGTCTGGTACTTCAGCCGCCAGGCTGAAGAGCGCCGTCGCAAGGCGATTCAGCAGGCCATCGAAGAGGGTGCAGCGGCCAACGCGTCGCAGCCGCAGGTCAAGCGCCCGGCGCAGGTTGCTGCGTCGGCCTGACACGGCCTCTTCGCGGGTAAACCCGCTCCCACAAGGACATCACTGCCTTCAGGTCAGTGGTGATCCCTGTGGGAGCGGGTTTACCCGCGAAGGCCGCAACACCGATTCAAAGCCAGACTGCATCCCAATGTGGATAGTCCCTGACACTCCTGACCAGGCCTGCCCGCAAGGGGTTGGCCACAATGTACCTGGCGACATGCACCATGCTTTCTTCCCTTCTTAATGCCCGGTCCTGATACCCAGGCTGCCATACCGGATCTTGCTCAACCCCCGCCTGATGCAAAACCAGACTGGACCTGGATTTGAACCTGCGCATCAAGGTGGCCAACGTCGTACCGTTCAACTCGATCAGCCAATGCAGATGGTCCGGCATTAGCACCCAAGCCAGTGATCGGCAGGCGTGTTCCTGGTCTGATTGCCGCAGTTGGTGAATGACCAACCGGGCATGGTGGAAGTCATGGAACAGTGGCTTGCGCTGGTGGGTGACGGTGGTCAGCAGATAGAGCCGGCCAAGTTCTGAATAGCGACCACGGCGAAGCAGGTGAGACTGGGCTCGCGACATTGGCTTCTTCCTTGAAAAGCGGGTGACCTCTCAAGGGTAGTGGCTGAGATGCAGGTGCTATGTAGATGATGGTTTCTGGATATGGCAGAGATTTGTGGATGGCAGTACCGGCCCATTCGCGGGTAAACCCGCTCCCACAGGTATTGCACAGGTCCTGAAGGCTGCACATAACCCTGTGGGAGCGGGTTCACCCGCGAAGGGGCCCTCAAGGCGTACGACTTTTCATCAACTCAAACCAAAGGCTTCAGTTGGATCGGCTTGGGAATTATCCTACGAGCCGTGTGGAAGCTGCTCTGTTGCTGGGGAAATGCCCCAGGGATAACGTCGTCGAGTCGCCAACCAAGGTGACCGGGTGTGAGAAACCCGCTCGATGTTGAACAGGCTTCCTGTCATGGCGGCCTTGCGTGGGCAGGCCTCGGCCTGGCCGGGTTCAATGTCCTCGGTTTTCTCACCCCGTGTACGGCTGCCACCCCTTATCCGTGAGAAAGATGAGCTGGCGGTTCCATAAACGACATTGGATTCCGACCATGACAACGCACGTTCCAAATCACCCAAAAAACAGCAGCACCGTCGGCCGCGAAACCTGCATGGACCTGTTCCGCGTCCAGGCCAACATCCCCTTCAACCATGCCTTCTCCGAACTCTCCGTAATGCTCGGGTGCATCAATCACCTGACGACTGAAGCCGAGATGGAAAATGACCGCCTGGCCGGCAGCGCCGCGAGAATTCTCAGTGGCTTTGCCAAAGCATTGATTGATGACATTGAACTGGGACTGAACAAGGCTTCAGTGCAGCTCTGACCTGTACCGGCCCCTTCGCGGGTAAACCCGCTCCCACAGGATCATCTGCAGCCTTCAGGGTTTGCTCAATACCTGTGGGAGCGGGCGTGCCCGCGAAAAGGCCCGCGCAGGCGCTGAAAATGCCGAACTGATCTCCGTCATTGAACCCTGAACTTCATTCCGGGTTGCGAACATTACTAGCGGACATAGCCACCTGGTAAGGGGGAGGTGCAGCTCCGGGAATGCTGACTCTCTGACTGTCTCCGATATTAGCGAATGTGGTCATTTCAATATCCGTGGGACGGGTTGCATTCGCGTAAGACGGAGGTGGAACTTCGGGGAAGAGTGTGTCGTAGGGAGGAGGTTCAACTGCTGTTCGCTGCCTGCGCTGCGAGAGCTGTGCAACTAGTGGCCGTATATTGTTTGACCTCAGAGTAATATAAGCACCCACAATAGCAGTAGCAGCAAATGCAGTGCCTGCAATAATTTCGGCTGTTTTGGACTTCGTAGTGGCCGATGCAATGACTCCTACTAATGTTGCCCCCAAGGCTGCTGACGTAGCTATCAAGAATGCCCGACGGGAAAAGTGCCCCGTAGGATCAGTACTATTTACCGGATCCCCGGCACAGTACGCATAAGCGTTCGGGCCACCTTCATCAAACGGGCTTGAATTATCTGGGCTACAGAACCTCTTGTGCGTGGGGCTGAACAGGCGATAGCCATTGCCTAGCAAGTAACCGCCTGTTGCCGTGTCCAGTTGCTCGCCGTTGAATGCCAAGGGGTTGTTCGCTTCGCTCTGGGCCGGGCGTCGGCCATAGGGGGTATAAGCGAACTGCACCTTACCGGCGTGTCCAAATTCGCTCATGACGGTGTTGGTATTGTTCACCGTCATGATTGAGCGCGATACCTCAGCACCTGACGTGCATTGCGCCAGGAGGCTACCCTGATGCCGGAAGATGGAGCGTGATACAGACCCGCCGAGTTCGGTGGAAACACGGCCGTTCTGGTAGAAGCGGCGTAAACTTTTTGCAGCGGCCATGGGGCCTCCGAGGGTTCAAGGGGGAACAGAAAAATGCCTCTCTGTGGTGCCACTGTCGGGGCGACCGGTTGGGGACACTATGTAATGCCCTGGCGATAATCGGCTACTGGCAGAAATGCCAGGTTTTCAACGAAAACCTTGTGCCGAACCTGCCCTGTGTCGCCAGCATTCGGTATGCCTCCCTTGCGCATATGGCCAGTGCCGTTTGTCCAACCCTGAACTACGCTGACAGTCGCATCCCACGAATCATTTGCGCGCAAGCAAGGAGCCTGCATGACGTTGATACGTCCGCTGTTGGTCGTCTGCCTGGGGCTTGTGTCCCTGCTGTCGGGCTGTAGTAAGGAAGAAACCACCGAAACACTGCCACGCGTAGGCGTGCAACAGGTATCACCCACCGATTTCGCTGCCAGGGTCACCCTGACCGGCGATGTGCAGGCACGGGTGCAGACCGACCTGTCGTTCCGCGTCGGCGGCAAGATCATTTCGCGCAGCGTCGATGTGGGCGATCACGTCAAGGCCAACCAGGTGCTGGCGCGGCTGGACCCGAAAGACCTGCAGAACAATGTCGACTCGGCCAAGGCCGAGGTGTTCGCCGCGCAGGCGCGGGTCACCCAGACCAGCGCCGCCTTCGTGCGCCAGCAAAAACTGCTGCCCAAGGGCTACACCAGTCAGAGCGAATACGATTCCGCCGAAGCCGCGCTGCGCAGCAACCAGAGCGCGCTCAAGGCCGCACAGGCGCAATTGGCCAACGCCAACGAACAACTGAGCTATACCGCGCTGGTCTCCGAGGCTGATGGTGTCATCACCGAGCGCCAGGCCGAGGTCGGCCAGGTGGTGCAGGCGACCATGCCGATCTTCAGCCTGGCCACCGATGGCGACCGCGACGCGGTGTTCAACGTCTACGAATCGCTGCTGGTGGCCCCGCCCAGCGATGCCGGCGTGATCGTCAGCCTGCTGGATGACCCGAAGGTCCAGGCCCGTGGCTTCGTGCGCGAAATCACCCCCACGGTGTCCGCACAAAGCGGCACGGTACAGGTCAAGGTCGGGCTGAGGGATGTACCGCCAGGGATGCAACTGGGTGCACCGGTTACCGCCACCACCAATGCCCAGGGCCGGCCAAGTGTCGAGCTGCCATGGTCGGCACTGACCAAGGCCCTGCATGAGCCTGCCGTCTGGGTAGTGGGCGAGGGCGACAAGGTAGAGCTGCGCAAGGTCGAAGTCAGCCGTTACCTCACCGGCAGGATCGTGGTCGCCAGTGGCCTGAAGGGCGGCGAAACCGTGGTGGTCAATGGCGGGCAGTTGCTGCACCCCGGCATGCAGGTGCAGAAGGTCGACGCCAGGGCCCAAGGGGGTGAGCTATGAAGCGCCTGCTGCTGATGCTGTCGGCTGGCGTGCTGCTGGCCGGTTGCAGTAGCGAGGACGAGGTACCAGAGCCGATTCGGCCGGTGCTGTCGGTCAAGGTCGAACCCCAGGTGCAGTCGCAGTTGGGCCGTTTCGCCGGCAGTATCCAGGCACGTTTCGAAAGCACCTTGGGTTTCCGGGTTTCCGGACGTATTGCCCGGCGCTGGCTGGATGTGGGCGCCCAGGTGAAACCGGGTGACATCCTGGCCACGCTCGACCCGACCGACCAGCAGAACCAGCTGCGCGCCGCCGAAGGCGACCTGGCCAAGGTGCAGGCGCAGTGGATCAACGCCCAGGCCGATGCCCGCCGCCAGCAACAGCTGTACGACCGTGGCGTAGGCGCCCAGGCCCAGCTGGATATCGCCCAGACCAACCTGAAAACCACCAGTGCGGCGTTGGAGCAGGCGCGCTCTGCACTCAGCCAGGCACGTGACCAGCTCGACTACAGCACCCTGCGCACCGACCACGCCGCGGTAATCACCGCCTGGAAGGCCGAAGCCGGGCAAACCGTCACCGCCGGCCAGGCCGTGGTAACCCTGGCCCGGCCGGATGTGAAGGAAGCGGTGATCGACCTGCCGATCGGCCTGGCCGAGCAGTTGAGCAAAGGCCTGACCTTCACCGTTGCTTCGCAGCTGGACCCGACCATCAACACCACCGCCAGCCTGCGCGAGCTGGAGCCCCAGGCCGACGCCACCACCCGCACCCGCCGCGCCCGCCTGACCCTGGCCAGCACACCGGCGGCCTTCCACCTGGGCACTGCCATCAGCGTGACTCTGAGTTCGCAGGTGTCGCCGCGCAGCGAACTGCCCTTGAGTGCCTTGCTCGAGCGTGACGGCAAGACCCAGGTGTGGGTGATCGATACGCAACAGAAGACCGTGGCCACCCGTGACGTGGCCCTGATCGACCGCACCGCCGACAGCATCGTGCTGACCGCTGGCGTACAGCCCGGCGAGCGTGTGGTCACCGCCGGCGTCAACAGCCTCAAGCCTGGCCAGAAGGTCACCTTCGACGAGGATGCGCAATGAAAGGAAGCTTCAACCTGTCCGACTGGGCACTCAAGCATCAATCGTTCGTCTGGTACCTGATGTTCGTTGGCCTGCTGATGGGGATTTTCTCTTACTTCAACCTGGGCCGTGAGGAAGACCCGTCGTTCACCATCAAGACCATGGTCATCCAGACCCGCTGGCCCGGCGCGACCCAGGACGAAACCCTGTACCAGGTCACCGACCGTATCGAGAAAAAGCTCGAGGAACTCGACTCCCTCGATTACACCAAAAGCTACACCCGCCCAGGCGAATCCACGGTTTACGTCTACCTGCGCGATACCACCAAGGCCAAGGACATCCCGGAAATCTGGTACCAGGTGCGCAAGAAGATCCAGGACATTCGTGGTGAATTCCCGGCGGGTATCCAGGGGCCCGGGTTCAACGATGAATTCGGCGATGTGTTCGGTTCGATCTACGCCTTCACTGCCGACGGGCTGACCCTGCGCCAGCTGCGCGACTACGTGGAACAGGCGCGGGCCGAAGTGCGCGATGTACCCAACATCGGCAAGATCGAGCTGATCGGCACCCAGGACGAAGTGCTGTACCTGAACTTCTCCACCCGCAAGCTGGCAGCCCTGGGCATCGACCAGCGCCAGGTCATGCAGGCCCTGCAATCGCAAAACGCCGTGACCCCAGCCGGGGTGATCGAGGCCGGACCGGAGCGTATCTCGGTGCGTACCTCCGGGCAGTTCACTTCGGAAAAGGACCTGCAAACCGTCAACCTGAAGATCAACGACCGCTTCTTCCGCCTGGCCGATATCGCCGATATCGAGCGCGGCTACGTCGATCCCCCTTCGCCGATGTTCCGCTACAACGGCCAGACGGCGCTGGGCCTGGCCATCGGCATGAAGGCCGGTGGCAATATCCAGGTGTTTGGTGCGGCGCTGAAAAAGCGCATGGATCAAGTGGTCGAAGACCTGCCGGTGGGCGTCGGGGTACACACCGTTTCCGACCAGGCCGTGGTGGTCAAGCAAGCGGTCGGCGGCTTCACCAGTGCGCTGTTCGAGGCGGTGGTGATCGTGCTGGCGGTGAGCTTCGTCAGCCTCGGCGTGCGTGCCGGGTTGGTAGTGGCCTGCTCGATCCCGTTGGTGCTGGCCATGGTGTTCGTGTTCATGGAATACAGTGGCATCACCATGCAGCGGATTTCGCTGGGGGCGCTGATCATCGCCCTGGGCTTGCTGGTGGACGATGCGATGATCACCGTGGAGGTGATGGTCACGCGGCTGGAAATGGGCGAAAGCAAGGAGCAGGCGGCGACCTTTGCCTATACCTCAACGGCCTTCCCCATGCTAACCGGTACCCTGGTGACGGTGGCCGGTTTCGTGCCGATCGGCCTCAACGCCAGTTCGGCGGGCGAGTACACCTACACGCTGTTCGCGGTGATTGCCGTGGCGCTGATGGTGTCGTGGGTGGTGGCGGTGTTCTTCGCCCCGGTGCTCGGCGTGCACATTCTCAGCAGTGCCAAGCTCAAGCCCCATGAAGCAGAGCCGGGCCGTGTCGGCCGAATCTTCGAGCATGGTTTGTTGTGGTGCATGCGCAACCGCTGGCTGACCATCATCGGCACCGTGGCGCTGTTCGCCCTGGCGATCTTCTGCGAGCGCTTCGTGCAGAACCAGTTCTTCCCGTCCTCGGACCGCCCGGAAATCCTCGTCGACCTCAACCTGCCGCAGAACGCGTCGATCGAGGAGACGCGCAAGGTGGTCGACCGCTTCGAGGCGCGGATCAAGGACGACCCGGACCTGGTGCACTGGAGTACCTACATCGGCCAGGGCGCGATCCGCTTCTACCTGCCCCTCGACCAGCAGTTGCAGAACCCGTACTACGCGCAGCTGGTGATCGTCAGCAAGGGCTTCGAAGAACGCCAGGGCATGATGGACCGGCTGCAGAAGATCCTGCACGAAGAGTTCGTTGGCGTCGGCACCAACGTGCAGTCGCTGGAAATGGGCCCGCCGGTGGGCCGGCCGATCCAGTATCGGGTCAGCGGCGCCAATATCGACGAGGTACGCAAGCACGCCATCGAGCTGGCCACCTTGCTCGACCAGAACGAGCATATTGGCGAGATGATCTACGACTGGAATGAGCCGGGTAAGGTGCTACGCGTGGAAATCGCCCAGGACAAGGCTCGCCAGCTTGGTCTGTCGTCGGAGGACGTGGCCAATGTGATGAACAGCATCGTCAGCGGCGTGCAGATTACCCAGGTCAACGACAACATCTATCTGGTCGACGTGGTCGCCCGTGCCGAGGACAACGAGCGGGGTTCACCCGATACCCTGCAGAACCTGCAGATCCTCACGCCCAACGGCACCTCGATCCCGCTGCTGTCGTTCGCCACCGTGCGCTACGAACTGGAGCAGCCGCTGGTATGGCGCCGTGACCGCAAGCCGACAATCACCATCAAGGCCTCGGTCAACGGCGATATCCAGCCTACCGACCTGGTGGCGCAGTTGAAGCCGAAGATCGACGAATTCGCCAGCAAGCTGCCGGTGGGCTTCGAAGTGGCCACCGGTGGTACGGTGGAGGAGAGCGCCAAGGCCCAGGGGCCGATCCGCAAGGTCATCCCGCTGATGCTGTTCCTGATGGCGACGTTCCTGATGATCCAGCTGCACAGCGTGCAGAAGCTGTTCCTGGTGGTCAGCGTGGCGCCGCTGGGGTTGATTGGCGTGATCATTGCGCTGGTACCCACGGGTACGCCGATGGGCTTCGTGGCGATTCTCGGCATTCTCGCGCTGGCGGGCATCATCATTCGTAACTCGGTGATCCTGGTGACCCAGATCGACGAGTTCGAAGCCCAGGGCTTGTCGCCGTGGGATGCGGTGGTGGAAGCCACCAACCATCGGCGCCGGCCGATCCTGCTGACCGCGGCGGCGGCGAGCCTGGGCATGATCCCGATTGCCCGCGAGGTGTTCTGGGGGCCGATGGCTTACGCCATGATCGGCGGGATCATCGTGGCGACCCTGCTGACGCTGCTGTTCCTGCCGGCCTTGTATGTGGCCTGGTACAAGATCCGCGAGCCACAGAAACATTCCTGAAGCCGTGCAGTGAACCCTGTGGGAGCGGGTTTACCCGCGAATGCGATGGTGGATCTACCGCCGCATTCGCGGGTAAACCCGCTCCCACGGGGCCTTCTGTTGTCTTCAGGATGAGCGTTTGTTTTTGGTTATATAAACATTCTTAAACAGTATTTTTAAGAATAACTCCGCCTCACTACTATTGCCCTCAAGCCAGGCAACAAATCCCCTTCAAACCCCTGCCCGGCATCTCACTCCAAGGAGAACGAGCATGAGTGCATCTCTGCGTAGCATCGACGGTCAGGACGAAGCCACCATTCTGCGTGAAATCCAGAGCGCTCTGCGCGACCTGCGATTCGGTGCGGTGGAGATCACTGTGCACAACGCTCAGGTCGTACAGATCGAGCGCAAGGAGAAGTTCCGCCTGCAGCAGCCCGGCAACAAGGCCGGCTGATCGCGCCACACATCCAAAACTAGAAAAATGCCAATCGGGAGCTTCACCATGTCCATCCGCCGTTATGCGCTTGCCGCCCTGGCCAGTGCTGTTTTTGCCGGTTCCGCCATCGCCAAGGACTACGAACTGCTGAACGTGTCCTACGACCCGACCCGCGAGCTGTATCAGCAGTACAACGCCGAGTTCATCAAGCACTGGCAGCAGGCCCACCCGGGCGACAAGGTGAAGATCCAGCAATCCCACGGTGGTTCGGGCAAGCAGGCCCGTGCGGTGATCGACGGTCTGCGTGCCGACGTGGTGACCCTGGCCCTGGCCGGTGACATCGACGAAGTCGCCAAGCTCGGCAAGACCCTGCCGGACAACTGGCAGACCCGCCTGCCGGATGCCAGCACCCCGTACACCTCGACCATCGTGTTCCTGGTGCGCAAGGGCAACCCGAAAGGCATCAAGGACTGGGGCGACCTGATCAAGAAAGACGTGTCGGTCATCACCCCCAACCCGAAAACCTCCGGCGGCGCCCGCTGGAACTTCCTGGCTGCCTGGGCCTATGGCCTGAAGACCGGCGGTAGCGAAGAGAAGGCCAAGGCATACGTGCAGGAGCTGTTCAAGCACGTGCCGGTGCTGGACACCGGCGCCCGTGGCTCGACCATCACCTTCGTCAACAACGGCCAGGGCGATGTGCTGCTGGCGTGGGAAAACGAAGCCTTCCTGGCGTTGAAGGAAGACGGTGGTGCCGACAAGTTCGAGATCGTCGTGCCGTCGCTTTCGATCCTGGCCGAACCGCCGGTGGCGGTGGTGGACAAGAACGCCGAGAAGAAGGGCAATACCGAGATTGCCACCGAATACCTCAAGCACCTGTACAGCCCGGCCGGGCAGAAGATTGCCGCCGAGAACTTCTACCGCCCGCGTGACGAGAAGGTCGCAGCCGAATTCGGCAAGCAGTTCCCGAAACTTGACCTGGTAACCATCGACAAGGACTTTGGTGGCTGGAAAACTGCACAACCGAAATTCTTCAACGATGGCGGTGTGTTCGACCAGATCTATCAGGCACAGTAATCGCCAAGGAAAAGCGGGGCCGCTATGCGGCCCATTCGCGACGCAAGGCCGCTCCCACAAGGAACCGCAATCTCCTGTGGGAGCGGCCTTGCGTCGCGATTGGGCTGCAAAGCAGCCCCAAGATTCAGAAGCCTGCACCGGCCCGGGATTGATTCCGGGCTTCGTGCGTTCAACCAGGGATATTTATGTCACGCCGCATTTCCCCCGTCATACCCGGCTTCGGGCTGACGCTGGGCTACACATTGGTGTACCTCAGCCTGATCGTGCTGATACCGCTGGCCGCCATGTTCGTGCATGCCGCGCAGCTTACCTGGGAGCAGTTCTGGAACGTCATCAGTGCGCCGCGGGTGATCGCCGCGCTCAAGCTGAGTTTCGGCACCGCCCTGTTCGCCGCCGTCATCAACGGTGTGATCGGTACCCTGCTGGCCTGGGTGCTGGTGCGCTACACCTTCCCCGGGCGCAAGATCATCGATGCGATGATCGACCTGCCGTTCGCCCTGCCCACGGCCGTAGCCGGTATCGCCCTGACCGCCCTGTATGCGCCCTCGGGCTGGGTCGGCCAGTTCGCCACCGACCTGGGCTTCAAGATCGCCTACACCCCGCTGGGTATCACCCTGGCGCTGACCTTCGTCACCCTGCCGTTCGTGGTGCGGACGGTGCAGCCGGTACTGGCCGACATTCCGCGTGAAGTGGAGGAGGCCGCCGCCTGCCTGGGCGCCAAGCCGCTGCAGGTGTTTCGCCACGTGCTGGCGCCAGCGCTGCTGCCTGCCTGGCTGACAGGCTTTGCCCTGGCCTTCGCCCGCGGCGTGGGCGAGTATGGTTCGGTGATCTTCATTGCCGGCAACATGCCGATGAAGACCGAGATCCTGCCACTGCTGATCATGGTCAAGCTCGACCAGTACGACTACACCGGCGCGACCGCCATCGGCGTGCTGATGCTGGTGGTTTCCTTCATCCTGCTGCTGCTGATCAACCTGCTGCAGCGCCGTATCGAAACCCCTTGAAGGAGGCCGGCATGTCCAGTACATCCCTGAATGCAACCGCCGCCGCCAATGCCGCCCGCCGGGGCAGCGCCACCTCGCGGCGCATCCTGATCGGCCTTGGCTGGCTGGTGTTCGCGCTGTTCCTGCTGCTGCCGCTGGTAATCGTGGTGTCGCAGGCGCTGAAGAACGGCTTTGGCACCTTCTTCGAGGCGATCTTCGAGCCTGACGCGTTGTCGGCGCTGAAGCTGACCCTGCTGGCCGTGGTCATTTCGGTGCCGCTGAACCTGGTGTTCGGCGTCAGCGCCGCCTGGTGCGTGAGCAAGTACACCTTCCGGGGCAAGAGCATCCTGGTCACCCTGATCGACCTGCCGTTCTCGGTATCGCCGGTGATCGCCGGCCTGGTCTACGTGCTGATGTTCGGCGCGCAAGGCCTGTTCGGGCCGTGGTTGCAGGACCACGATATCCAGATCGTGTTCGCCCTGCCGGGCATCGTCCTGGCCACCATCTTCGTCACCGTGCCGTTCGTGGCCCGTGAGCTGATCCCGCTGATGCAGGAGCAGGGCACGCAGGAAGAGGAGGCCGCGCGCCTGCTCGGCGCCAATGGCTGGCAGATGTTCTGGCACGTGACCCTGCCGAACATCAAATGGGGCCTGATCTACGGCGTGGTGCTGTGCACCGCGCGGGCCATGGGCGAGTTTGGCGCGGTGTCGGTGGTGTCGGGCCACATCCGCGGCGTGACCAACACTTTGCCGCTGCACGTGGAGATCCTCTACAACGAGTACAACCACGTCGCGGCCTTCAGCGTGGCCAGCCTGTTGCTGATCCTGGCGCTCTTCATCCTGCTGCTCAAGCAGTGGAGCGAGAACCGTATTAACCGCCTGCGCCACAGCGCCGCGGAGGAATGATTCATGTCGATCGAAGTTCGTAACGTCAGCAAGCGCTTCAACAGCTTCCAGGCCCTGGACAACATCAACCTGGACATCAACAGCGGCGAGCTGGTGGCCCTGCTTGGCCCGTCCGGCTGCGGCAAGACTACCCTGCTGCGCATCATCGCCGGCCTGGAAACCCCGGACCAGGGCAATATCGTGTTCCATGGCGAGGACGTGTCCGGCCATGACGTGCGCGACCGCAACGTCGGTTTCGTGTTCCAGCACTACGCGTTGTTCCGCCACATGAGTGTGTTCGACAACGTTGCCTTCGGCCTGCGCATGAAGCCCAAGGGCGAGCGCCCGAGCGAGAGCAAGATTGCCGAGAAGGTGCATGAACTGCTGAACATGGTGCAACTGGACTGGCTGTCCGACCGCTACCCCGAGCAGTTGTCCGGTGGCCAGCGCCAGCGTATCGCCCTGGCCCGCGCCCTGGCGGTGGAACCCAAGGTGCTGCTGCTGGACGAGCCGTTCGGTGCGCTGGATGCCAAGGTGCGCAAGGAGCTGCGCCGCTGGCTGGCGCGCCTGCACGAGGACATCAACCTGACGTCGGTGTTCGTCACCCACGACCAGGAAGAGGCCATGGAGGTGGCTGACCGCATCGTGGTGATGAACAAGGGCGTGATCGAGCAGATCGGCTCGCCGGGCGAGGTGTACGAGCACCCGGCCAACGATTTCGTCTACCACTTCCTCGGTGACTCCAATCGCCTGGCCCTGAGCGAAGGGCATCATGTGCTGTTCCGCCCGCACGAAGTGTCGCTGTCGCGGCACGAGACCGAAGGGCACCATGCGGCCGAGGTGCGCGATATCCGCCCGTTGGGCGCGACCACGCGGGTAACCTTGAAGGTGGAAGGGCAGAGCGAGCTGATCGAGGCCGAGGTGGTCAAGGACCATGACAGCCTGACCGGGTTGGCGCGAGGGGAGACGTTGTTCTTCCGGCCGAAGGTTTGGCAGAAGGTGGCGGATATCTGAGCCGCCTTTGATGATGAAAAGCCCGGGGTTGGTCCCGGGTTTTTTATTGCCTGGGAGATTGTCGGGGCTGCTTTGCAGCCCATCGCCGGCGCAGCCCTCGCGGCAATCTCATGCCTTGCGCGAATATTTTGAATGCGTGCAAAGCATGATTCATGGCTCGCTCTGCTACATCCCGCGAAACTCGCGGCGTTGAGAAAACTCGCCAAAGTGTATATTCGGTATAGTTCTAACTATAATTTTAAACATTACTTTAAGAGATAAGCCCCTGACCGCGATGATTCAGCCACACACCTGAATCGAGACCCCAGGAGTTTGATCAATGGGTAATGTCCAGTCGGCCGTCAGGGCCTACGACCAGCCATGGCGCCCGGCCCCGGGCGACCTGGTCGACCTTGGACGCACGCTTCGCCTTCCGCTTGGCCAGCTGCGCCTGCAACGCACGCCCGTCAGTGGGCTCAAGCGCCGCGACAAGCTGGTGTTGAGCCTGCTGGTGCTGGCCCTGCATGGCGCTGCAGCGTACTGGGTCAGCCAGGCACCAACGCCCGAGCTGCCGGTGGTGCCACCGCAAGTACCGCCCATGACCATCGAGTTCGCCGCGCCGGCGCCGCCTGTAGTCGAGCCACCGCCACCAGCCCCGGCACCGCCGGTGGTCCAGCCGCCACCGCCGCCTGTGGTCGACGAACTGGCCGCCAAGCCCAAACCCAAGCCAAAACCCGCACCCAAGCCGGTGGTCAAGCAACAGCCCAAGCCACAGCCCAAGCCGGTCGAGGCACCGCCGCCAGCCCCTGTGGCCGCCCCGGCACCGCCAGCGCCACCCGCGCCGGCCCCGGTCACCCCGGCCTCGGCCAACGCGGCGTACCTGAAGAACCCGGCGCCGGAGTACCCGCAGATGGCTCAGCGCCGCGGTTGGGAAGGCACCGTACTGCTGCGCGTCGAGGTGCTGCCCAGCGGCAAGCCCGGGCAGATCCAGATCCAGAAGAGCAGCGGCCGCGATGCCCTCGACGCTGCCGCACTGGCCGCCGTCAAGCGCTGGAGCTTCGTGCCTGCCAAGCAGGGCGACGTGGCCCAGACCGGCTGGGTCAGCGTACCGATCGATTTCAAGCTTCGCTAACTTTCTCGCAGAACACAGGAAGACATCATCATGAGCCTGCTGGCATCCCCCCTCGAATCCGTTGAAAGCGCAGTCATCTGGCTGCTGGTCGGTTTTTCTGTCGTCACCTGGGGCCTGGCCCTGGTCAAGGTCGTGCAGTTCGTGCGGCTGAAGCATCAGGACAAGCGCTTCCACCAGCAATTCTGGGCCGCCTCGAGCCTGGACTCGGCTGCCGAGCCCAGCCACGAACTGCCTGGCCCGGCCGCACGCGTTGCCCAGGCCGGTTACGCTGCCATCGCCGTCGGTGACAGCCAGGCCAACGACCTGAGCCACGCCATCAACCACCAGGACCGCCTGGAGCGTGCCCTGCGCCAGCAGATCGTGCGTGAGCGCCGCTCGCTGGAAACCGGCCTGGCGGTGGTCGCCAGTATCGGCAGCACCTCGCCCTTCATCGGCCTGTTCGGCACCGTGTGGGGCATCATGGAAGCGCTCAAGGGCATCAGCGCGGCCGGCTCCGCCAGCCTGGAAACCGTGGCCGGGCCGATTGGCGCGGCACTGGTGGCCACCGGCGTGGGTATCGCCGTCGCGGTGCCGGCGGTGCTGGTCTACAACTACTTCCTGCGCCGCCTCAAGCTCACCGCCGCCGACCTCGATGACTTCGCCCACGACTTCTACAGCCTGGCGCAGAAGAGTGCCTTCCGCGTGCTGGTGCACCCGGCGGTGCACAGGCCCCAGGCCGGCTTCACCCAGCCGGTGAAGGAGGCGTCCTGACATGGCCTTTTCGACCCAGGATAGCGACGAAGTCCTCAGTGAAATCAACGTCACGCCGTTGGTGGACGTCATGCTGGTGCTGCTGGTGGTATTCATCGTCACTGCGCCGCTGCTGACCAATGCCATCCCCATCAACTTGCCCAAGACCGAGGCCGTGGCCCCGGTGGAGCAGAAGGACCCGCTGGTGGTCAGCATCGATGGTGACGGCAAGTTGTTCATCAACAAGGACGAGATCCAGCCCGACCTGCTGGAAACCAGCCTCAAGTCTGCCAAGGACAAGGACGCGGACGTGCGTGTACAGCTGCAGGCTGATGACGGCGTGAACTACGGCGAGGTGGCGCGGGCCATGGCGGCTATCGAACGTGCCGGGATCAGCAAGCTGGCGGTGATTACCGCGCGCTAAACCTGCCACTTCTCTTCAGGCAAGTGCTTAGGGGCCATATCTCTTGGCAGGGGATGGCCCCTTTTTTTGTCTGGATTTCATTGATATCGATGCCCCCTGTGGGAGCGGGTTTACCCGCGAATGCGATGTAGGCGTCACCGACGCATTCGCGGGTAAACCCGCTCCCACAGGGATTGCATTTTAGTTATTAACAAATAGCTTCTTATTCCTTTACTGATATAACTCCCTCTCTATACTTGTCTCCAAGCACGCAAACTCACTGGAGGCGTCCCCATGCGCAATGAGTCGATTCGCTACCTGATTGTGCCGGGCTGGCAAGGATCGCCAGACAACCATTGGCAGAGTCACTGGCAGCGCACCCTGCCCAACAGTGCCCGGGTCGAGCAGCACGACTGGCTGACCCCGCAACGCCGGGACTGGGTGCAAGCGCTGGAGCAGGCGATTGCCGCCGAGCGCTCGCCGGTGATTCTGATCGCCCACAGCCTGGGTTGCATCACCGTCGCTCATTGGGCCGCGCAAGCCAGCCCGGCCCTGCTGCGGCGTGTACGCGGCGCGCTACTGGTGGCACCCGCTGATGTAGAGCGGCCGACCTGCGCGCCAGCCCTGCGCAACTTCGCGCCGATCCCGACCGAGGCACTGCCGTTCCCAAGCCAGGTGGTCAGCTCCGACAACGACCCGGCCGTGAGCGTGCCAAGGGCGCTGTACCTGGCCCAGGTATGGGGCGCCGAAGCAGGGCTGCTGACCAACGCCGGGCATATCAACGTCAAGTCCGGCCATGAGCGCTGGGAACAAGGCTTCGCCTACCTGTATCGCTTGCAAAGCCGGGTCGAGCAGCGCGCACTGCGCCGCGCCTGATCGCCCTTACTGTTTACCGTTTGCCTGACGCCCGGCCACTGCAGGCCTGGGGCGGGAGTTCGTCATGACTTTTCAAAACCCCTTTGGCCAGCCCTTGCTGACCTTCCCCGAGCTGGACAAGAGCCCGTTGAGCATCCGCGCCAAGGCGCTGGTGTTCATCGACCCGCGTTCGCAGCAGTTGCGCGCAGAGCTGGAGCAGCTGGCGCCGCAACCCCTGCCGGTGCTGATCCGTGGCGAAACCGGCACCGGCAAGGAACTGCTGGCCCGGCAGATCCACCGGGCCAGCGACCGCAGCGGGCTGTTCGTGTCGGTCAACTGCGCAGGCATCAGCCCTACCTATGCCGATGCCGAGCTGTTCGGCTACAGCGCCGGCAGCCAGGGCGGTACAGCCAGCAGCCGTGCCGGCTGGTTCGGCTCGGCAAACGGCGGCACGTTGTACCTGGACGAAATCGCCGACTTGCCGCTGGCCATCCAGGGCAAGCTGCTGGCCGCCCTGGAAAACCGCGAGGTAACCCGGGTGGGCGCGCAACAGCCGCAACCAGTGGACGTGCGCCTGGTGGCCGCCACCAGTATCGACCTGGCGCGGGTGGTGCGTGCGGGGCGTTTCAACGAGCGCCTGTACCAGTACCTGCGCGAGGGGGCGCTGGAACTGCCGCCGCTGCGCGAGCGGCCGGGCGATATCCTGCCGTTGGCCGAGTACTTCGTGGGCATCTACAGCGTGCGCCTGCAGCGGCCTGTGCCGCTGGTGAGCGAGGCGGCGCAGCAGGTTCTGGAGGCGCACCCCTGGCCCGGCAACACCCGTGAACTGGAGAACGTCATCCACTTCGCCTTGCTGGTGAATGACGGCGAAGAGATCCTGGCCGAGGACCTCGACCTGCCCGACCCCGCGCGCTAGACACGGCTCATAAGCAAAGTGGCTGATGGCAGTCTGTTTTTGGAATAAGCAGCTAAATAAAAGATATTGTTACGGAATAAAAAATCTAGGTATTGTCCGCCTCACGCCCGCTGGTGAACCGGTTGGGCACCCGATTCGCCATCGTCGATGGCCCAGAACCAGAACAAGGACCACCATGAAGAAGACCCTGCTGACCACTGCCCTGGCCGCTGCCCTGTCGTTCGCCGGCCTGGCTGCCGCCGCCGAGAAACTGGTAGTTGCCGCCACCCCGGTACCGCACGCCGAAATCCTCGAGCTGATCAAGCCGACCCTGGCCAAGGAAGGTGTGGACCTGCAGATCAAGGTCTTCACCGACTACGTGCAGCCGAACGTGCAGGTTGACCAGAAGCGCCTGGACGCCAACTACTTCCAGACCCTGCCGTACCTGCAGAACTTCAACGAAGGCAAGGGCACCCACCTGGATACCGTGATCGGCGTGCACGTCGAACCCTTCGGTGGTTACTCGAAGAAGGTCAAGAGCCTGAGCGAACTGAAGGAAGGCGCCACCGTTGCCATCCCTAACGAGGGCAGCAACAGCGGCCGCGCCCTGCTGTTGTTGCAGAAGGCTGGCCTGATCACCCTGAAGGATCCGAAGAACGCCCTGGCCACCCCCAAGGACATCGCCGAGAACCCGAAGAAGCTGAAGTTCCGCGAGCTTGAGTCGGCCATGCTGCCGCGTGTGCTGGACCAGGTCGACCTGGACATGATCAACACCAACTACGCTCTGGAAGCCGGCCTGAACCCGGCCAAGGACGCGCTGGTGATCGAAGGCAGCGACTCGCCATACGTGAACTTCCTGGTCGCCCGCCCGGACAACAAGGACAGCGAAGCCATCCAGAAACTGGCCAAGGCCCTGACCAGCCCGCAAGTGAAGGAATTCATCGCCAAGAAGTACCAGGGTGCGGTGCTGCCGGCGTTCTGATGCGCTTGCATTACCTTGCATGACCCAACGCCGACACCATGTGTCGGCGTTTTTGCTTGTGGGCGCAGGACCCTGTGGGAGCGGGCGCGCCCGCGAAGCAGGCGACGCGGTGGATGGCACCGGCTACGCCGGTGTTCGCGGGCGCGCCCGCTCCCACAGGGTACTGCGTGACGTCTCGGTGATATGAATATTCTATAAAGGTATTTACTAAAAAGTTTTTAGATCATTAGAGTCTATCTATCGTGCCCACGCGCACCCTGCAGACCTGCTTTACCCATGACCCTCGACACCGCATTCATCCTCAGCACGCTGCCCGCCTTCCTCAAGGCAGTGGGCGTGACCCTGCAGGTCGGCCTGATCGCCATCGCCACCTCGCTGCTGGTCGCCCTGGTCAACGCCACACTGCTGGTATTGCGCACCCCGTACCTGTGGCGCCTGGTAAAAGCCTACGTGGAGCTGGCGCGCAACACGCCGCTGCTGATCCAGCTGTTCTTCGTCTACTTCGCCTTGCCCAGCCTGGGCCTGAAGATTTCCGGCTTTGCCGCGGCAATCATCACCATGACTTTCATGGGCGGTGCCTACCTGACCGAAGTGCTGCGTGCCGGCGTCGAGGCCGTGCCCCGTGCCCAGCTGGAGTCCGGGCGCTCCATCGGCCTGTCCGAAGGCCAGCTGTTGCGCCACGTGGTGCTGCCGCAGGCTGGCATCCTCAGCCTGCCGGCGCTGTTCGCCAACTTTATCTTCCTGCTCAAGGAAACCACCGTGGTGTCGGCGGTGGCCGTGCCGGAAATCCTCTACACCACCAAGAACTACATCGCGCTGTACTACAAGACCTATGAAATGCTCACCGTGCTGACCCTGCTCTGCGTGCTGCTGTTCCTGCCGCTGTCGTTGCTGCTGCGCCATGTCGAAAGGAGGCTGCAACATGCCCAGTTCGGCGTCTGAACTGCTGTTGCAGGCGTTGCCGCAGCTGGCAGGCGGTGCGGCGCAGACCCTGGCCATCTCCGCGCTGGGCATCCTCTTCGCGACGCTGGGCGGTGTGCTTTATGGTGTGTTGGCAACCTTGGGCAACCGGGCCCTGAATATCGCCTTGCAGGTGTACCTGGAACTGTTCCGTGCCATCCCGGTGCTGGTCTGGCTGTACCTGGTGTTCTTCGGCCTGCCGATCTTCTTTGCCCTGAGCATCCCCAGCTTCTGGTGCGCGGTGCTGGTGCTGGGCCTGTGGGGCGCCAGCGAGGTGGGTGAGGTGGTGCGAGGCGCACTGCGTTCGCTGCCGCGCGGCCAGCGCGAGGCGGGGCTGTCGATCGGCCTGGCCGGCTGGCAGCTGTTTGGCTACGTGCTGTTGCCACAGGCGCTCAAGCGCATGACCCCGCCGACCATCAACATCTACACGCGAATCATCAAGACCAGCTCGCTGGCGGTGCTGATCGGCGTGGTCGAGGTGATCAAGGCCGGCCAGCAGATCATCGAACGCACCTACGAGTCGGTGCTGATCTACGGTGCCTTGTTCCTGTTCTTCTTCATCGTCTGTTATCCGCTGTCCGCCGCTTCACGCGTGCTGGAACGCCGCTGGGCCCACTCATGAGCGCATTGATCGAATTCCAGGGTTTCAACAAGTTCTTTGGCGAGCACCAGGTGCTCAAGGACGTCGACCTCCAGGTGGCGGCCGGCGAGGTGGTAGTCATTCTCGGCCCCAGCGGCTGTGGCAAAAGCACGCTGCTGCGCTGCCTCAACGGCCTGGAGCAGGCCCACGGCGGCCACTTGCGCCTGGCCGGGCAGGAGCTGCTCGACCCGCGCACCGATTGGCGCGAAATCCGTCAGCGGGTCGGCATGGTGTTCCAGAGCTATCACCTGTTCGGCCACATGAGCGTGATCGACAACCTGCTGCTTGGCCCGCTCAAGGTGCAAAAGCGCGAGCGCGCCGAAGCGCAGGCCCAGGCCGAGGCGCTGTTGGCGCGGGTCGGCCTGCTGGACAAGCGCGACGCCTTTCCCCGGCAGTTGTCCGGGGGCCAGCAACAGCGCATCGCCATCGTGCGCTCGCTGTGCATGAACCCCGAGGTGATGCTGTTCGACGAGGTTACCGCGGCCCTCGACCCGGAAATGGTCAAGGAGGTGCTGCAGGTGATCCAGGGCCTGGCCCGCGACGGTATGACCTTGCTCATCGTTACCCACGAAATGGCCTTCGCTCGCGCGGTGGCCGACCGCATCGTGTTCATGGAGGCCGGCAGGGTCCTTGAACAGGGTGACCCCGAGAGCTTCTTCACCCGACCGCGGACCGCACGCGCGCAGCAGTTCCTGGAGAAATTCTCCTTCGTAGAAAGCCTGCCGAAGACACTGCACAAGGAACTGTCATGAAAACTGCCAACCTCACCAAACTGCTGGTGCCGCTGTTCGGCCTGGCCCTGCTGGCCGGCTGCAACAAGGCTGAAGAACCACCCAAGCCCGCGGCGGCCTCGCCGTCCACCAGCTACCTGGAAACCATCAAGGCCCGTGACAAGCTGATCGTCGGGGTGTTCACCGACAAGCCACCGTTCGGTTTCGTCGATGAAAAGGGCCGCTACGTGGGCTTTGATACCGACATCGGCCGGCGCCTGGCCAAGGACCTGCTGGGCGATGAAAACAAGGTCGAGTTCGTTGCCGTGGAGCCGGCCAGCCGTATCCCGTTCCTGCAGAGCGACAAGGTCGACCTGATCCTCGCCAACATGACCGTGACCCCGGAGCGCAAGGAAGCGGTGGACTTCACCAACCCCAACCTGCGCGTTGCCGTGCAGGCCATCGTCGCGGATGGCAGCCCGGTGCAGAAGCTCGACGACCTGGCCGACAAGACCATCATCGTCACCACCGGCACTACCGCTGATATCTGGCTGACCAAGAACCATCCGGACTGGAAACTGCTCAAGTTCGAGAAGAACAGCGAGTCGCTGCAAGCGCTGGCCACCGGCCGTGGCGATGCCTATGCACAGGACAACCTGATTCTGTTCAGCTGGGCCAAGCAGAACCCGGGCTACCGCGTGCTGCCTGAGCTGCTGGGTGAAGAAGCCCCGATTGCACCGGCGGTGAAGAAGGGCAACACCGAGCTGCGTGACTGGGTGAATGCCGAGCTGGCCAAGCTGGGGGAGGAGAAGTTTCTGCTGAAGCTGTATGACCAGTATGTACGCAAGGAACTGAGCGATGACACCAAGCCGGAAAGCGTGATTGTGGAAGGGGGCAAGTGGCAGGGTTAGTCGGGTAAATGGGGCCGTTGTGGGAGCGGGTTCACCCGCGAACACCGGCAAAGCCGGTGTCATACACCGAGTTGCCTGCTTCGCGGGTGAACCCGCTCCCACAAGGGCTGCAAGGCAGCCCCGGCAATATCACTGGTTGCGCGGCAGCCAGTTCAACAGGAATTCATTCACCACCCGCGGGTTCTCCAGGCTGGAGATATGCCCCGCAAACGGAATCTGCGCCGCCAGGCAGCCAATGATCCGTGCCATTTCATTGGACTCTTCCGGCGGCCGTGGGATGTCCTGGTCGCCACAGACAACGATGGTCCGCTCACTGGCCAGTTCTCCCAGCCGTGACAACAGGTCTGGCCGGCCAAAGATCACCCGCCCCATCGGATCGAGACTGTGCCGAATCACCTCGGCGCTGTTCGCCTTCAATGCTGCGCGGAAGCCTTCGCGCACTTCCGGCACAGTCTGCCCGCCTGCATGGAAGAAGATCGGCACGACGATATCCAACAATGGCTCCGGGAACAGCCCCGCAGCACTGGCGGCGTCGAGCAGGCCGAAGTACTTGAGCCGGGTCGCCTCCGGCTCGGCGCCGAGGTAAGTGTCCATCAGCACCAGGCGGTCTACCCGCTCGGGGTGTTCCAGGGCCAGTTGCGCGCCCCACATGCCGCCGACCGACAGGCCGACCAAATGGCATTTGCCAATGTCCAGGGCGTCCAGCAGTGCCAGATGCTGGCGGGCCAGGGCGCTCATGTCGATGGTCGTGGCAGGCGGAGCATCGGAGCCGCCGTGGCCCCACAGTTCGGGGACGATGACGCGGAAGTGTGCTGACAAGGCCTCGATTTGTGGCTGCCACATCTCGGCGGACCACAGGTAGCTGTGGCCGAGCAGGACCGGGAAACCCTGGCCCTGGTCGATGTAGCTCATGCGGGCGCCGTCGATTTCGATGAAGTGTCTTTGCATGGAATGGGTCTCGGCCGGGAGTGCTGTAGGGTATTCGAAATTGTCGAGGGCCGCTTTGCAGCCCTACGGTACTGGCACCAGACGCAAGGTACTCTGCGCCGGAATCACCCCCATCTGCGCCTTCTGGTACTGCCCCTGCACATACCCTTCGGCCTGATCCGCAAAATGCCTGTCGAACGGCACACCACTCTGGCCGACCGGGTTGCTGGTCAGCGCCTGCCCGGCATCGGCAAAGTCGACCAGCCGCCGAGTCGACGGCCCATAGGTCACCGGCCATGGCGCCGGGCCGATTTTCGCCGAGAGGTTGTTCGGCACTTCATGGGTGCCCGGTGCAGCGAACGGGCCGACGTTGAACAGCAGGTTCAGCGGCTTTTTGACCCCCAGCGGGTGGTTGTGGGTCAGGGTATGCGCTTTGCCCCACTGCCAGCTGGCCGGGTCACTGCCCACAGTCTCCCGCAGGTGCTTCAAGCTGTTCTGCCACGCCGTGCGTACCACGGCGGTACGGTCGGTGCGCTGGTTGCCTCCGCGAGTGCTCCACCAGGGCGAATCGGCATCCGCCGCCAGGCGCGGCAGGGCGGCGTCGATGGCGCGGGTGCTGATCAGCACCGGGAACCAGGTGTCGCCCAGTTCGTCATGCAGGGCCGCGAATGCCAGTTCGTAGAGGAACTGGTTGAACAGTGTGGCGCTGGTAGAGTCGAGCGGGTAGTCGCCGCCCCAGGCTGCCAGTTGCTCGACCAGCTCTTTCTCTTCGTCACCTTCGGCCACTGCACGTAGCGTTGCCAGCAGTGGTGCAAGGGTGCGCGGGCCATGGTCGCTGGCAGTGTCCAGTTGCAGCGCCTGGCTGTTTTGGGTGTCCCACTTCACCTCGGGGTCGGCCAGGTGGCGGTCGAGCTGGCGGCCACGGTCCGGCAGGTTGTAATAGCCCGGTACCGGCACCACCGCCGGCGGCTGGTAGTTGGCCGAGACAATGTAGCCGCGCGCCGGGTTCTCCTGTTGCGGGTTGACGCTGAATGGATAGAAGCCGAGCTTGTCGGCCTGCGCACTGCCACCGTCGAGGATGAACGCGGGATCGACGCCGTCGGGGCGGATCGGCAACTGCGCCGCCGCCCACCAGCCGATATCGCCACGGGCATTGGCCCAGACCAGGTTCAGCCCCGGCGCATGCACCTTGGCCGCGGCCTCGCGCATCTTGCCCAGGGTATTGGCGCGGTTGAGCTGGTAGAAACCGTCGAGAATCGGGTTTTCGGTTTCCAGGAACGCCCACCACATGGCGATAGGCGTGGGCCCGGCGGTGGCGCCCAGCACGTCGTTGACGATCGGGCCGTGGGGCGAGCGGCGCAGGCTGAGGGTGACCGGTGCTTCGCCTTTGACGGCGATCTGCTGCTCGGTCTTCTCCAACGCCTGCCATTTGCCATCGACCATCACCTGGTTGGCGTCGGCCGGGTTGGTGCGTTCGGCGATCAGGTCGACGTCGTCGTTCTGGAACATGGTCAGGCTCCAGCCAAAGTCGCGGTTGTGGCCGAGCAGGGCGAACGGGTTGAGCGCCTGGAAGTAGCCATACAGGTTGAAACCGGGCGCCGACAGCTCGGCCTCGTACCACACCGCCGGCACCGCGAAACCGATGTGCGGGTCGCCGGCCAGCAGTGGCTTGCCACTGCGGGTACGGCTACCGGCCACGGCCCAGGCGTTGCTGCCCTCGAATTGCGGGATGCCCGCGTCACCCAGTGCTTCATGGCTGAGGCGGGCGAGGGCTTCCAGGCTTTGCCAGTCGGCAGCGGCCAGCGGTGTACCCAAGGCGCCCTCGGGCTGCCAGGCGAGATCGAAGATGTTCAGGTACTCGGGGCCCAACTGGTCGCGAATGTAGGTCAGCGCGGGCTCGGTGCGAAACGCGGCGGCAAAGCTGTAGGCAAGGTAGCCGGCGATGCTCAGGGTGTCTTCGGCGCTGAACGGGCGCGCAGTGATGCCCAGCAGGTCGAACTCCATGGGCTTGGGGTGGCTGGCCTGCCAGCTGTTCACCCCCTCAAGGTAGGCCTGCAGGGCTTGCCAGGCGGGCGCTTGCCGGTCCTGACGCTTGGCCATCAGTGCTGCCTGCTCGCGAATGCGCAAGCTGCGGAACAGGGTGTCGGTGGGCAGCAGCTTGTCACCCAGCACCTCGGCCAGCTCGCCCCGGGCCAGGCGGCGCAGGATCTCCATCTGGAACAGCCGGTCCTGGGCATGCACGTAACCGAGGGCACGGTACAGGTCCGGTTCGCTCTGCGCCTGCAGGTGCGGTACGCCGCGGGCGTCGTAGCGCACGCTGACCGGGGCCTGCAGGCCGGCGATGGCCACCTCGCCCTCGCGTTGTGGCAGCTTGCCCTGCACATACCAGTATCCGGCGCCGGCGGCCACGGCAACTACCACGGCCAACAGGGTCAGGCTGCGCTTCATGCAGGCTCCTTGTGCGTTCAAGCGAAAAATGTGGTCCGATGATCGGCGGATTCGCGAACAGAGCATAGCCCCAGGAAGGAGTTTCCATGTCCCTTAGCGAAAAACAGAAAATGCTTACAGGCCAGCTCTATCACGCTGGCTGCCCCGAGCTGCAGGCCGAGCAGATCGCCAACAAGCACTGGATGCACCGCTACAACAGCAGTGTCGAGTTGCTCAACGACGCACGTCACGGGCTGCTGCTAGAGCACTTTGGCCAGGTCGGTGAAGGCGCGGTGATCCGCCCGCCGTTCTATTGCGACTATGGCTACAACATCAGCGTCGGCCGCAATACCTTCATGAATTTCAGCTGCGTGATCCTCGACGTGCTGCCGGTGCGTATCGGTGACGACTGCCAGATCGGCCCCAACGTGCAGATCTATACCGCCGACCACCCGCTCGACCCCGAGGTGCGCCGCACCGGGCTGGAGAGCGGTCGGCCGGTGACCATCGGCAACAACGTGTGGATCGGCGGCGCGGCGATCATCCTGCCGGGGGTGACCATCGGTGACAACGCCGTGGTGGGTGCCGGTAGCGTGGTCACCCGTGACGTGCCGGCGGGCGCGGTAGTCGTGGGCAACCCGGCTCGGGTGCGTCAGCCGGCCCAAGAGCAGTAGCAGCCCACCGCCAGGGTATTGGAGGCGCTCACCTGGCGGCCGTCGAGCAGCGCCTTGAGGATCGGTTCGACGAAGCTGTTGCTGGCGTTGCACACCGCGCCTTCACTGTAGGGGCCGAAGTAGGCGAGGTGGCCTTGCCGGTCCCAGATAGCCACCGCCGGGGAGGCGGGCAGGTGTTCGCTGCCGGGCAGGCCGGCGAGTGGCTTGAGGGCGGTGAGGTTGGCGGGCAGTTGGCCGTGGCTGCCGGGCTTTTGCAGCACGTGGAAGATCACGCCCTGGCTGGCGAACTGGCTGACCAGGTCGCCCAGGTGCTGCTGGTTGCCGACGTTGCACGGGCAGGCCGGGTCCCAGAAATGCACTACCCGGATCGGGCCGGGGCCAGCCAGTTCGGTGGGCAGTCGCAGCTGGCTACCATCGAACAGCGTCGCCTGGTTGTCGAACGGTCGCAGGTAGCGGGCCTGGAAGGTGGTGTAGGCCTGCCAGAGGATGGTCACGCCGACCAGAAGGGTGATTGCCGTGCACAGCGGTTTGATGAGCCGAGTCTTCATGAAGTTTCCGCGGTCCCTGTAGGAGCGGTGCTGGTGGTTCGAAGGTGAGCAAGCTTGCCACGACGCCAGCCAGAGCTGAATATCCCAGATCAATACTTGCTTCACTGTGGATGTACCCGATGCCCGCTGCCTTTCACCCTGACCTCCTGCGCACCAGCCTGGCGCCGCTGACCGCTCGCCAGCCGTTGTCGGCGCAGGCGCAGGACTATCAGCGCTTCTATGGCCTGAACCTGCCGGCACATAGCTGGCTGGGTGGCTTTCAGGCTGCCGGGTTCGACCTGGTCGGGCAGGTCTGGCTACCCGAACAGCCGACCGCGACGCTGTTCCTGCTGCACGGCTATTACGACCATATGGGCCTCTACCGGCATGTGATCGATTGGGCGCTCAAACAGGGTTTCGCCGTGATCAGCTGCGACCTGCCCGGCCACGGTCTGTCCAGCGGCGAGCGGGCCAGCATCAGTGATTTCGCGGTGTACCAGCAGGTGCTGGAGGCATTGTTCGAACAGGCGCGCACGCTGCAACTGCCGCGCCCCTGGCACTTGTGCGGGCAAAGCACCGGTGGCGCCATCGCCGTGGACCACCTGTTGAACCAGGGCGCGCGCAGCCCCATCGATGGCCAGGTCATCCTGTTGGCACCGCTGGTGCGGCCCTGTGCCTGGCGCTGGTCGAAGCTGAGCTATCGCGTGCTGCGTCACTTCGTGAACGGCATCGAACGGCGTTTCAGTGAGAACACCAATGACCCGGCCTTTCTGCCGTTTCTGGAAGCCGACCCGCTGCAACCGCGCCGCCTGCCAACGGCCTGGGTGGGCGCCTTGATTGCCTGGGTCAAGCGCATCGAGGCCGCGCCGCGCAGTACGCGGCGGCCGTTGATCGTGCAAGGAGAGGCGGATGGCACAGTGGACTGGCCGTACAACCTTGAAGTACTCAAGGCCAAGTTTGCCGAGCCACAGATATTGATGCTGCCTGAGGCCCGTCACCACCTGGCCAACGAGCTACCGGGCATTCGCCAGCGCTACTTCGACTTCATCGACCAGCGCCTGGGCTGATCACTTCAGGTCGTTGGTGCTCTGGCCAACCGCCAGGCCTGCGCGCACTGCGGCCAGGGCGGCCTGGTAGTAAGCCTTGCCATCTGGCGACTCGGCAAAGGTGGCGAACTCTTCCAGCTCGGCATCGGACAGGTCACGGTAGACATACAGCAAGGTGTTGTTGAGGTCTTCGCCGATCTGGTTCATCAGGCGTTGGCGCTGGCCGTCGAGCAGGCCCTGGGCCTGGCCGCTGCCGAACAGGCCGGGGATCATCGAGCTGAGGCTATCGGCCGCCACTCCAGCGATGGCCAGGCTCACTTCGGCGCCGGCTTCGCGCGCCGGCAGAGCCTGGGCCAGGTGGCCGATGATCAGCAGGCGGTCGTCGCTGGCCTGGATTTTCGGCAGGCCCTTGGCATTCCTGGCCAGTTCATCCTTGCGTGTGGCCTTGAGCTCGGCGGCTACCACCTTGCGGCCCAGCGGCGAGCGGAAAAAGGCCAGCGCCGGTGCCGGGTTGGCCAAGGTTGCGCGCAGCTGCGCCTGGGCGCGCCGGTCCACCGCCTGGGCCTGGAAACGCTGGTTGCTGTTGTTGACCAGCGCCTGGTACACGGCGGGTGGCAAACTGTTGCGGTAGCGTTCCTGGGCGGCGGTCAGGGCATCGTTGAAATGGGCGCGCTGGTCGGGCCAGCCGGCGGCCTTGTACAGTTGATCCAGGTTGTCTGCCCAGACAGGCACGGTGCAGATCATCAGCAGAATCAGGGAAAACAGACGGCGCATTCAGGACTCCTGTCGGCAGGTGGCTATTGTCCTTGGCCGGGCGCCGGTTTGTCGAGATATCCGCGAGCTTCTCGGCCAAGTGGCGCTGTGCGCCGGCATGGCTAATGGATATGATGCGCGCCATGCACATCTCCCCTGAACACCCGATGCTTGCGGCCGTCGTCGACGATCTGGCCACCCATGGCTGGTCCCAGCAGGCGCTGTTTCTGCCTGCCGACCTGGTGCGCGCGCTGGCGGCCGAGTGCCGGCGCCGTGATGCCGAAGGCGAACTCAACCCCGCGGGGGTTGGGCGCGGTGCTGCCCAGGAGGTACGCGAGGCCATCCGCGGCGACCAGATCCAGTGGATCGACCCCGGCCAGGCCGAGGCCTGCGACCAGTACCTGGCCGCCATGGACCAACTGCGCCAGGCCATCAACCGGGGCCTGTTCCTCGGCCTGGAGGATTTCGAGTGCCATTTTGCCCTGTACCCACCGGGGGCATTCTATCGCCGGCATCTGGACCGCTTCCGTGACGATGACCGGCGCATGGTGTCGGCGGTGCTGTACCTGAATGAAGACTGGCAGCCGCAGGACGGTGGCCAGTTGCGCATGTTCCTGGCGGACGGTGTCGAGCATGATGTCGAGCCGGTGGCTGGCTGCCTGGTAGTGTTCCTGTCGGGCGAGGTGCCCCATGAGGTGCTGCCGGCCGGGCGTGAGCGGCTTTCGTTGACCGGGTGGTTCCGGCGCCGTGGCAATGACCTGTTCTGACCTGCCCAAGGTGCTGGTCAGCGCCTGCCTGCTGGGGCAGCCAGTGCGCTATGACGGCCGCGCCAGTGGCCACCCCGACCTTTTGCAGCATTGGCAGGCCGAAGGGCGCGTGGTGCCGTTGTGCCCGGAAGTGGCCGGTGGCTTGCCGACACCACGGCCGCCGGCAGAGATACCGGGCGGGCAGGGTGGTGAGGTGCTCGACGGTGGCGCGCAGGTGCTGACGGTGACGGGCGAGGATGTCAGCGCCGAGTTCCTGGCCGGGGCGCAACGGGCGCTGGAGCTGGTGCGCCGGCACGGCATTCGCGTGGCGGTGCTGAAGGCGGGTAGCCCTTCGTGTGGCAACCGGTTGACCTATGACGGCACGTTCACTGGTGTGAAGGTGGCGGGGGAAGGGGTGACCACGGCATTGCTGCGGCGGGCGGGGGTGCTGGTGTTCAGCGAGCTGGAGCTGGACGAGGCACAGCAGGCGCTGGCTGGGCTTTCAGCTTAAGCCTGTACCGGCCTCTTCGCGGGTGAACCCGCTCCCACAGGTTCTCCACAGCCCTCAAGGCTTGTGATGTCCCTGAGGTGCGCCCCATTTGTTGGACAATCTTTGATTAGGCTGCTGCGGCCTGATTCCTGTATGCCACGGGACTCAGGCCGGCCAGCCCCATCTTGATTCGATCATGGTTGTAGTAATCGATGTAT
>NZ_JAFGYJ010000331.1:0-499 GCF_017490805.1 Pseudomonas sp. 43(2021)
GTCACGCCCAGCCAGTCGGTGAGCTTTTTCACTTCGACCTGCCCCGACGCCGCAACCCGGGTCTTGATCTGGTTGGGGCTGCCATCCGCGAATATCTGCGCAGTGACCGGTTTGTCGAACGCCCGCGCAGAAATGTTCTGGCCGCTGAGGCCTTTATTGCTGTCGAAGCGGAAATCGCCCTTGAGCTGGCTCAGTTCCAGTTTCGGTTCGGCCAGTTTCAGCCGCGCGTTGGCAGTTTTGAAATCGACGAGGATTTTCGGTTGCTCGCCCTTGGCCAGCGGAATGTCCAGTTTGAGCTTGCCATTCAGATCACCGGCGCCCTCCCAACCGGCAAAGGTTTCGCCGGTGCCGATCGGCGCGTCCTGAAGAATCTTCAAACCATCGCCCAGGCCACCGGCAAACGCGCCATCGAGCAACAGATGGCTGTTCTGTCCGGCCGGTACGTGAGGAATATTGACGAAGACATCGCTGACTTGCGTATCGAGCAACTGGCCCTTGC
>NZ_JAFGYJ010000332.1:0-498 GCF_017490805.1 Pseudomonas sp. 43(2021)
GGACGTGGCTGTCGGTGGCGTGCAGGTGATGAAGTTCGGCGAATACGTGCACTCGCTGTACGTGCCGACCAGCCTCAACCTCGTCAAGATCAAACCGCTGCGCGGCACCGCGCTGTTCATCCTCGACGCCAAACTGGTGTTCAAGCTGGTGGACAACTTTTTCGGTGGCGACGGCCGTCACGCCAAGATCGAAGGGCGGGAATTCACCCCGACCGAACTGCGCGTAGTGCGCATGGTGCTCGAGCAGGCTTTCGTCGATCTGAAAGAAGCCTGGCAGGCGATCATGGAAGTCAATTTCGAGTACATCAACTCGGAAGTGAACCCGGCCATGGCCAACATCGTCGGCCCGAGCGAAGCGATTGTGGTCTCCACCTTCCACATCGAACTCGATGGCGGTGGCGGCGATCTGCACGTGACCATGCCGTACTCGATGATCGAGCCGGTGCGCGAGATGCTCGACGCCGGTTTCCAGTCCGACCTCGACGATCAGGACGAGCG
>NZ_JAFGYJ010000333.1:0-497 GCF_017490805.1 Pseudomonas sp. 43(2021)
GTGTTGGTTTGAACCTGGTGTAACTCCTGACGGATTAACGAAAAGGAGCCATCACTCTCGCTACCAAACGAAGGGTGGAGGCCATACGCAGGTTGGTAGACCGGTCGTCAGGAACCCCGGCGCATCCGAAGACGCCCCGCGCATGACCACCATAAAACGAAGACGAGAAACGTCATCGCAAGACAGTAGTCTTGTGCTTCTGACGGAGCGGGCTACCAAACCCGATCACTGTTTTCAGTGACCCGGAGACGATAAAACCCGCAGGCTAGACGCACAAGCCGGCGGATTCTGTCTTAGGTGTAGGGGGAGGCGCAAGACAAGGTAGGCTTCGGATAACTGTCACCAGTCAGATTTAAACAAGCGCCTGAGCAATCGGTTAAACGCATACTGAAGGACAGAAAACAGGCAGAAATACACTTCCTCCGATCAGGCCGAGCGCGTCGGAGCCCAGTTCAAACCACAAACAGCGCCGCGCAAGCCTTTGCCTGTTCGCAGAC
>NZ_JAFGYJ010000334.1:0-497 GCF_017490805.1 Pseudomonas sp. 43(2021)
GGACTGATCTGGTGTTGTATTAAAGCCCAGGCGGCGAGGTTGTATGCACCCGGAACATTTTGATTTGGCCACCCCGGTATTTCTGCCCATCACCCATGATGCGTGTACGGCGCTGTTGCAGCCCGAGGGTGACGCGACACTGGCCAGCCTGAGCGACCCGGAACTGGCGGCAGTGCTGGTCATTCAGAACCTCGCCCAGGCCACCGAACAGGATTTGAGCGCCAGCGCAGCGGAGAAGATCCTCGCCAGACTCATTGACTGGTCTGTCACCTCTCGGCGCTCCGGATCAGCGGGACTGCTTGCAGAGGCGCGGCGTCTGTTCGATTCGCGCAAATTGTATTTCGGCCTCAATGCGCTCAAAGGCCTGAACCTGCGCTTTCTCATGGCCGATGAAGTCGCCGCGCAGGCATTTCTGTTGCCCGGCGGGCAGTGGGATGTGGACTACAAGATCCGCCATCAGCAACATAACAACCCGTTTCGCCAGCAAATGGTCACGC
>NZ_JAFGYJ010000335.1:0-497 GCF_017490805.1 Pseudomonas sp. 43(2021)
GTGCAGGCCAAGTAAGCGCATGGCAGGTCATGAAACGGATCTTTTGCAACCGGATCCGGCCTACTGGTTGTAACGCGTAATCAACACTCTTAGGCTTCGGGCATCTTTGGAGATGCCCGATGCCCCTTCGCTATTTCATCAAACAACTTTTACTGCCGCCCGGCATTCTTTTGCTGCTGTTGCTGGCCGCCTGGTGGCTGCGCCGCTCACGGCCGCGTCTGGCGGGTGTGTGTTTTGCCCTCGGCTTTGGCGGCCTGTGGCTGATGAGCCTGCCGGTGGTCGTGCAGTGGAGCGCCAAGGCGCTGGAACGAGAGCCGCCGCTGGCGCGGCAGGAGTGGGCAACGCTGGCGCAACGCGCCGATGCGATCGTGGTGCTGGGCTCGGGGCGTGAGCGCGGTGATCTGGCCTGGGGCGAAGACCAGCCGACCGGCGTCGGCCTTGAGCGCCAGCGTTACGCCGCACGCTTGGCCAAGGCCTCGGGCCTGCCGATTCTGACC
>NZ_JAFGYJ010000336.1:0-496 GCF_017490805.1 Pseudomonas sp. 43(2021)
GTACAGCGAGGCGTGGCGATGGCCTACAGCGTGGGCGAGCAAGCGGCCCTGATCGTCGTAGGAATATTCGCTGAGCAGCAGACCCTGCTGGCGTTGCTGTTCACGACCGCAGTGGTAGACGTGGCGCGTGAGCGGCGTGCCGTTGAGGTCGATGGCCGACAGCGCACCGCCCTTGGCGTAGTGATAGTCGAGCTTGCTGTTGTCCGGCAGGCGCAGGCGTTTGAGCTGGCCGCAGGCGTCATAGGCGTAGCGCAAGGTGCCCCAGCCCTGATGTTCGGTGATCAGCCGATCCTGACGGTCATACTCGAAGGCCAGCGGATGGTTCTGGTCGTCATCGACGGCAACCAAGCGCCCGGGGCGGTCGTAGTCGTAGCGGATCTTGGCGCCATCGGGCAGGTTCTTGACCCGCAACCTTCCAGCCGCGTCGCGCTGGTATTGGGTGACCAGCGATAAACCCTGCTCGCCGAATTCAGTCTTTTCCAGCAAATGACCATTG
>NZ_JAFGYJ010000337.1:0-496 GCF_017490805.1 Pseudomonas sp. 43(2021)
ATGTAAAACTGCTGCCGGATGCGCGGCTGGTGGTCATTGACGACTCGCGCCATGCCACCCCGCTCGATCAACCCGAACGCTTCAATCACACGCTGCTGGATTTTCTCGCCACAGCCGACCTTCACTCTCAGGATCACTGACCCATGCTGAAAAAACTCGCCCTCGCCGCCGGCTCCGTACTGTTTGCCGCCAACCTGATGGCTGCTACCCCGGCCAAGGCGCCCCACGTGCTGCTGGACACCACCAACGGCCAGCTCGAAATCGAACTGGACCCGGTCAAGGCACCGATCAGCACGAAGAACTTCCTTGAATACGTCGACAGCGGCTTCTACAACAACACCATTTTCCACCGCGTGATCCCGGGTTTCATGGCTCAGGGCGGCGGCTTCACCCAGCAGATGCAACAGAAAGAAACCAAGGCGCCGATCAAGAACGAGGCCAGCAATGGCCTGCACAACGTTCGCGGCACCCTGTCGATGGCGCGCACTTCCAACCC
>NZ_JAFGYJ010000338.1:0-495 GCF_017490805.1 Pseudomonas sp. 43(2021)
GCTCGGGCACCCCGGGTACCGGCAACCAAGGCGACCTGGTGCAGGTCACCATCACCGCCGATCAGGCGTCGGTGGCCGAGAACGTCAAGCCGACCTTCACTGTGCACATCAACCAGGCGCTGGCCCACGACCTGGTCGTGACCCTGAGCAACAATGCCCAGGTCACCATCAAGGCTGGGGAAACCAGTGCACCGTACACCCATGCTGCGCAAGGCGATGACGTCTACAACGATGCTGGCCAGATCAGCCTGGGCATCAAGTCCGCTGTGGACGTTGATGGTCGTACCTTCGAGAACCTGCAACTGGGCGGCGACGCTTCGGTTCAAGTGACCGACACCACCGACGAAGTGGTGGCCAAGCTGACCGCCACCCCTTCGGTCACCGAAGGCGGCGAGATCACCTACACCATCACGCTGACCAACAAAGACGGTCTGCCGATCAACAGCCACTCGGCTCTGACCTTCACCCTGAGCGACGGCAAGACCGTTATCACCG
>NZ_JAFGYJ010000034.1:0-52349 GCF_017490805.1 Pseudomonas sp. 43(2021)
GCTACTGCCAAGAGGAAGAATATCTGATTTTCAGATATCCGAAAAGCAGATATAGCTTGCATGCTGCCCCTTGACAATGGACCAGCAGCATGACTAAAGCGATCTATCGTAGAGAGTATGAGATTTTCCTGGCGCTCATAAAGACGAAACGCGCGTCAGCAGGGCTAACGCAAACAGAGTGCTCGGCTGCATTAGGGAGGCCACAATCCTTTATGAGTGACGTAGAACGCGGTTCTCGAAGACTGGACATCATTCAAATCCATGATCTATGTACGGTGTTCGGCTGCGATTTTGTCGCATTTATGCGTGAGCTGGACGAAGCTATAGCCACTCTCTCAGGGAAAAGAATTGACCATGCAGAATGATGAAATCGTGGCGAATGCACTTGAACAGCTTCTGCTTAACCAAACGGCGCTACGGGCAGCAATAGAAGAGGTGTCAAGCTGGGTAGCACAGCGTGGCAGCGTGAATACCCATGAAAATGTCTTGATGGCTTTACATGCCCTAGACGCTGGAAGTGTTTCCATCGTCGAGTCCATAGAGAAGCTGCGTTCCTGAATCGATCGTTTATCTCTAACTAAACGATTGGCGAAGAAATGCTCTCAAAGACTATCAAAAATCACTTGATGATAGCCATATGATAGGATTATCATTAGTCTATAGACAAGCATGATAAAGGATAGAACCTTGAGTACTCACTTGTACTTACGTGCCAGTACCCGCGATCAGGATGCGAACCGAGCAAAAAACTCGCTGCTTGAATTCGCAAGACAAAAAAACTTGTCTGTCGTTGCGGTATATTCTGAAAATATCTCCGGCACTCAGCTAGAGCGACCTGAATTAAACCGACTTCTGGAATGTGCCAAGCAAAGCGACATACTCCTAGTAGAATCAGTGGATAGACTCAGCCGGCTATCCATTAACGACTGGGAGAAACTCAAGCATACGATTAAGTTAAAAGGACTGCGTTTGGTAATAGCTGATTTACCGACTAGCCATGAAATGTTTGGTCAAGGAATCACTGGGGAAGTCATGCAGGTTATCAACAGTATGTTGATTGATTTGATGGCGACGATGGCTCGCCTCGATCAACAGAAACGTGTGGAACGTATCCGCGAAGGCTTGATTAACAAACGCATCAATGACCCGACATGGTCTCCCAGAGGAAAGCAAAAGAACAAAGAGTTATGGGATCGTGTGAAATCTATAATTAGTCGCAACCCAGACCTTAGCATGCAGGAAGTAGCTAAGCTTGCCGACTGCGGGGTTGCGACAGTCTACAGAATTAAGAGGGAGGCCCCCTAGATGGAGGGGGATGAGGAAATCTAGGGGTGTCTCAATTCGGTCTAAACCGGGAAATTGAACCTTTCGCTTATTCGTATAGGTCCGCCAATCTTGAAATACCAAAATCACGCAGCGGTCTATGGAGAGCAAAAGGTCGCGCGAGATTTGTTAAAAGCGTTCCCCCCTGCTTGACATCCATAGTAACGATACGAGAGTCCGGATCAAACTCAAAGTAAAAGTTGATAGCCTGTGACTTGAAAAAACTATTGAGTTCTAATCTTCCAGGCTCGGTAGAGAACTTTTCAATTAGATCATTAACATCTGCTATTTTGACATCGATATTCGCCGAGTCGACCTGCGCACCAAGTTCATCTACGACTTGAACTTGAGTAGCTATATCAAGCTCTAGGTCAGCAAGCTTTCGAATCAATACTTTCGGAATAGCACCATCATACTGACTTAAGCTTTCATCATAATTTGCATATGTAGTTTTGAGTTTAGCTAGTTTCTCGGTCTCTTCCCGCAGACTTTTTCTTAACCGACTTTCCGAGAGAGGAGAAGCGGTAAGAAATTTTGAGAATCCATTCCTTAGTTTCCGTATCTCTGTAAGTACATGTTGATCTTTTTCGCTGACATGGACCTCTCGCTTGATAACCGTGATCTCTGAAGTCACGGATTTTAGGTTAGAATACTTTTTTCTCAGCCAAGCATTCACGTTTGCGTCGTCACGAATTCTTCTAAAGCCTACAGGCTTATTCTCTGCCTCAGTAAGTAGTTTTGCTAAGCTCAACAACATGCCGAACGCAAGGTCGAAACGCATCCGCTGCTCACAACCACCCTTCAACTCTTTTTTGGTTGAGCAGTGCAAATATGCATACAATTCGTTTTTTGAACCCCTCTGACGTTCAAAAAACAAACTGGCCCCACATTTCCGGCACTTGACTACATGCCGAAAAATATTGACGTGCCCAACTGTGGACTTGCCGTATTCTGTTTTACGCTTACGTGATGCAATCGCAGCAAGGGCAGATTGATACTCAGTATACGAAACTATATTTGGATAATAGCCATCTATATATTCTTCAAAAATTCTATCATAGTTCTCGCCACGTCGCTGAGACATGAGAACGCCAATTGGATATTTGGACTGTATCATTAGTGAAACTGCCTTAGGCGTCCACTTTCGTTTGGAATCCTTATTAACCTCTTTGATGGCGTTGGAAACCCCCATCACTTTTAACAGCTCAAAAATTTTCCTGATCTCAGCTGCTTCTTCTTCCACAACGACGAAAGCCTCAGCGTCCTTATCGTATCGAATACCGTAAGGAGGACGAGCAGCATTAAATTTCTTACTGCCGGATACTGCTTCTCTCTTTGCTTTTTTCCATGCCGACCGTCTTCTCCTTGACTTCTCAGCCGACTCGTTATTTGCCCTTTCAGCGATAAGTCCAATTTTCATCAACGTTCGAAAATCCTCGGCAGGATCATCATAAGAATAAGTCTGCCTGTCCGCCGTTGTGAATATTCTTACGCCACGTCTTAGAATAGATTGTAGTAAATCGACCCCATTGATTAGACGTTGACGAGTAATACGATCAATGGACTCGACTACCACATAATCGCCTGCCTCTATCTCTCCTGACTCTATGCGGTCAAGCAGGCTTTTCAATTTTCCCTTTTTTGCATTATCACCGCGAAACGAGGACACCCCTTCATCAATAAGAACTTCGACTACTGGGATTCCAGACTCCTTTGCGAAGCTTTCGAGCGGACTGACCTGCCGATCAACCGAATCGCCGGTCTCCTGGATAGTTGATGAATACCTCACATACGCGTAAGCCTTAGGCATCAGTATCTCCTTTTATGTGAGTATACCCCCCTCCGTTCGAGTCGGGCGAGATCGTGATTGCCCGGGCCCGCGACAAGGTGCGTTTCCCCGCACGTTTCCAACTGGTGGCGGCAATGAACCCCTGCCCTTGTGGCTACCTGGGCGACCCTACCGGCCGCTGCCGCTGCAGCACCGAGCAGATCGCGCGGTATCGCAACAAGCTGTCCGGGCCGCTGCTGGACCGTATCGACCTGCACCTGACCGTGGCCCGGGAGAGCACCACGCTGAACAACCAGCCCTGCGGCGAGACCAGTGCCGATGTCGCGGCCAAGGTGGCCGAAGCGCGCGAAGTGCAACAGCGGCGGCAGGGGTGTGCGAATGCGTTTCTCGACCTTGAGGGATTGCGCCGCCATTGTGGGTTGGCGGCGGCGGACCAGGCTTGGCTGGAGGGGGCCTGTGAGCGGCTGTCCCTGTCGTTGCGCGCGGCACACCGGTTGCTGAAGGTGGCGCGAACGCTGGCGGATCTGGAGGGTAGCCAGGCAATTGGCCGGGCGCATCTTGCCGAGGCGCTGCAGTACCGGCCAGGGAGCAGTTAGATTGCGGCGAGCATTACCTCGCTACAAGCATATTGATTGCGCAAGTGTGCTGAGATGGCGGTTGAAGCTATCGGCCTCTTCGCGGGCTTGCCCGCTCCCACAGGTACTGCACAGTTCTTGAGACCAGCGCAGTACATGTGGGAGCGGGTTCACCCGCGAAAGGGCCGCTACAGGCTTCACTGGCTGCCCACCAAAGCATCCTCAACCACCTTCAGCAGCACCTCTTCGGAAAATGGCTTGCCCAGGCACACCAGTGCCCCAAGCGCCATCGCCGCCCGCACCGCCCCTTCATCCCAATGCGCCGACATGCAGATCACCGGCAAACCCCACCCCAGCCGGGCCAGCTCGCGTTGCACCGCCAGCCCGCTCATCCCAGGCATCTTCAGATCGAGCAGCACACACCCCGCCTGCCGTGCCAATGCCGAGGCCAGGAACAGGTCCCCCGCAGCGAACGACAAAGTCTCGAGCCCTGCCGAACGCAGCAGGTTGGCCAGGCTTTTGCGCACCGACGCATCGTCGTCGACGATGCACACCGCTCTGCTCATGCGCCGCCCAGGCCCTCAGGCTGCAACCCGATGACGTTGTGCATGGCCACCAGCTCCAGCAGTGAACGGGACTGCATCTTGTTCATGATGTTCTTCTTGTGCACCTTGGTCGTCACCTCGCTGGTGCCGATCTGCCTGGCGATCTGCTTGTGCGACAGGCCGCCGACCACCAACGAGAACACCTGGCGCTCGCGCTGGGTCAGGCGCTGGTATTTTTCCTCGACCTGCCGCGCATGGCGCCACTTGCGCCCCTCGGCCACGGCACGTGCGCGCACCGCCTGCAACAGTGTCAGCAGCTGGTCTTCGTCGAACGGCTTGGTCAGGAACTCCACGGCCCCGGCGCGCATGGCCTGGACGGTCATCGGGATGGTACCGAAGCCGGTCATGAACACGATCGGCCAGGGCAGCGCCAGCCGGCGCAGCGCGTCCTGCACCTCCAGGCCGCTGGTATCGGGCAGGTGCATGTCCAGCAACAGGCAGGCATAGGGGGTTTCCAGGCGGGCCTCGAACAGTGCCTCGGCACTGGCGAACAAATGATGCGGGATGTCCTGCGAGCGCAGCAGACGGCCCAACGCCGTGCGCACCGACGGGTCGTCATCCACCACCAGCACCGGCACGTTCAAGCGCTCATCGAACAGCTCGACAGTGTCGGCCACAGCGCACAACGGCGACTTGTCCAGCGCCTTGCCAGGTACTTCGAGGCTGATCTCGGCGGCCAGGCGGTAGCCCCGGCGCGGCACGGTCTGGATCAGGCCGCGGTCGCCAAAGGCCTTGCGCAGCAAAGACACCTGCACCTGCAAGTTGTTGTCCTCGACCACCGTGCCGGCCCATACCTGGCTGAAGAATTCCTCCTTGCCGACCACCCGGCCATTGGCCCTGATCAGCGTGGCCAGCACCTCGAAGGCACGCCCGCCCAACAGGACCGGTTTGCCGTCAACAAAGGCTTCGCGCCGCTCCAGCGACACCTGGGCATTACCGATTCGGATCATGGCTTCCTCGCGCGGGCACAGGCGTATTCGCAGCCCCGCCAGCCTAGGCCTGCGTACGCATTCAGACAATTATCCCGAGGGATAGGTTGGCTTGAGGACTATACAAAAGCCCGCCAGCCCCCAGGGGACGATAACGGACAACAGCGTGCCCGTTCCTGCCAGGCCGGCTGCAGCCCGCATCCGTACTGGGCCGGCTGCGTATACTCGCGCTTCATGATGTCGCTAGCAGGGGGTGCTTTATGCTCGATGAACGCCTTGCCCACAGGCCCATCGATTACGACCAGTCGGTGGATGAGGGCTGGCTGAACCGGTGCGATATCAGCGCGCTCGGCCAGGAAGGTGAGCTCAGCTACTTCCGTCTTCAAGACCCTGCCACCCACCAGGCCTGGATAGCCGTACGCGCCCCGCGCGAGGCCCCAGCCGCCTGCCAGCGCCTGGAGCGTGACTACCGCCTGCAACTGGACCCGCAGTGGGCGGTGATCCCCTCGGCGCTCGTACGTTCGGCCGAAGGCCCGCTGCTGGTGTACCCGGCCGACCGCTCCCTCGCTGACCTGATCGCTGAAGGCCCGACGGCCCTGGCGCCGTTTCTCGAGATCGCGGTGAACGCGGCCAATGCCTTGGCCCAGGCGCACGAACGCAATGTACTGCACGGCGCGCTGCAGCCCGAGCATGTGTGTCTGCACGCCAATCAGCGAGTGCGGCTGGGCTGCTTTCGCGCCGACCCGGCGGAGCTGATCAGCGAACAGGGCACCCCGCTCGGCAACTGGGCGTACCTGGCGCCGGAACAGGTCTGCCCGCACGGCAGCAGCAGCGACCGACGCAGCGACATCTATGCCCTGGGCGCGATCCTCTACCAGCTACTGCTGGGCGAACTGCCGCTGGCCGGGCGCGACACCCAGCACTGGCGCCAGCTGCATGCCGGCGTGCAGCCGCGAGCGGCCTGCGAAGTGGACAGCAATGTGCCGCAACCCCTCAGCCGGATCCTGGCCAAGGCCTTGGCCAAAGAGCCGGACGCCCGCTACCAGAGTGCCCGCGCCCTGGCGGTGGACCTGGCCCACTGCCAGCGGCAGTGGGATGCCAGCAAGACCATGGAGGCCTTCGAACCAGGCTGTGCCGACCCGGTCACGCCCAGCCGTGCACGCCTGTATGGCCGCTGCGCCGAACAGAAAGCCATTGCCATGCTGCTCAAGGCCCTGCGCCGCGACAGCAATCCACATGCCCTGTTCATCAACGGCGCCGCCGGCATGGGCAAGTCGAGCCTGGTCGAGGCAGCTCTCAAGGCCAACGCCAAAGGCTACTGGGCCATCGGCAAGTGCAACAGCGTTGCCCAGTCCGTGTCCTACGCGCCCTGGGTCGAAATTCTCGGCGCGCTGACCACCCAGTTGCTGGCCAAGAACAGCCAGGACCTCGACACCCTGCGCCGCGAGATCCTGCGCCGCATCAAAGGCCATGGCCGACTGCTCGGCAAGCTGGCGCCAGACCTGCACCTGATCCTCGGCCCCCTGCCCGATCTGCCGGCCAAGCCCACGCGCCTGGCACTGCAGAAGGAGCAGCGCGCGATCGTCGAATTCCTGCAGGTGTTCAGCCGCCCCGGCCAGCCGCTGGTGCTGTTCTTCGATGACCTGCAGTGGGCCGACGACGCCAGCCAGCAGCTGCTGGCGCAACTGCTCGCTCACGCACCCGGCAACCTGTTGCTGATCTTCGCCCGGCGCAATGATGCGCCAGCCGGCAGTACACCCCTTGCCCTACCAGCAACGGTGCGCAGCACCACACTGAACCTGCAGCCCCTGGGCGTTGGGGCGGTAACCGAGCTGATCGGCGAGCGCTACCACGTCGGCCCCGAGGACGCATTTCAGGTGGCCGAACTGGTGCACGGCAAGACGGCGGGCAACCCGTTCTTCATCAATCAGATCCTCCGGGCCATGGTCGAGGACCAGCTGTTCACCTTCGACACCCAGGCCATGCGCTGGTCATGGTGCCTGCAGGCCGTGGCCCGCCATCGCTATTCCGACAATGTCGCCGACCTGCTGATCCACCGCCTGGCGCGCCTGCCGGCACCGCAGCGCAACCTGCTGCGGGTGGCTGGCGCTGCGGGCAGCCGTTGCGATGAACGCCTGCTTCACCAAGTCCTCGCCAAAGTGCCCGGCGAACCGTTGAAAGCCCTGATTGGCGCGGGTTTCCTGCAACCGGGCCAGAACGGCCTGGGCTTCGCCCACGAGCGGGTGATGGAGGCCGCGTACGCTCTCACGCCCGAGCACGAGCGTGCCTCGCTGCATGCACATATTGCCCTGTCCATGCGCCACGCCTGGCAAGATGACTTGCACGAGGTGCTGTTCGAGCTCGCCAACCAGCTGCAACGCGCCAGCCCATACGGGTTTGCAGCGGACGACTGCGAAGCGTTCCTGCAGCTTTTACGCGAAGCAGCATCACGCGCCCGCGACGACGGCGCCTTCGAGCAGGCCGCTGGCTACCTGCATACGGCCGAGCAGTTGCTGCACCACGGCGCCACGTTGGAAAGCCGCGCCACGCATGGCTTTGCCATCGCCTGCATGGCGACGGAGTGCGACATGCAACTGTCGCGAATGATCGCGGCCGAGGCCCGCATCACTGAATGCCGCCAGCGCGCACGCTCGGCGCTGGACCAGGCGCGGGTGTGCCGGCTGCAGGCTCTGCTGTACACCTTGCGCGGCGACTATCAGGCGGCCATCGACAGCGCCCTCTCCGGCCTGGACTTGCTGGGTACAAGCCCGGTGCGGGGGGGCGACTGGCAACAGATCGAAGCCAGTCATGCCCGGGTACAGGCGCTGGTCGAACAGAAAGGCCGGCACTGCCTGGAGTCGCTGCCGTGCACCGATTCGGAGGAAGTGACGGTTGCGATCAGCCTGCTGGCCACCCTGTCGTCATCGTTTTTCGTAAAGGACGACATCTGCTTCCTGCACCTGGCCAAGCTCATGGAGCTGTCGCTGCTGCACGGCGTTGCCCCGGGCAGCACCTACGGCATGGCCTGGTACGGGGTGATGATTGCCGAGCATTTCGGCGCCTACCATGACGGCCATGCCTGTTGCCTGGCCGCGCTCAAGCTGATCGAGCGGCACGGTTTCGAGGCCGACCTGACCAGCGCGCTACTGGCCCTGGACCAGGTCAGCGCCTGGACCTCGCCCATGGAGTTCGCCCGCCGCACCGCGCTGGACGCGGTCGACTCGGTGCGCCTGAGCGGCGACCTGGCGATGAGCTGCTATGCCTGCAACCACCTGGTTTCCGACTCGCTGTTCATGGGCCGCTGCCTGCCGGACGTGGTCGAGGAAGTGGCGCAAGGCCTGGCCACCGTACGCCGCCATGGCTACCGCGATATCGAGCAGATCCTGCAGGCCCAGCAAGCATTCATCGCCAACTTGAGCGGCACGCCCTGCCCGGCCGCGGGCGCAGTCTCGAAATCGCCCACCACGCGGTTCTTCCAGTACCTGCTGGCCGGCATGAGCGCCTTCTATCTGGGCAATATCCCGCAGGCCATGCGCAACCTGGCACTGGCCGGAGACAACACCTGGGCGGCACCGGCGCACATCAACCTGGCCGACTATCACCTGTTCCGCGGCCTGGCCCTGGGCAGCCCCGAGGCCGCTGGCAGCCTGGCCGACAAGCTGCGCGAGCTGCAGGCCCTGCGCGAGCGCTTCGACCGCTGGGCCAGCTTCAACCCGGCCACCTTCCGCAACAAGCTGTTGCTGATCGAAGGCGTGATCGCCAAGCTCGAGGGCGACGGCCTGGCCGCCATCCGCTGCTTCGACCAGGCACAGATCGCCGCCACCGCCGCCGGTTTCATCCACGAGCAGGCGCTGGCCCACGAACAGCTGGCCGAGGTGTGCATCCCCAGCGGCCTGATCTCCGGCGCCAACCTGCACCTGCGTATTGCCCGTGACTGTTTCCATATCTGGGGCGCGACCGGCAAGGTGCACCAGCTGGAAGCTTTGCACCCGTTCCTGCGCACCCAGCCGATCCAGGAAACCTACCGCGCCACCCACCAGGCCAAGCTCGACCTGGAAGTCGGCATCGAAGCAGCACGGGCACTGTCCGAGGAAGTGCTGCTTGAAGGCCTGATCGAAACCCTGATGGGCCACCTGACCCAGCACTCCGGCGCCGATCATGGTGCGCTGTTGATCGTCAGCGGCGCCGAATTCCAGATGGCTGCCCTCGCCCACATCGACGACGGCGGGCTGCACGTAAGCATGGACGACTGCCAGAAGTTCATGACCCAGGCGCCGCTGTCGATCGTCAACGCCACCATGCGCACCAAGAAGCCGCTGGTGCTCAATGATGCCCAGCGCGATTGCCCCGAGGCCTTCCGCGAGCAGCTGCAGGCGCGCAACGCCCGTTCGGTGCTATGCCTGCCGCTGGTGATCCAGGGCGTGCTGATCGGCCTGGTGTACCTGGAAAACCGCCTGGTGCCGAACCTGTTCGGTGGCCAGCGCCTGGCCATGCTGGAAATTCTCGCCTCGCAGGCGGCAGTGTCGCTGCAGACTGCCAAGTTCTACACGCGCCTGGCCGAAGACAACCAGACCCGCGCCCAGATGGAGGCCGAGTTGCGCCGCTCCCGCGCGGAGTTGGCGCGCGCCGCGCAACTGCAGGTGATGAACGAGCTGTCGGCGTCCATCGCACACGAGATCAGCCAGCCGCTGCTGGGCATCGCTTCCAACGCCGCTGCCAGCCTGCGCTGGCTGAAGCGCGCCAAGCCCGACCTGGAAGAGGCGATTGCCGGTCTGGAGGACATCCGCAACGACAGCGAACGGGCCGCCAACATCGTGCGTGCGCTGCGCTCACTGGCCAAGCAGTCACCAATGCAACTCAAGGCGGTGAAGCTGGACGAACTGGTCCGCGAAGTGGTGCGCCTGACCTCGGCCGATGCCGCCAAGGGCACGGTGGACGTGCAGACGCGGTTGCAGGCAGGGGTGAGCGTGATGGCCGACCCGGTGCAGTTGCAGCAGTTGGTGTTCAACCTGATTACCAATGGCCTGGAGGCGCTGGCGGGGTATCGCAGCGATGGGGTGCTGCGCATTGCGTTGGCGGTGGTCGGGGATGATGTGGAGGTCTGCGTGGACGACAACGGGCCGGGGATAGCTGCGGATGAGCGTGAGCGGGTGTTCGATGCGTTTCATACCACCAAGATCGGCGGCATGGGGATGGGTTTGGCAATCTGCAGCTCGGTGGTGCAGGCCCATGGAGGGGAGTTGCAGGCGCTGGTGTCGGAGCTGGGCGGGTGCCGGATTCGCTTTACGCTGCCTGTGAATCCTTCCTGAGCCTGTACCGGCCCTTTCGCGGGTGAACCCGCTCCCACAGGGAGAGTGCACAGCCTGAAAACTGCACGGTTCCTGTGGGAGCGGGCGTGCCCGCGAAGAGGCCGGTACAGGTTCACATCAACGGGCGCTCAAGGCCGCATAGCTGTTCATCAGGTTGCGGTAGTTGGGAATGCGCTGCGACAGCAGGTTACCCAGCCCTTCGATGTCGTTGCGCCAGTCGCGGTGCAGCTCACAGGCCACCGAGAACCAGTTCATCATCTGTGCACCCGCCTGGGTCATGCGCACCCAGGCCGCCTGCTGCACGGTTTCGTTGAAGGTGCCCGAAGCATCGGTCACCACGAACACTTCAAAACCTTCTGCCAGCGCCGACAGGGTCGGGAACGCCACGCACACATCGGTCACCACGCCGGCGATGATCAGCTGCTTGCGGCCAGTGGCCTTGATCGCCTTGACGAAGTCTTCGTTGTCCCAGGCGTTGATCTGGCCAGGGCGGGCAATGTAGGGCGCATCCGGGAACATCTCTTTCAGCTCGGGCACCAGCGGGCCGTTCGGGCCTTGCTCGAAGCTGGTGGTGAGGATGGTCGGCAGGCCGAAGAACTTGGCCAGATCGCCCAGGGCCAGCACGTTGTTCTTGAACTCGTTGGGCGAGAAGTCCTGCACCAGCGAGATCAGGCCGGTCTGGTGGTCGACCAGCAGCACCACTGCGTCGTCTTTGTTCAGGCGCTTGTAATCGGGTTGGCTCATCGGGGTGACTCCTTGGGTTGGGAAAACGGGCCGGCACTGTCTACAAGGGGCTATACCGGCGGATAGGTTCGGCTTAAGGGTGGACCTGCGCCTGACGCCAGGCCTTGGGCGGCTGGCCGACCAGGCGGCTGAAGGCACGGGTGAAATGGGCCTGATCGCAGAAGCCGCATTCCAGGCTCACGTGGGTGATCGGCGCCTCGGTGGCAAGCAGGCGCTTGGCCTTTTCCATGCGCGCCAGCAGGCGCCAGGCCTGGGGCGATAGGCCAGTGTTGACCTTGAACGCACGGGAGAAGTGACTACGGGTGAGGTTGCATACCCCGGCGATTTCGATGATTGACAACGAGCTGTGCAGCATCAGTTCCTTGGCCCGGCGCAACCGCGCAGGCGTCAGTGCGCCGACGGTTTGCTGCGGCGCTTGGGGCTTCCCGGGGTGCATGGCGACTCTCCTGTTCAATGCAGAAAGTCTCGCCCCCGGCACATGACAAAGTCCTGAGCCAAAACTGAATAGTTGTTAATTGTGCACTGCTGGCCCTGGCCGTTTTGCCGATACCTTAAGATGCGTTTCGTATTCAGCTTCAGGCCGCTAATGGCGGCCGGCATTCAAGGCAAAAGAGCCATGCAGGAAAAATCCGCCCACCGCACCGTGGCCATGGTGCTGTTCAATGATGTGCTGTTGCTGGATGTCACCGGCCCCATGGATGCCTTCGCCATCGCCAACCGGTTCTTGCCTGCCGAGCGGCAATACCGGTTGCTGACCTTGGCCGAGGGGCAAACGGCGGTGCGCGGCTCATGCGGACTGAAAGTGGTAGCCGACCTGCGCCTGGAGGACTTGCCGGAGGCCGTCGACCTGTTGCTGGTGCCAGGCGGCCCAGGGGCCTATGACATCGCCCTGCCAGGCATCGAGCGCTGGCTGCCCCAGGCCGTGCGCCGGGCCAGACGCTTCGGCGCCATCTGCACCGGGGTATTCCTGCTGGGCAGGGCCGGGCTGCTGGATGGCTATCGCTGCACCACCCACTGGAACTACCTGGAACGCCTGACACAGGCGTTCCCCGAGGCCAAGGTCGAGACCGAGCAGATCTACGTGATCGATCGCTGCCTGATTACCTCGGGCGGCATCACCGCTGGCATCGACCTGGCACTGGCGGTGGTGGCCGAGGATCACGGCAAGGCGCTGGCCCTGGAAGTGGCCAAGGTGCTGCTGGTCGCCCGCCATCGCCAGGGCGGGCAAACACCTTACGGGCCACTGCTGGCGGCTATACCGCGGGATGATTCGCCGATTGCCCGGGTGCAGGCGTATATCGTCGACCATATCGAGCAAGCCTTCACCGTGCAGAAGATGGCCGACCTGGTGGCCATGAGCGGGCGCAACTTTGCCCGTACCTTTCAGCGCGAGGTGGGGATCACGCCGCTGCAGTACGTGCAGAATGCGCGGATCGACAGGGCGCGCAAGCTGCTGGAAGGCAGCGACCTTCCGTTGAAGGTGGTGGCGGCGCAGTGCGGGTTTGGCAGTGACCGGCACATGAGAAAAGTGTTCTGCGAGCGGATTGGCATGACGCCGGCGCAGTATCGGGCGCAGTTTGGTGGCAGTTGAGTATGCAGATTTCCTGTGCCGGCCTCTTCGCGGGTGAACCCGCTCCCACAGGTGTTGGGCAGGCTTGAAGACACCGCTGTACCTGTGGGAGCGGGTTCACCCGCGAAGAGCCAGCACGACTGTCACCTGATTCAGGACAATGTGTCTTCCTCGCAGCAGATTGTCTGGCCCCCCCCACATTCACCAGAATTGTCCGCCAAACTGATCTGACGCTGCCCCGGCAGCTCATGGAGTACGAGCCCATGCCACACGAAGGCAGCCTTCTGCAAACCGCGGTGATCTTCCTGCTTGCCGCCGTCCTCGCCGTCCCCCTGGCCAAGCGCCTGCAACTGGGGGCCGTGCTCGGCTACCTGCTTGCCGGTGTGATCATCGGCCCGCAGGCGCTGGGCCTGATCCGCGACACCGAAAGCGTGGCGCACATTTCCGAGCTGGGCGTGGTCCTGCTGCTGTTCATCATTGGCCTGGAGCTGTCGCCCAAGCGGCTGTGGCTGATGCGCAAGTCCGTGTTCGGCGTCGGCACCGCCCAGGTGCTGCTGACCGGTGCGCTGATCGGCGCCATCGCCCTGTTCGGCTTCAGCCAGACACTACCGGCGGCCATCGTGCTCGGTCTGGGCCTGGCGCTGTCGTCCACTGCCCTTGGCCTGCAGAGCCTGGCCGAGAGCAAGCAGCTGAACGCCCCGCATGGCCGCCTGGCGTTCGCCATCCTGCTGCTCCAGGACATCGCCGCCATCCCGCTGATCGCCCTGGTGCCGCTGCTGGCCGCCAGTGGCCCGGACACCAGCCACGGCGACAGCCTGGAGCATGGCCTGAAGGTGTTCGCCAGCATTGCCGTGGTCATCGTCGGTGGCCGCTATCTGCTGCGCCCGGTGTTCCGCACCGTGGCCCGCACCGGCTTGCCGGAAGTGTCCACCGCCACCGCACTGCTGGTGGTGATTGGCACCGCCTGGTTGATGGAAGAAGCCGGTATATCCATGGCCCTGGGTGCGTTCCTCGCCGGCCTGCTGCTGGCCGACTCGGAATACCGCCACGAGCTGGAATCGCAGATCGAACCGTTCAAGGGCCTGCTGCTGGGGCTGTTCTTCATCAGCGTCGGCATGGGCGCCAACCTGCGCCTGCTGCTGGAAATGCCTTTGGTGCTGCTGGGCCTGACCCTGCTGCTGGTGGCCGTGAAGCTGGTACTGCTGATCGGCGTCGGGCGCCTGGCCGGTGGCTTGAACAGTGCCAGCGCACTGCGCCTGGGCATGGTGCTGGCTGCCGGTGGCGAATTCGCCTTCGTGGTGTTCAAGCTGGGCAAGGACCAGGGCCTGTTCGACACCCAGACCTACGACCTGCTGCTGATGACCATCACCCTGTCGATGGCCATTACCCCGCTGCTGATGATGGGCTGCGCCCACGCCCTCAAGCGCCCGCAACCGGTGCGTGAAGTGCCGGAGCATTACAAGCAGATCCAGACTGACACGCCTCGGGTGGTGATCGTCGGCATGGGCCGCATGGGCCAGATCGTCGCACGCATCCTGCGGGCACAGAAGATTCCGTTCATTGCCCTGGAAACCTCGGTGGACACCATCGAGATGACCCGTATGTTCGAACAGGTCCCCGTGTTCTACGGCGACCCGCTGCGCCCGGAAGTGCTGCATGCGGCCAAGGTGGGCGAGGCGGAGTACTTCATCATCACCATCGATGACCCGGAAGCTGCCATTCACACCGCGGAACGGGTGAAACGCCTGTACCCACACCTGAAAGTGCTGGCCCGCGCACGTAACCGCCAGCATGTGCACAAGTTGGCGGATGTCGGCGCCGAGCCGATTCGCGAGACGTTCTACTCCAGCCTGGAGATGACCCGCCGGGCATTGGTGGGGTTGGGGTTGAGCGAGGCGCAGGCGGCGGACCGGATTGCGCGGTTTACCCAGCATGACGAAGAGGTGCTGGTGGCCCAGGGGCAGGTGCGTGATGACCGGGCCAAGGTGATGCAGACGGCCAAGGAGGCCCGGGCGGAGTTGGAGCGGTTGTTTGATTCGGATGCGGATTGAGGGTTGGCGCATCGATTCAGGAAGAGGGCTCAGGCCCTCTTTTGTATTTTTGGCTTGAGATTGTCTGGGTCCGCTGCGCGGCCCTTCGCGGGCACGCCCGCTCCCACACGTACTGCACCGCTTGCCAGGCTTGCGCTGTTCCTGTGGGAGCGGGCGTGCCCGCGAAGGGCCGCGCAGCGGACCCAGTGCACAAAAATATCAGCAGCATCCTACTTCGTTGCGAGCCATTTCCTACTCAGCCACACCATCTGACGAATTATCCTACGCACCTTGTCGAAGCCCGTCTGATTGTCCGGGGAAAGCCTGCTCTCTAGGCTTGCCGGGTCGCTGTCGGTTCAGCGATCGGGTGTGGAAACCCGGCAGGTAAATCGGAATAGCTGTTGTCATGGCAGCTGCGCGCGGGAGGCCGAATGGCCTGCCGGGGTTCCGATAGCCTGGCTTTCCACCCCGCGTGCAGCCGCCACCCTTCGCGTGGAAACGGATGGTGCCGGCCAACCTCTATCGGAGTTTGGCTATGAAAAAAATTGTCCCCAATCCACCTCTTCCCGACACCAAAGAGCGCGCTTTCAGCCGCTGCGATGCCGGCCATCCACCTTTGTTCACAGTAAACCCGGGCGTCTCTGCCCACGACGCCCTGGTGCATGTCGCCCAGTACCTGCGCGGCGCCTACGACTGTGGCTACAAAGCCCTGGAACACCTGGATGAAACCGGCAAGAGCCTGTTCTGGAGCAACCTGAATGCGCTCGAAATGGCAGAAGGATTGGTTGAGGCATTGCTGGATGGGATTGAGTCGCAGCCCATGAATTGATGTTGTCTTTGCTGGCCTCTTCGCGGGTGAACCCGCTCCCACAGGGGGTGTGTTGAAGGGAATGTCAGTACCAGTCACGGAAAAGGGCCACTGTTTCCAGTGGCCCCATCTGATGCTTGATATTCATATACACACCCTCAAGCCGGGGTGTGGAGGTCTCACCCTACACTGATGATTCAGCCATCGGTGGGGTTCCTGATCCAGTTACTGCCGCTGAATGACAACTGGCTTCGCACTCGGGTGAAACGCTAACAACGCCCTCCATACAGGTCAACGGCTGGAACAAAGTGCAACAAAAAGGCCGGTTTCCTGCAGAGGAAGCCGGCCTTTTTGCATTCAACTAACGGGCTGTTACTTACCCGCAGTCAGCGCGTTGTAGCTGGTAATCAGATTGCGATAATCCGGAATGTGGTTGGAGCACAGCGCCGCCAGCCCTTCGATGTCGTTGCGCCAGTCGCGGTGCAACTCACAGGCCACGCCGAACCAGGTCATCATTTGCGCGCCAGCGCGGCTCATGCGGTCATGGGCAGCATCGCGGGTCATTTCGTTGAAGGTGCCGGAAGCATCGGTCACCACGAACACTTCGAACTCTTCTTCCAGGGCCGACAGTGCCGGGAACGCTACACAGACCTCAGTCACTACACCGGCAATGATCAGCTGCTTCTTGCCAGTGGCCTTCACCGCCTTGACGAAGTCTTCGTTGTCCCAGGCGTTGATCTGGCCTGGGCGGGCGATGTACGGGGCGTCCGGGAACAGGGCTTTCAGCTCTGGTACCAGCGGGCCGTTGGGGCCTTGTTCGAAGCTGGTGGTAAGGATGGTCGGCAGGTTGAAGAACTTGGCCAGGTCGGCCAGGGCCAGCACGTTGTTCTTGAACTTGTCCGGCTCGATGTCACGGACCAGGGACAGCAGGCCAGCCTGGTGGTCGACCAGCAGGACAGCGGCATCGTCTTTGTTCAGGCGGTTGTAGGTGAATTTGCTCATGGTCTGTGCTCCTGAGGGTTATGAATTTTTCAGCATTCGGGGGTGTTTCGCGTTGATGGGCACAGATTAAAATCATCACCTTTGTGGCGGTAGATAGCAGAATTTGGCTTTAGCGTTCTGATTTATGAACGATAGATTTGCAGGGCCTGTGCCGGCCCTTTCGCGGCTAAAGCCGCTCCCACAGGGATGGCGCCGGGCTTGAGCCCTGTGCAGTACCTGTGGGAGCGGCTTTAGCCGCGAAAGGGCCGGCACAGGCAACCAAGTACCTGGAGACCGATCATTGGAAGACCTCAACTCCCTCTACTACTTCACCCAGGTAGTCGAGCACGGTGGCTTCGCCCCGGCTGGCCGGGCGCTGGACATGCCCAAATCGAAGCTCAGCCGGCGCATCGCCGACCTCGAAGACCGCCTGGGCGTGCGTCTGCTGCATCGCACCAGTCGTCACTGCTCGCTCACCGAGATCGGCCAGGCCTACTACAACCGCTGCCTGGCCATGCGCGTGGAAGCCGAGGGTGCGGCAGAGATCATCGAGCGCAACCGCAGCGAGCCGCGCGGCCTGGTGCGTATCAGTTGCCCGACTACCCTGCTCAATTCCTGGGTCGGGCCGATGCTGACCCGCTACATGCTCAAGTACCCGCAGGTGGAGCTGTTCATCGAGAGCACCAACCGCCGCGTCGACCTGCTGCACGAGGGTTTCGACATCGCCCTGCGGGTGCGCTTTCCGCCGCTGGAGAACACCGACATGGTGATGAAGGTACTGAGCAACAGTACCCAGTGCCTGGTCGGCCAGCCGCAGTACCTGGAGCAACTACCCAAGGGGTTTGACCCACAGCTGCTGGGCACGCTGCCCAGCGTGCATTGGGGCAGTGCCCAGCGCGAATACCAGTGGGAGCTGTTCCAGGGTGAGGACAGCAGCCGCAGCATCGTCATCCCGCATACACCGCGCATGGTGACGGACGACCTGTTTGCCCTGCGCCATTTCGTGGTGGCGGGGGTGGGTATTGCGCACCTGCCGCGGGTGGCGGTGCGTGAGGACCTGGCGGCGGGGCGGCTGGTGGAGTTGTTGCCGGACTGGCACCCGCGTTGCGGCATCGTGCATGCGATCTTCCCGTCGCGGCGGGGCTTGCTGCCATCGGTGCGGGCGCTGATCGATCATCTGGCCGAGGAGTTTGCGATCAGCGACATGGCTTGAGCCGGTTGCCGCCTGTGCCGGCCTCTTCGCGGGTAAACCCGCTCCCACAGGGTCACCACTAAATCCAAGGCCTGTGCAGTACCTGTGAGAGCAGGTCACCACTAGCTCCAAGGCTTGTGCAGTACCTGTGGGAGCGGGTTTACCCGCGAAGAGGCCGGAACAGGCAAACCAGCCAGAGCACACACATACAAGCCCCCTTGCCTATCCTTCATCCACAATCCCGGATCATCCCCCCTGGAGCCCCCATGATCCGCGCCACCCACGGACCAGGCCGCGCCCTGCTCGCCACCCTCGCCCTGTACCCGGCGCTCAGCCAGGCTGACGAACCCGGCTGGTCACTGCTCAGCCGCAATTATTTCCTGCACAGCGACTTCCGCTCACCGTCCGGTAGCGGCCAGAACTACCGCCAGGAATGGGCCCAGGGTTTCATTGGCGAGATCCGCTCCGACTTCACCGAGGGCACGCTCGGTGCCGGTATCGATGCCCACGGTTTTCTCGGCCTCAAGCTCGACGGCGGCCGCGGCCATGCCGGCACTGGTCTGCTGCCGCGCGACAGCGATGGCCGCTCCGAGTCCGACTACTCAAGCGCCGGCGCCGCACTCAAGCTGCGCCTGGGCAACACCCAACTACGCTACGGCGAAATGACCGTGGAAACCCCGGTGTTCGACACCAGCGACAAACGCCTGCACCCGGAGTACGCCACCGGCTGGTTCCTGGACAACACCGACCTGCCCGACTGGCGCCTGCAGGCCGGGCGCTTCACTGCCTTCAACAACCAGGACAACAGCTCCAGCCATGATGATTTCAGCGGCTACGGCGCCACCACCGACAAGCGTGCCATCAGCCTGGCCGGTGCCGCGTTCGCTCCCGACGGGCCATTCGGTGGCGCGCTGTACGCTGGCCAGCTGGAGGATACCTGGCGCCAGGCCTACCTCAACCTGAACCTGGCCGAGGGCAACTGGCGCCTGGACGGCAACCTGTACAAGACGCGCGACACCGGCAATGCCAGTGCCGGGGCAATCGATACCCTCGCCTACAGCCTGCTGGCCAGGTACAGCTTCGGCGCCCAGGCGCTGAGCCTGGCCTACCAGAAGGTCGAGGGCGACACCCCGTTCGACTTCGTCGGCGGCGACTCCATCTACCTGGCCAACTCGATCAAGTACGCCGACTTCAACGGCCCCGGCGAGCGCTCGTGGCAACTGCGCTACGACCTCAACTTCGCCACCCTCGGCGCCCCCGGCCTGAGCCTGATGGGCCGCTACGTCAGCGGCCGTGGCATCGACGGCAGCCATGCCCCGGCGGGCGGCGCCTATGTGGGCCAGTACGGCGACGGCGGCAAGCACTGGGAGCGCGACATCGACCTGAAATACGTGGTGCAGTCGGGCGCCGCCAAGGACCTGAGCCTGGCGTTTTCCCACGTCAGCCACCGCGCCAACCAGGCCCAGGCCGGCGATGATATCGACCGGATCTACCTGATCATCGAATACCCCCTCAAAGGCAGCTTCTGACATGAGCACGTCCCCTTCAGGCGCCTGGAGCCCATTGCGCAACACCACCTTCCGCATGCTGTGGATTGCCACCATCGCCTCCAACATCGGCACATGGATGCACGAGGTGGGCGCCGGCTGGCTGATGACCACGCTGTCGGCCAGCCCGTTGCATGTGGCCCTGATCCAGGTAGCCGGCTCGCTACCGATGTTCTTCCTTGCCCTGCCGGCCGGTGCGGCTGCGGATATCGTCGACAAGCGCCGCTACCTGTTGCTGGTGCAACTGTGGATGTCCGCGGTGGCAGTGGCGCTGGCGGCCCTGACCCTGCTCGGGCTGATGAACGTCACCCTGCTGCTGGTGCTGACCCTGGCGCTGGGCATCGGCACGGCGTTGATGATGCCGGCCTGGAGCGCGCTGACACCGGAACTGGTGGGCAAGGACGACCTGGCCAATGCGGTGGCGCTTTCCAGTGTCGGTATCAACGTGTCGCGCGCCATTGGCCCGGCCCTGGCGGGCGTGGTGGTGAGCATGGTTGGCCCATGGCTGACCTTCGCTCTGAATGCCATCTCGTTCGCCGGGGTGATCCTTGTGCTGTTCCTGTGGAAGCGCGAGGTGAAGGAGCCGCTGCTGCCAGCCGAGCGTTTCGTCGGCGCCATGCGCACCGGGCTGCGTTTCGCGCGCAGTGCCAAACCCTTGCAGGCGGTGATGTTGCGCGCCTTGGCGTTCTTTTTCTGTGCCAGCGCCGGCACCTCGCTGCTGCCGTTGATCGTGCGTGGCGAGATGCACGGCACCGCTGCCGATTTCGGCGTGCTGCTGGCGGCCATCGGCATCGGTGCGGTGGCCGGCGCCACCTTGCTGCCACGCCTGCGCGAACGCATCAGCCGCGACCGCCTGGTGCTGCTTGCCAGCCTGCTGTATGCCCTGTTCCTGCTGGCCCTGGCGCTGGTGCGCAACTTCTACGTGCTACTGCCGGCAATGCTGCTCAGCGGCGCGGCGTGGATTGCCGTGCTATCCAACCTGCAGGTGGCGGCGCAGACCTCGGTGCCGGCCTGGGTGCGGGCGCGGGCGTTGTCGGTGTACATCCTGATCTTCTTTGGTGCCATGGCCTGCGGCGGGTTGCTGTGGGGCACGCTGGCCAGCCATGCAACGATCACCTCGAGCCTGCTGCTGGCTGCAGGTGGCCTGGCGCTGGGCACGCTGCTGACCTGCAAGGTGACGCTGCCGGAAACCGCAGCCGAGGAGCTGACGCCGTCACTGCATTGGCCGGTGCCGCTGCTGAGCGACGACATGGACAAGGAAAGCGGGCCGGTGATGGTCACCGTGGAGTACCACGTTGACCCGGCCAAGGCCGAGGCGTTCCAGCAGGCAGCGCGAGAGCTGGAGGCGATGCGCAAGCGCAATGGCGCGTTGTCGTGGGGGTTGATGCGCGACAGTGCGGACCCGGCGGTGTGGCTGGAGTTTTTCTTCGAGGAGTCGTGGCTGGAGCATTTGCGGCATCACCACCGGGTGACCCGGGGTGAACTGAAGATCGAGGCGCGGGTGCGGATGCTGCAGACCGATGGGGTTGAGGTGAAGATCCGGCATCTGCTGGCGGGTGGGGAGCACAAGGCTCACCATTGATGTTGGTTTTTCCGGCCTCTTCGCGGGCTCGCCCGCGAAGAGGCCAGCACAGAAGGAACAAAAAAGGGGGCCAATAACTGGCCCCCTTTTCATCAGCTCAGCTTAGAACGCGAAGCACGAGCAACCCAGCGCACCCCAGAAGCCCTGGTAGTCATTCACCGGCACGCTCGAATGCCGTGCCTTTTCATGGCTGTGCGCATGCACCCCGCATGGCCCGCTGCACTGGTGCACGACGGCTGCCAGCGACGGCGTGCCCACGCGCCAGTGGCCCGGCACCTTGGTCACCGGCGACCACTCCGGCAGCACCGGCACCTGGGGCGGGCCGAGCTTGTCGAATTCCGCCGCGCCATACACTACCTTGCCATCGACCACGGTAAGTACCGACTCAATACCTTTGATCGCCTCTTCATCGACACTGAAGAAGTCCAGCGACAGCGCCGCCAGGTCGGCCAGCTGGCCCACCTTGATCTGGCCCTTCTTGCCCTGCTCGCTGGAGAACCAGGCGCTGCCCTGGGTGAACAGTTGCAGCGCAGTGTCACGGCTGAGACCTTCCGGGTACAGCTCCATGCCACCGACGGTCTTGCCGCTGACCAACCAGTACAGCGAGGTCCACGGGTTGTAGCTGGACACGCGGGTGGCGTCGGTACCGGCGCCGACCGGCACGCCCATCTCCAGCATGCGCTTGATCGGCGGGGTCTGCTCGGCCGCCTTGGCGCCGTAGCGGTCGACGAAGTACTCACCCTGGAAGGCCATGCGGTCCTGGATGGCGATACCGCCGCCAAGCGCACGCACGCGCTCGATGTTCTGCGGGGTGATGGTTTCGGCGTGGTCGAAGAACCACGGCAGGCCATTGAACGGGATGTCGCGGTTGACCTTCTCGAACACGTCGAGCATGCGCGTGATCGATTCGTTGTAGGTGGCGTGCAGGCGGAACGGCCAGCGCTGCTCGACCAGATGACGCACCACCGGCTCCAGCTCTTGCTCCATGGTCTGCGGCAGGTCCGGACGCGGTTCGAGGAAGTCCTCGAAGTCGGCGGCAGAGAACACCAGCATTTCGCCGGCGCCGTTGTGGCGCAGGAAGTCGGTACCACTGTGCAGCTTCACGCTGGAGGTCCACTTGCGGAAGTCGTCCAGCTCTTCCTTGGGCTTCTGGGTGAACAGGTTGTAGGCAATGCGCACGGTCAGCTGGTTGTTGTCGGCCAGCTCCTGGATCACCTGATAGTCGTCCGGGAAGTTCTGGTAGCCGCCGCCGGCATCGATGGCACTGGTCAGGCCCAGGCGGTTGAGCTCGCGCATGAACTGGCGGGTGGAGTTGACCTGGTATTCCAGCGGCAGTTTCGGCCCTTTGGCCAGGGTGGCGTAGAGGATCATCGCGTTGGGGCGGGCGATGAGCATGCCGGTCGGGTTGCCGAACTTGTCGCGCTGGATCTCGCCGCCCGGCGGGTTGGGAGTGTCCTTGGTGTAGCCGACAGCCTTGAGTGCGGCGCGGTTGAGCAATGCACGGTCATACAGGTGCAGCAGGAATACCGGGGTGTCCGGCGCGGCCTGGTTGATTTCTTCCAGGGTCGGCATGCGTTTTTCGGCGAACTGGAACTCGTTCCAGCCACCGACCACGCGCACCCACTGCGGGGTGGGCGTACGTGCAGCCTGGTCCTTGAGCATGCGCAGGGCATCGGCCACCGAAGGCACGCCCTCCCAGCGCAGTTCCAGGTTGTAGTTCAGGCCACCCCGGATCAGGTGCAGGTGCGAGTCGTTCAGGCCAGGGATGACCGTGCGCTGCTTGAGGTCGATGATCTGCGTGGTGGCGCCCTTGTGGGCCATGGCCTCGGCGTCGTTGCCCACGGCGATGAAACGGCCATCCTTGATGGCGACGGCGGTCGCGGTGGGCTTTTCACGATCAACGGTGTGCAGTTTGCCGTTGAACAGGATCAGATCGGCGGTCATGGAACCTCCTTGGGTGGATGCGTAAGCGGAACCGGTAAAAGGCAATGCGGACCAGAGCGCGCCGGCGGCACCGAGCACGGTGCTGGTGGCGAGGAACTGGCGACGGGTCTTGTCGTTGCGGTCCTGGGACATGGGGTTCTCCGTCTCTGGGTGCGGCGGCGGCAGGCGCAACTGCAGAGCATGCCGGTTGGTGTAGGGGCAAGGCTTGGATGGATGTGCGGTGGGTGGTTGAAGGTTAGCCCCGTTCGGCATTTGTGCTGCCTGGGCTGGCCTCTTCGCGGGTGAACCCGCTCCCACAGGGACACCACAGGCCTGTATGACTGTGGTATCCCCTGTGGGAGCGGGTTTACCCGCGAATGCCTCCCACCATTACTTCTGGAGGAATGCCAGCAAGTCCTCATTCAGCTGCTGTGCATGAGTCACCGCAAACCCGTGCGGCGCCCCCGCATACACCTTCAGCTCAGCCCCGCGAATCAGCTCCGCCGCCCGCTTGCCGGTGCTCTCCAACGGCACGATCTGGTCGTCATCACCGTGGATCACCAGAGTCGGCACATCGACCTTGGCCATGTCCGGACGGAAGTCGGTTTCGGAGAAGGCGGTCACGCAATCCAAAGTGCCCTTGATCGACGCCATCAGCGCGATGTTCAGGGTCTGGGTCTGCACCCCCTGGGACACCTGCTGCCCATGGTTGATGCCATAGAACGGCGCCGCAAAATCGGCGATGAACTGCGCGCGGTCGGCACGCAGGCCGGCGCGGATACCCTCGAACACCGACAGGTCGACACCTTCAGGGTTGTCGTCACGCTTGCCGAACACCGGCGTTACCGCGCCCAGCAGCACCAGCCCGGCCACCCGCTCGCTGCCGTGGCGGGCGATGTAGCGGCTGACGTCACCGCCACCCATCGAGAAGCCCACCAAGGTCACATCGCGCAGGTCGAGGTGTTCGATCAGCTGGGCGATGTCATCGGCGAAGGTGTCGTAGTCGTAGCCGCTCCACGGCTGGCTCGAACGGCCGAAACCACGGCGGTCGAAGGCGATGGCGCGGTAGCCGCGGCTGGCCAGGTATTCCATCTGCGAATCCCACATGTCGGCATCCAGTGGCCAGCCGTGGCTGAACAGCACAGGCTTGCCGCTGCCCCAGTCCTTGAAGTAGATCGAAGTGCCATCGCGGGTAACGAACGTGCTCATGTCGGTATCTCCTTGAAAATGTCGAGGTAAAGGCCTGGCTCAGCCGCGCAGCCAGTTGGCGCAGCGGCGGGTTACCCAAGGCATGATGTAGAACACCACGGGCAGGATGACGAACAGGTTGACGATCAGGTTGCTGGTGATCGCGCCCCCCAACTGCGGGAAGCGTGCAAACAGCGGCGCCAGCAGGTGTGGAATGATCATGGTCATCGGGCAGATCACCAGATAGGTCAGCAGCGCCTGCTTCCAGCGCGGCGGTTGCGCTGCGTTGGTGCTCGGCGGGGTGAACCAGAATTCCGGGTCGTCGTGCACCTGGGTGTGGTCACCACCCTCGAGCAGCGGCAGTACTTCGCTTACCAGTGTCTGGCGCTCGGCCGAGTTGACCCAGGCCTGCAGCAGGCTGGCATCGGCGAAGCGCACCACGGTGGTGAAATGCAGCCCGCCGTCGTCAGGGCGGATGACGTTGACGTCCAGGTGCCCCGGCTGGCGGCGCGCGGTGCTGACCGTGCGCTTGAGCCATGCTTCGTAGGCCGCCAGCGACGCGGCGCGAACCTTGTGCTGGATGACCAGGGTCACCACGTTGCGGTTGTCTTGGGGTGCGGTGTTCATCGGCGTTCCTTGGGATGAGCTTGCCCGCATCCACTGTGCAACGGCGGACGGGCGCAGGATTGGACAGGTGTGCTGCCTTGGCGGGCACCGGTTTGCGGTGCCCGCGCATCAGGCTTACTTGTTGGCGTTGAAAGCGTTGTAGCTGGTGATCAGGTTGCGGTAGTCCGGGATGTGGTTGGAGCACAGCGCGGCCAGCCCTTCGATGTCGTTGCGCCAGTCGCGGTGCAGCTCACAGGCCACGCCGAACCAGGTCATCAGTTGTGCGCCGGCCTGGCTCATGCGGTCGTGGGCGGCGTCGCGGGTCATCGCGTTGAAGGTGCCGGAGGCATCAGTGACCACGAACACTTCGAACTCTTCCTCCAGGGCCGACAGCGCCGGGAAGGCTACGCACACTTCAGTCACCACGCCGGCGATGATCAGTTGCTTCTTGCCGGTGGCCTTCACCGCCTTGACGAAGTCTTCGTTGTCCCAGGCGTTGATCTGGCCTGGGCGGGCGATGTACGGGGCGTCCGGGAACAGGGCTTTCAGCTCTGGTACCAGCGGGCCGTTGGGGCCTTGCTCGAAGCTGGTGGTGAGGATGGTCGGCAGGTTGAAGAACTTGGCCAGGTCGGCCAGGGCCAGCACGTTGTTCTTGAACGCGTCCGGCTCGATGTCACGGACCAGGGACAGCAGGCCAGCCTGGTGGTCGACCAGCAGGACAGCGGCGTCGTCTTTGTTCAGGCGGTTGTATTTGAAGTTGGTCATGGTCGTTGCTCCCAAGGGTTTTGATTTTTTCAGTAAGTGGGGTGTTTCGCGTTGATGGGAGAAGATTAAAACCATGACCTTTTTGGCGGTAGATAGCAGTTTTTGGCTCTAGCGTTCTGTTTTATGAACGATGGTTTTGTGTGGGCTGTACCGGCCCTTTCGCGGCTAAAGCCGCTCCCACAGGGATTGCGCTGGATTTGAATCGTGCGCAGTACCTGTGGGAGCGGCTTTAGCCGCGAAGAGGCCGGCACAGGCCCCATTGCCTGCCCGGCCAACCTGCTCTATTACTACCCACAGCCCTCCCCTTACCCGAGACCACCATGCTGGCGTTCATCCAGTCATACCCGTTGCTGCTCGGCACTGCCCTGATCCTGCTCGACCTTGTGCTCTGGCAACTGATACCTCTACAGCAGCGGGCCTGGCGCATAGGCGCGCGGCTGGTGCTGTTCCTGCTGTTCAGCTCGGTGCTGGTGGCCGCCGGCATGAGCCCGCTGCAACCGCCACCCTGGCCCGATGATGTCTCGCGCAACCTGATTGCCACGGTACTGGCGATAGGCTGGTGGCTGTTCGGTGCGCGCACGGTGACGGTGGTGTTCGGCCTGTTGCTGGGTGCCCGTGGCAGCCACGGCGGGCGTTTGCTGCAGGATGTGCTGGGCGCGCTGATCTTCCTGGCTGCCGTGGTCGCTGCCGCAGGCTATGTATTGCAGTTGCCGGTGAAGGGCCTGCTGGCCACGTCGGGGGTAATGGCCATCGTCATCGGCCTGGCGCTGCAGAGCACACTGGCCGACGTATTCAGTGGCATCATCCTGAACACCACGCGGCCGTATCAGATTGGCGACTCGATCTCCATCGACGGCACCGACGGCAAGGTGCTGGAAATCGACTGGCGCGCCACCCGCCTGCTCACCAGCACCGGCAGCCTGGCGGTAATCCCCAACTCGGTGGCGGCCAAGGCCCGGCTGCTCAACCACAGCCGCCCGGCCGATGTGCACGGGGTGTCGATCAGCGTGGTGGTGCCGGCCAAGGTGCGGCCCAAGCGGGTGTTCGATGCGCTGGAAAAGGCCTTGCAAGGCGTGAGTGCCATTCTTGCAACACCAAAACCAAAGGTGACGGTGAAAGCCTCGACGCTGGAGTCCGTGGAGTACGAAGCCAGCGGTTACGTGGCCGATGCGGGCGCCAAAGGCGACGCGCGCAACCAGTTGTTCGACCTGGCCCACCGCCACCTGGAGGCCAGCGGGGTGATGTGGAACGCCGACCTGGCCATGCCTCCGCGCAGCCGCCAGCGCGAGGTGCTGGACGAGGTGCGGGTGTTCCGCTCGCTGAGCAGTGAAGAGCGCGATGCGCTGAGCCAGCGCATGACGACCGTGGAATACCTGGCGGACCAGGTGATTCTGGGCGTGGGCGAGCATTCCGATCATTTGCTGGTGATTGGCAGCGGGGTGGTTTCGGCGTCGATCCGCGATGGCGACAAACTGGTCGAGGCCGGGCGCATGGGGCCAGGCGAGGTGCTGGGGATCGAGGGGATCGTCGACGAGGAGGACTCGCTGGCCGAGTTCCGCACGCTGACCGGTTGCGTGCTGTATCGGATCGACAAGGAACAGGTGAAGAGCTGCCTGGTGCAACGCGGCGATGTGCAGACGGCATTGAGCAAGTTGCAGCGGTTCCGGCGTCAGAACCGGGAGTCGTTGTTGCTGCAAAAACCGGTTTCGATCAAGAAAGGCGGCTTCCTCAGCTGGTTGCACAAGTAAGCCTGTGCTGGCCCCTTCGCGGGTAAACCCGCTCCCACAGAGACCGCGCACACTCAGAACGCTGCGCAGTACCTGTAGGAGCGGGTTTACCCGCGAAGAGGCCAGTACTTACAACACAACTCTCAAACATTGCCCCGCGTGGTACAGCGAGAACCCGGACTCATAGAACGCCGTCCGCAGCGAGGGCGCACTCACGCCCTTCATCGGCGAAAACGGAATCGGCAGGCTGCTCGCCTCCCCCTTCAGCAAGAACTCGGCAAACGCCCGGCCAATCACGGTCCCGGTGGTATTACCCCGCCCGTTGTACCCGGTCACCGCCACCAGCCCCGGCGCCGGCTCGAACAGCCGCATCAGGTGGTCGGGGGTGAAGTCGATGCAGCCGGTCCAGTGCATTTCCCACTCGACCTTGCCCAACTCGGGGTAGTAGTGGCTCTGGATCCGGTCGGCCCAGCTGCGCACGAACCACGCCGGCTTGTTGTCGACCCGGCCCAGGCTGCCGAGCAGCAGGCGGCCCTGGTCGTCGCGACGGATGCTGCTGAGCACGGTGCGGGTGTCCCACGAGCCTTGGCCATGGGGCAGCACCTTGTCGGCTGCAGCGCCCTGCAACGGCTTGGACGCCACCTGGTAGTAATAGCCACGGAAGAACTGCTTCTGCAGGTTGCTCCAGTCGCCTTCGGTATAGGCGCCGGTGGAAATCACCACCTTCTCGGCGCGCACCGAACCGCGTGCGGTCTTCACCCGCCAGGCATCGCCGTCACGCTCCAGGCCTTCGACCGAAGACTGCTGGAACAGCTTGCCGCCCAGGCGCGCCACCGCTGCGGCCAGGCCTTGGGTGTAGCCCATGGGGTTGATGGTGCCGGCGCGGCGGTCGAGCAGCGCGGCGGAAATCTTGTCGGTGCCGCAGTATTCCTGGCACTGGGCGCCGGTCAACAGCTCCACGTCGGCACCACGGCGACGCCATTGTTCGTGGCGAGCCTCGAGGTCGGCGATACCGGTGGCGTTGTGCGCCATGTGCAGCGTGCCTTTGTGCTGGGCCTGGCAATCGATGCCAAGGCGTTCGATCATGGCGAACACTTCAGCCGGCGCTTCACCGAGGACCTTGTTCAGGCGGCTGCCCTGCTGCTGGCCGAGAGTGGCCTCGACATCGTCGGGGCGGATCCAGGTGCCGGCGTTGACCAGGCCGACGTTGCGCCCGGAGCCACCGTGCCCGATCTTCCAGGCCTCCAGCAGGATCACCGACTTGCCCTGTTCGAGCAGGTGGATGGCCGCCGACAGGCCGGTAATGCCGCCACCGATCACGCAGACATCGGCCTTGTGCTCACCGGCCAGGGCCTGGGCGGCGACGGTCGGTTTGCTGACGAATTCCCACAAGCATTCTTGACGCAGTTCGGACATGGCCCGGCTCCAGCAATTTGTTCTTGTTTGGGGCCGTTGTGCGACCCATTCGCGGGTAAACCCGCTCCCACAGGTGCATCACAGGTTTCGAAAACTGTGTTGTACCTGTGGGAGCGGGTTTACCCGCGAACCGGGGGCCAGGCCCCCGGCCATGCAGCATCAGCCGATCAGTCGAACACGATACCCTGCGCCAGCGGCAGCTCGCGCGAGTAGTTCACGGTGTTGGTCTGGCGACGCATGTAGCCTTTCCAGGCATCCGAACCGGACTCACGGCCACCGCCAGTCTCCTTCTCGCCACCGAACGCACCGCCGATCTCGGCGCCGCTGGTACCGATGTTGACGTTGGCGATGCCGCAGTCGCTGCCCGAGGCGCTCTGGAAGCGTTCGGCTTCACGGATGTCGGTGGTGAAGATGCACGACGACAGACCTTGTGGCACTTCGTTGTTCAGGCGCAGGGCCTCTTCGAAGTCGTCGTAGGCCAGCACGTACAGGATCGGGGCGAAGGTTTCGTGGCGCACCACGTCGCTCTGCGCCGGCATTTCGGCAATGGCAGGCGACACGTAGTAGGCGTTCGGGTACTGGTCGGCCAGCTGACGCTCGCCACCAAACACCTGGCCACCTTCGTCGCGGGCCTTGGCCAGCGCGCCCTGCATGGCGTCGAACGACTGCTTGTCGATCAGTGGGCCCACCAGGTTGTCCTTGCGTGGGTCGCCGATGCGCACCTTGCCGTAGGCGGCTTTGACGCGGGCAACCACTTCGTCCTTGATCGAGCGGTGCACGATCAGGCGGCGCAGGGTGGTGCAACGCTGGCCGGCGGTGCCGACTGCAGAGAACAGGATGCCGCGCACGGCCAGGTCAAGGTCGGCGCTCGGGGCCAGGATCATGGCGTTGTTGCCGCCCAGCTCGAGGATGCTGCGACCGAAGCGGGCAGCCACACGTGGGCCGACTTCGCGCCCCATGCGGGTGCTACCGGTGGCGCTGACCAGTGGGACGCGCGGGTCGTCGACCATCGCTTCGCCAGCTTCACGGCCGCCAATCACCAGTTGTGCCAGGCCAGCCGGGGCATCGCCGAAGGCTTTCAGGGCTTTTTCGAACAGCGCCTGGCAGGCCAGGGCGGTCAGCGGGGTCTTCTCGGACGGCTTCCACACCACGGAGTTACCGGCGACCAGGGCCAGGGCGGTGTTCCAGGCCCAGACGGCGACCGGGAAGTTGAAGGCGCTGATCACGCCGACCACGCCCAGCGGGTGCCAGGTTTCACGCATGTGGTGGCCAGGGCGCTCGGAAGCGATGGTCAGGCCGTACAGCTGGCGCGACAGGCCAACGGCGAAGTCGCAGATGTCGATCATTTCCTGCACTTCGCCCAGGCCTTCCTGGGTGATCTTGCCGGCTTCGATCGATACCAGCTCGCCGAGGTCGGCCTTGTGCTCACGCAGCACTTCGCCGAACAGGCGCACCAGCTCGCCACGGCGCGGGGCCGGCACGCTGCGCCAGGCTTCGAAGGCGCTCTGGGCCTGATCGATGCGGGCGATGGTCTCGGCCTTGCCGAGCAGTTTCACCGAGGCGATCTGGCTGCCGTCGATCGGCGTGTGAACAGGGTAGTCGCCCTGGGTGTAAGCCTCGGCGGCAACGCCAAGGCGCTCGAGCAATCCAGCAACCATTTGTGCTTCTCCTACATCGGGTGATGGGGTGGAAAAATGATGTGGATCAGTATTAATCCGATCACATAGGTACAACAAACGACCTTTATTCCGCATATCATTCCGTCAGGTAATGATTTGAGCCGCAGAGACCGCTATGTCCAAACGCCTGGTGCCCTCCATGACCGCCCTGCAGTGCTTTGAAGCTGCAGCCCGCCATTTGAGCTTTACCCGAGCCGCCGAAGAGCTGCACCTGACCCAGAGTGCGGTCAGCAAGCAGGTGGCGCAGCTTGAAGACATGTTGCGCCACCACCTGTTCCTGCGTATCCGCCGCCGCCTGCAGCTGACGCCGGCGGGCAGCCTGTACCTGGCCGAGGTCAACAAGATCCTCACCCAGGTCGACATGTCCAGCCGCTACGTGCTCACCTACGGCGAGCAGACCGAGATACTGAAGGTAGCCACTCAACCGAGTTTTGGCGTGCGCTGGTTGATCCCGCACCTCAAGGGCTTTGGCAAGCGCCACGGCAACATCCACCTGGACATCCGCAACGAGATGGAGCCGTTCGCCCTGCTGCAGGGCTCGGCGGACGTGGTGTTCTTCTATGGCCAGGGCACCTGGCCGGGGGCCACCTGCGTGGAACTGTTCCGTGAAGAGGTGGTGCCGGTATGTGCACCGGAGCTGCTGGCCGGGCGTGAACTGAACGATGCCGGGGAGCTGGCCGAACTGGTGCTGCTACAGAGCACCTCGCGGCCCGAGGCCTGGCACGAGTGGTTCCTGGAATTGGGCTTGCAGAGCGTCAGCGCCTACCACGGGCCGCGCTTCGATACGTTCTATATGGCCTTGAGCGCGGCGCAGGCCGGGTGCGGGGTGGCGTTGGTGCCGCGCTACCTGGCGGCGAAGGAGTTGGCCGAGGGGAGTTTGGTGGTACCTTGGAACCATGCGATGCGCAGTGCCGGGGCGCATTACCTGGCGTATGCCGAGCATGCGGCGGAGGTGCCCAAGGTAAGGGCATTGGTGGAGTGGATTCGCGAGCAGCTTCAGGCTTGATGGCCTCTTCGCGGGTGAACCCGCTCCCACAGGTATCGCGCAAGGCCTGAGCCCTGTGAGGTACCCGCGAAAGGGCCCTTGAGGTCGATCAAAAAAGGAATGACACACTCACTTTTTTTCGCTTGTGAGCCAAGTGCATTCCCAGCTTTCATGTAAGCGTCCGAACCCAACCAGGAAGCTAGCGATGCCCGCCAACGATTTCGTCAGCCCCGACAGCATCCGCGCGCAGTTCTCTGCCGCCATGTCGCTCATGTACAAACAGGAAGTGCCCCTGTACGGCACGCTGCTGGAGCTGGTGAGCGAAATCAACCAGCAAGTCATGGCCCAGCAACCCGAGGTTGCCGAGGCCCTGCGCTGGACCGGCGAAATCGAGCGGCTGGACCAGGAGCGCCATGGTGCCATCCGCGTCGGCACCGCCGCAGAGCTGGCCACCATCGCCCGGCTGTTCGCGGTCATGGGCATGCAGCCGGTCGGCTACTACGACCTCAGCTCCGCCGGCGTGCCGGTGCATTCCACCGCCTTCCGCGCGGTGCACGAGCAGTCGCTGCACGTCAGCCCGTTCCGCGTATTCACCTCGCTGCTGCGCCTGGAGCTGATCGACAACCCGCAGCTGCGCCAGCTGGCCGAAAGCATCCTGGCCAAGCGCCAGATCTTCACCGCCCGCGCCCTCGAACTGATCGCCCAGTGCGAGCGCGATGGCGGCCTGAACGCCGTCGATGCCGAGGCGTTCGTGCAGGAAGCGCTGCACACCTTCCGCTGGCACCATGACGCCACCGTCACTGCCGAGCAGTACCAGCAGTTGCACGACCAGCACCGCCTGATCGCCGATGTGGTGGCCTTCAAGGGCCCGCACATCAACCACCTGACCCCGCGCACCCTGGACATCGATGCAATCCAGCTCGGCATGCCGGCCAAAGGCATCCCGCCGAAGGCCGTGGTCGAAGGTCCGCCCACCCGCCGTCACCCGATCCTGCTGCGCCAGACCAGCTTCAAGGCCCTGCAGGAAAAGGTTGCGTTCAGCGACCAGCAGGGCAGCGAAGGCAGCCATACCGCGCGCTTCGGCGAAATCGAGCAACGCGGCGCGGCACTGACGCCGAAAGGTCGCCAGCTGTACGACAAGCTGCTCGACGCCACCCGCGCCGCCCTGGGTGGCGCCCCGGCCGAGGCCAATGCCGAACGCTACATGGCGTTGTTGAAGGACACCTTTGCCGAATTCCCGGATGACCTGGCGCAGATGCGTGAACAGGGCCTGGCCTACTTCCGCTACTTCGCCACCGAAAAAGGCCTGGCCGCGCGCGACCAGGATGACCGCCCGACCACACTGGAGGGGCTGATCGAGGCTGGCCATGTGCACTTCGAGGCGCTGGTGTACGAGGACTTCCTGCCGGTGAGCGCGGCGGGGATCTTCCAGTCCAACCTGGGTGACGATGCGCAGGCCGAGTACGGCAGCAACGCCAACCGCGACGCGTTCGAAGAGGCGCTGGGGCTGCAGGTACAGGATGAACTGGCGTTGTATGCACAGAGTGAGCGCCGGTCGCTGCAGGCGTGTGCACAGGCTCTGAATCTGGGCTCGATGTAAGGCATTGCGGCCTCTTCGCGGGTAAACCCGCTCCCACAGGCCTACGCTTGACCTGTGGGAGCGGGTTTACCGGCGAAGAGGCCGGTACAAGCGATCAGAGGGGCGGCAGAATCTGCACATCCGGCAAATCCATCGCCGCCACCTCCTCTTCCAGAAACGCGCTCAAACGCCGCAACCGCTCGCCCCCTGGCCGAGTGCGCGGCCACACCAGGTAATAATCCATCCCGCTGGGCACCGCCGTCGGCCACGGCAGGCTCAAGCGCCCCTGTGCCACATCCTCGGCCACCATCAGCAAATCGCCCATGGAAATGCCATAGCCACGCGCCGCGGCAATCATGCCCAGCTCCAGGGTGTCGAACACCTGCCCGCCCTTGAGCGAAACCTTGTCACTCAGCCCCATGCGCTCCAGCCACTCCCGCCAGTCGCGCTTGTCCACCGTGGGGTGCAGCAACTCGATGCAGGCCAGCCGGCGCTCGTCCCAGGGTTCCTCGTCGAGCAGGTCTGGCGCACCCACGGGGATCAGCAACTCCGGGAACAACTTGCGCACTTCCCAGTCCGGCGGGAACACGCCGTCGCTGAGCAACACCGCGCAATCGAACGGTTCCTGGTTGAAGTCCACATGGTCGACATCCATCCAGGCGCTGGTCAGCTGCACTTCATTGCCAGGCTGCAAATGGCGAAAGCGGCTCAGACGCGCCAGCAACCAGCGCATGGTCAGGGTCGAGGGGGCCTTCATGCGCAGGATGTCATCTTCACCGCGCAAGGTATCGCAAGCCCGCTCCAGCGCGGCAAAGCCTTCGCGCACACCGGGCAGCAGCACCCGCGCCGCTTCGGTCAGTTGCAGGCTGCGGCCGCTGCGCACGAACAGGCGGCAGGCAAAGTGCTCCTCCAGCGTGCGGATATGCCGGCTGACCGCGCTCTGGGTGATCGACAGCTCTTCGCCGGCACGGGTGAAGGAGCTTAGCCGCGCGGCGGCTTCGAATGCGCGCAGGGCATACAGCGGGGGGAGCTGACGGGACATGAGGTACCTGCCATAAGGGGCTGTGGAGCGAATCACCGGAAAGCATATATGCATGAGTCAGACTCATGCCAATGATCGCTTTTATCCTTTTGTGCAAAGTTGACCAAAGCCTCAGAATCGCCCTTCGTTGATCACCCCAGGAAAAGGACTGCCCCCATGCATGTCGCGCCCACCACAGAACTCAAGGCTTTGCTGCGCCTGGCCGGGCCGCTGATCGCCTCGCAGTTGGCGCACATGCTGATGGTGCTGACCGATACCTTGATGATGGCCCGCATCAGCCCGCAAGCCCTGGCTGGCGGCGGCCTGGGCGCGGCGAGCTACTCGTTCGTGTCGATCTTCTGCCTGGGCGTGATCGCGGCGGTCGGCACCCTGGTGGCGATTCGCAAGGGCGCCAACGACATCGACGGTGCCACCCGCCTGGCACAGGGCGGCCTGTGGCTGGCCTGGGGCCTGGCGCTGTTCGCTGCGCTGGTGCTGTGGAACCTGGAGCCGGTACTGCTGCTGTTCGGGCAAAAGCCCGAGAACGTTGCTTCGGCCGCCGAATTCCTCACCCTGCTGCCACTGGCCCTGCCCGGCTACCTGACCTTCATGGCCTTGCGCGGTTTCACCAGCGCGCTGGGCCGCTCGACCCCGGTGATGGTCATCAGCCTGGTCGGCACGGTGCTTAACTACCTGTTCAACGTAGCGTTGATCGAAGGCATGTTCGGCCTGCCCAAGCTGGGCCTGATGGGCATCGGCCTGGTCACCGCGGTGGTGTCGATGGGCATGGCCATTGCCCTGGCGCTGTATATCCGCTGGCACCCGGCCTATGCCGCCTACCCGCTGCGCAAGGGCCTGTCGCGCCCGTCGTTGCCGGCCCTGCGCGAGCTGTGGCGGCTGGGCCTGCCGATTGGCGGCACCTACATGGTGGAAGTCGGCCTGTTCGCCTTCGCTGCGCTGTGCATGGGCGTGCTGGGCAGTACCGAGCTGGCGGCGCACCAGATCGCCCTGCAGATCGTCTCCACGGCGTTCATGGTGCCGACCGGGTTGTCGTATGCGGTGACCATGCGCGTGGGGCTGTACTACGGCGCCGGCAACCTGCTGGCAGCGCGCAGCGCCGGGCGGGTGGGCATCGGCTTCGGGGCGATGATCATGTTTGCCTTCGCCGCGCTGTTCTGGCTGCTGCCCGATACGCTGGTGGGGCTGTTCATCGACCGTGACGACCCGGCATTTGCGGCGATCTTCCAGCTGGCGGTGCAGTTGCTGATGGTGGCGGCGTGGTTCGAGCTGTTCGATGGCATGCAGACGATTGCGATGGGCTCGATCCGTGGGCTGAAGGATGCCAAGACCACCTTCCTGATCGGGCTGGTGTGCTACTGGCTGGTGGGGGCGCCGAGTGCCTGGCTGTTCACCTTCAACCTGGGCGGTGGTGCGGTCGGAGTGTGGTGGGGGCTGGCGTTGGGGTTGGCGTGTGCGGCGGTGGCGCTGACCTTTGGCTTTGAGTGGCGCATGAAGCGGCTTTTGGGTAAGGCCGGGATGGGTGGCGCGGCTACGGCTTCGGCCTGACTTGCGGGCCTCTTCGCGGGTAAACCCGCTCCCACAGGGACTGCGCAGGGTCTGAATCCTGTGCAAAGCCTGTGGGAGCGGGTTCACCCGCGAAAGGGCCCTAAAGGGCTGCGCCCAACTGGCAGCCGGTCGCCTGCAGCAAGAACTCCATCAACTCCCCCACCGGCAGCGGCTTGCTGACCAGGAAGCCTTGAACCTGGTCACAGCCAAACCCGCGCAACAACGCCATTTGCTCTTCACTCTCCACCCCTTCGGCCACCACTTCGAGGTTGAGGTTGTGCGCCAGGTTGATCATGGCGTGTACCAGCTTGCGGTTCTCCTCGCGCATTTCCATTTCCGCGACAAAGCTGCGGTCCACCTTGAGCAAGGTGATCGGCAGGCTGTTCAGGTGCACGAACGAAGAAAACCCGGTACCGAAATCATCGAGCGAGAAGCGCACGCCCAGGCGCCCCAGGGCGTCCATGGTCTGGCGCACCAGCTCGTTGCGGCGCATCACCGCCGTTTCGGTCAGCTCGAACTCCAGCCAGCGGGCATCCACGCCATGCTCGAGAATCAGGCGGCTCAAGGTCGCCAGCAGCTGGCTGTCCTGGAACTGGCGGAAGCTCAGGTTGACCGCCATGTGCAGCGGCTCCAGGCCGCGCTCGCACAGCGCCTGCATGTCATGCAGGGCGCGGGAAATCACCCAGTAGCCCAGCGGCACGATCAGGCCGCTCTGCTCGGCCAGCGGCACGAACTCGCTGGGCGGCAACAGGCCGCGCTCGGCATGCCGCCAGCGCACCAGCGCCTCGAGGCCGACGATACGCCCGTCGGCCAGGTTCAACCGCGGCTGGTAATGCAGCTCCAGCTCGTCACGGCGCAGGGCGCGGCGCAGTTCGCTTTCCAGGTCGGCCAGGCTACGGGCATTGCGGTTGATGCGTTCGTTGAACACATGGAAGGTGCAACCCTGGCTGCCCTTGGCCTGGCGCATGGCGATGTGCGCGTGCCACATCAGCGGGTCGGCGCCACCCTGGGCGCGGGCATGGGCCAGGCCCAGGCTGCAGCCCAGCAGCAGGCTTTCGCCGTCGATCCAGTAGGGCTCGGCCAACGCCTCGACAATCCGCTCGGCAATCCATTCGGCACGGTTGGGGTCGCGCCGGGTGTCGATCAGCAGGGCAAACTCGTCGCTGCCCAGCCGCGCCAGCTGGTCGCCCGCCTCCAGTTGCTGCTTCAGGCGTGCCACCACCTGCAGGATCAGGCGGTCGCCGCTCTGGTGGCCGAGGGCATCGTTGACATGGCGGAAGTTGTCCAGGTCCAGATGGCCGAGGGCAAGGCCGCGGCCGTCGTTCTCGGCCAGGCGCGCGGTCAGCAAGGCCTGGAAACCCTGGCGGTTGGCGATACCGGTCAGCGGGTCCTGCTCGGCCAGACGCTGCAAGGTGGCCACCAGCACACCGCGCTCGCGCACATGGCGCAGCGAGCGGCGCAAGGTGTCGGCATTGAGCTGGTCATGCACCAGCCAGTCACTGACGGCGCTGGGCGCTACCTGGGGCTCATGGTCGAGCAGCAGGATGGTCGGCAACTCGCAGCGCCCGGGCGCCGGTTGCAGGGCCGGGGTTGCCAGCACGACAGCCTGGCGGTCCTGGTTGAACAGGCTGTCGACCGCCTCCCAGTTTGGCGCCGTCAGCAGCACGGCGCTGCCACCCAGGGCAGGCATGCACGCGCGTAGCAGCGCGGCCCATTCCGGCTCATCGGCCAACAGCAGCAAACGCAATGGTTCGACAGGCGTGGACAAGCGGGCTCCTTAGGGCTTCACGGTGCAACGGAAACTGCCAGGTATGCTACTGCATTAATGGAAATGATTTTCACTTTAATACATGTTTTTACGGGCGTAGCATCCCGACGTATTTTGTCGTGCATCCTGCGCGAAACTGCGCCAGCCGGCAAATCCCGTTTACATATTTGACTCAGACGTCAGACGGTCGCGCCACAACCGCCCCATGCCTGTTAGAATGCGCGGCTATTTTCTGGCGACCCCCGGTTTCTAGCATGTCCCGACTCAATCCCCGGCAGCAAGAAGCCCGTGACTATGTCGGCGGCCCTCTTTTGGTGCTCGCCGGTGCAGGCTCGGGCAAGACCAGCGTGATCACGCGCAAGATTGCCCACCTCATCCAGAACTGCGGCATCCGTGCCCAGTACATCGTGGCGATGACCTTTACCAACAAGGCCGCACGCGAGATGAAGGAACGGGTCGGCACCCTGCTGCGTCCGGGGGAAGGCCGTGGCCTGACAGTGTGCACCTTCCACAACCTGGGCCTGAACATCATCCGCAGGGAGCACGAGCGCCTGGGCTACAAGCCGGGCTTCTCGATCTTCGACGAGTCCGACATCAAGGCGTTGCTGTCGGACATCATGCAGAAGGAATACTCCGGCGACGACGGCATCGACGAGATCAAGAACATGATCGGTGCCTGGAAGAACGACCTGATCCTGCCCGCAGAGGCCCTGGAGAAGGCGCGCAACCCGCGCGAGCAGACCGCCGCCATCGTCTACACCCACTACCAGCGCACGCTCAAGGCGTTCAACGCGGTGGATTTCGACGACCTGATCCTGCTGCCGGTCAAGCTGTTCCAGGAGCACCCCGATGTGCTGGAACGCTGGCAGAACCGCGTGCGCTACCTGCTGGTGGACGAATACCAGGACACCAACGCCAGCCAGTACCTGCTGGTGAAGATGCTGATCGGCATGCGCAACCAGTTCACCGTGGTGGGTGACGACGACCAGTCGATCTACGCCTGGCGTGGCGCCCGGCCGGAAAACCTGATGCTGCTCAAGGAGGACTACCCCTCCCTGAAAGTGGTGATGCTGGAGCAGAACTACCGCTCCACCAGCCGCATCCTGCGCTGCGCCAACGTGCTGATCGCCAACAACCCGCACGCGTTCGAGAAGCAGCTGTGGAGCGAGATGGGCGTGGGCGACGAGATCCGCGTCATCCGCTGCAAGAACGAGGAAGCCGAGGCCGAACGCGTGGCCATGGAAATCCTCACCCTGCACCTGCGCACCAACCGCCCGTACAGCGACTTTGCCATCCTCTACCGCGGCAACTACCAGGCCAAGCTGATCGAACTGAAGCTGCAGCACCACCAGGTGCCGTATCGCCTGTCGGGCGGCAACAGCTTCTTCGGCCGCCAGGAGGTCAAGGACCTGATGGCCTACCTGCGCCTGCTGGTAAACCCGGACGATGACAACGCCTACCTGCGGGTTATCAACGTGCCACGTCGGGAAATCGGCTCCACCACCCTGGAAAAGCTCGGCAACTACGCCACCGAGCGCAAGATTTCGATGTACGCCGCCAGCGAGGAACTGGGCCTCGGTGAGCACCTGGACGCCCGCTACACCGAGCGTTTGCAGCGCTTCAAGCACTGGCTGGACGGGGTGCGCCACAAGGTCGCCCTGGAAGACCCGATTGCCGCGCTGCACGAGATGATCCGCGATATCGACTACGAGAACTGGATCCGCCAGCAGACCGCCAGCGACAAGGCTGCGGAGTTTCGCATCAGCAACGTCTGGTTCCTGGTCGAAGCGCTGAAGAACACCCTCGAAAAGGACGAAGAGGGTGACATGACCATCGAGGACGCCATCGGCAAGCTGGTGCTGCGCGACATGCTCGAGCGCCAGCAGGAAGAGGAAGAGAACGCCGAAGGTGTGCAGATGATGACCCTGCATGCCTCCAAGGGCCTGGAGTTCCCCTACGTGTTCATCATGGGCATGGAAGAGGAAATTCTCCCGCACCGCTCCAGCATCGAGGCCGACACCATCGAAGAGGAACGCCGCCTGGCCTACGTGGGCATCACCCGCGCGCGCCAGACCCTGGCCTTCACCTTCGCCGCCAAGCGCAAGCAGTACGGAGAAATCATCGACTGCACGCCCAGCCGGTTCCTCGATGAACTGCCACCGGAAGACCTGGCCTGGGAAGGCCTGGACGATGCGCCGGTCGAGGTAAAGGCCGCACGGGGCAACAACGCCCTGGCCGATATCCGGGCAATGCTCAAACGCTGATCAACCATTACTCTTTAAATTTGCCGCCATTTGCGGCCACCTTTGTTACATCGAGGAATACCACAGTGGAAGCACTGCATCAGAAGATTCGCGAAGAAGGCATCGTGCTTTCCGATCAGGTTCTCAAAGTCGACGCGTTTCTCAACCACCAGATCGACCCTGCGCTGATGCAGCTGATCGGTGACGAGTTCGCCCGCCTGTTCGCGGACGCGGGCGTGACCAAGATCGTCACCATCGAAGCCTCGGGCATTGCCCCGGCGGTGATGACTGGCCTGAAGCTGGGCGTGCCGGTGATCTTCGCCCGCAAGCACCAGTCGCTGACCCTGACCGAGAACCTGCTGACCGCCTCGGTATACTCCTTCACCAAGCAGACCGAGAACACCGTGGCCATCTCGCCACGTCACCTCAACAGCAGCGACCGCGTACTGGTGATCGACGACTTCCTGGCCAACGGCAAGGCGTCGCAGGCGCTGATCTCGATCATCAAGCAAGCCGGCGCTACCGTGGCCGGCCTGGGTATCGTGATCGAGAAGTCGTTCCAGGGCGGCCGTGCCGAGCTGGACAGCCAGGGCTACCGCGTTGAATCGCTGGCCCGGGTGAAGTCGCTGGAAGGTGGTGTGGTGTCCTTCATCGAATAAGGCCGCTACGCGATCTCTGTGGGAGCGGGTTTACCCGCGAAGGCGATTTGGGATGCGCCATCGCATTCGCGGGTAAACCCGCTCCCACAGGGGACAGTATGTCCGAGCGCTTATTTTGCAGCCTGTAAGCCCGCCAGCAGCAACCGCTGGTAAAGCTCTTCCTTCAGCCCCTGCGGCTGGTCCAGCTGCATCCGCGCAAGGTGCCTCGCATAGCCCTCCGGCCCCGGCGCATCCAGCGCTGCCTTGCCCAGCTCCAGCACCTCGCTCAGCTTGAACTTGCTCTTCAGCCAGTTCAGCGCCCGCAGCAAATCCCGTTCTTCAGCCGTAAAGTCCGTGCCCAGCGGATACTCCGGGAACAACCGCAAGTGCCGCGCCCTGATCGCCTCCAGCCGCTGCGGCGTGTTGTCGGTAAAGCGCGCCTCCAGTTGAAAATCCCTGGCCAGCTTGCCGGCGTCCTTGGCCTGCTCGATCAGCCCCTGCTGGAACCGCGAATCGCATACCGCCAGCAACCGCGCAATCACCTCACTGTCGGTCTGCCCACGCAGGTCGGCGATGCCGTACTCGGTCACCACGATATCGCGCAGGTGCCGGGGGATGGTGCAATGGCCATAGTTCCAGAACAGGTTCGAGGTTACCTCCCCGCCCGCCTCACGCCAGCTGCGCAGCAGCAGGATCGAACGCCCGCCCTCCAGCGCATGGCCTTGGGCGACGAAGTTGTACTGCCCGCCCACGCCACTGAGTACCCGGCCATCCTCCAGCTGGTCGGCCACCCCGGCGCCAAGCAGGGTCATGCCGAACACGGTGTTGATGAAGCGCGCATCGCGGCGTTGGCGACGCTTGAGTTCCTCCTGCCCGTACAGCTCGTTGATGAAGCTGATACGCGTCATGGCAAACCGTGCGCGCTGTTCCAGCGGCATGTCGCGCAAGCGCTGGTAGAACGCCTGGGGGCCGAGGAAGAAGCCGCCATGCAGCACTGCTGCCCCCTGCTCATCCGCCGGGCGCCGCAACAGGCCGGCATCGGCCAACGCCAGCAGGCCGTTGACGAACATTTCGCTGCAGCCGTACAGGCCCTGGGCGAAGGTATCCAGGCCTCCTTCCCGTTCGATCAGCGCTTGCCACGGGCCGATATCCAGCGCGTCGAGCACGGCACGATAGCCGGCGTTGTCGCCCTGGCGCGCCAGCAGTGCAGCAGTTAGCGCGTCACCCATGGCGCCAATGCCTATCTGCAGGGTGCCGCCATCGTGTACCAGGCTGCTGGCGTGCAGGCCGATGCAATGGTCCTGGGTGTTGACCGGCATGTTCGGCGTGGAGAACAGGCGGCGTTGCTCGGCTGTATCGATCAGCAGGTCGAACGCATCGATGGGTAGCTCGGCGTCACCCGGCATGTAAGGCAGTTCGGCATGCACCTGACCGAGCATGAGGATGGTTTCGCCGGCGGCGCGACGCTTGGCGATCATCGGCAGCAGGTCGAGGGTGATGTCAGGGTTGCAGGCCAGGCTCAGGTGCACGGGCCTCTCGGGGGTGGCGGCCACCAGCTGCGCGACCAGGTTCAGGCCCTTGGCGTTGATGTCGCGCGCGGCGTGGCTGTAGTTGCTGCTGATGTAGCCCTGCTGGGCCGACACGCTGTGCAGCAGGCTGCCGGGCTGCATGAAGAACTGTTCCACACGGATGTTCGGCGGCAGGCTGTCGTTGCGCAGGTCGGCGAGGTAGGTGAGTTCTTCGTAATCGGCGAAAACGCGCTCGACGAAGGGCTCCAGAAAGCGCCGCTGCAGGCCATCGCCCAGTGATGGGCGGCCGAGGGACAGGGCGGTGTAGATGGTCAGTTGCCGCTCGGGAAGCTCGCGTACGCGGGCATAGAGGGCGTTGACGAAGGCATTGGGCTTGCCCAGGCCCAGCGGCAGGCCCATGTGGATGTGGGCTGGCAGGCGCGACAGGACTTGCTCGACGGCCTGGTCGATGGAGCAGAGGTGCATCGGGGCCTCCTGAGACATCCATGGGTTCAGGGGTTGGACATGGGCTTTGGTGGGTTGGTTGCCTGTGCGAGTCTTGTGCTGTACCTGTGGGAGCGGCTTTAGCCGCGAAAGGGCCGGCACAGGCACCACAAAAAACAAAGCCCGCCATCAATGGCGGGCCTCATGCAATTCAGCTGTCTCTCACAGCCCGGACATCTTCTTGATCGCCCCTTTCAGGTCGTCATCCGAGCAATCCGCGCAGGTGCCTTTCGGCGGCATGGCGTTGATGCCGGTAATGGCCTTGGCCAGGATGCCATCCAGGCCGCCCTGGTGGTCGGCGCGTTCCTTCCACGCTGCGGTATCGCCAATCTTCGGCGCGCCGAGCAGGCCGGAGCCATGGCAGGCATTGCAGTGCTTGGCGATGATCTCGTCCGGCGTCTTGGCACCACCGCCACCTGCGGCAGCGGCCACTTCCATGCCCTTGCACTCCTGGCCCTGGACGCACACCTGGCCAACCGGCTCCAGGCGCTTGGCGATGTCATCATTGGTCGCAGCGGTTGCGCTCATTGCCCAGAGGGCGAATACGGCTGCTGGTACGGCCAGCATCTTCTTGATTTGGTTCACGCGAACACCCTCATGGTGGCTAATCACGCTCGCGGCCACGGATCGGCGAGCGTTGAAAAGTATAGCGGGAACCCAGAGGCCGTGAAACGACCCTACACGGGAAAGGGGTATTGCCGAATCAATGCACTGCGCTGGATCAAAAGTTTGAAGGCGTCGCCGCACTGATCAACCGCGCCGGCCGGTCGAACGGGTTGCGAAAGCGGTGCGGGCGGGTGCTTTCGAAGTAGTAGCTGTCGCCCTCTTCAAGGATGAAGATCTCGTTGCCGACCACCAGCTCCAGGCGGCCTTCAAGCAGGATGCCGGTTTCTTCGCCGTCGTGGGTCAGCATTTCGGCCCCCGTGTCGGCACCCGGTGGATACACCTCGGTGAGAAAGGCGATGGCACGATTGGGGTGCGACTTGCCGACCAGCTTCATGGTCACCGCACCGTCGGAGATGTCGATCAGCTCATGGGCTTTGTAGACGATCTGCGTGGGGCTTTCAGGTTCCAGCTCGACCGAGAAGAACTCGACCATGGACATGGGAATGCCGCTCAGCACCTTGCGCAGCGAGCTGATCGACGGGCTCACGCTGTTCTTCTCGATCATCGAGATGGTGCTGTTGGTCACGCCGGCACGCTTGGCGAGTTCACGCTGGGACAGGCCCTTGAGCTTGCGGATGGCTTGCAGTCGTTCGCCGACGTCCAAAGCTGGAGCCTCCTGAAACGGTGGAAAAGGGGGTGGATGTGAACGATATCATGGCAATGCCGTTCAGTATTTACAACACACCGCCCTTCAACCTGTCCGCTTCAGCGTGTCATTCGCCGATGTAGTCCCGCGGTACCCGCTTGAGGTTGCAGAAAATCTGGTAGGGAATGGTACCCGCGTGCGCGGCCACTTCGCTGGCCAGCACATGCTTGCCCCACAGTTCGACCGGGCTGCCGACGGTGGCTTCCGGCACATCGGTCAGGTCGATGCTGAGCATGTCCATCGACACCCGGCCGATCAGTTGGGTGCGCTTGCCGGCGACCAGCACCGGAGTACCGTTGGGCGCCTGCCGCGGGTAGCCATCGGCATAGCCCATGGCGACCACGCCAACGCGAGTTGGCCGTGGGCTGACGAACTTGGCGCCATAGCCCACCGGTTCGCCGGCGGGCAGTTCGCGCACGCTGATCACCCGCGATTGCAGGGTCATCACCGGCTGCAGGCGTTCGGCCTCGGCCTGGGCCACTTCGAACGGTGTGGCACCGTACAGCATCAGGCCCGGGCGCACCCAGTCGCTGGGGGCCTGCGGCCAGCCCAGCACGCCTGGCGAGTTGCGCAGGCTGCACTCGGCGGCCAGGCCTTGGCGGGCGGCTTCGAACACGGCGATCTGCTGGGCGGTGGCGTCGGCATCCAGCTCGTCGGCGCGGGCGAAGTGGCTCATCAGCACGATGCGCACGACCTTGCCGCTGGCCAGCAGGCGCTGGTAGGCCTCGTGGTAGTCCTTGGGGTGCAGGCCGACACGGTGCATGCCGCTGTCGAGCTTGAGCCAGACGGTGAGCGGCTTGTGCACCTGGGTCTTTTCGATTGCTTCCAGCTGCCACAGCGAGTGCACCACGCACCACAGGTCGTGCTCGGCAATCAGGGCCAGTTCGCTGGCTTCGAAGAAACCTTCGAGTAGCAGTACCGGGGCCTTGATACCGGCGGCACGCAGCTCCAGCGCTTCTTCGATGCAGGCCACGGCAAAGCCGTCGGCTTCGGCCTCCAGGGCCAGGGCACAGCGCACGGCACCGTGGCCGTAGGCGTCAGCCTTGATCACGGCGAGGGCTTTGGCACCGGTCAGTTCACGGGCCAGACGGTAGTTGTGGCGCAGGGCCTGGAGGTCGATCAGGGCGCGGGCGGGACGCATGGCGGCATGCCTTATGGTGGTTCGGGTTGAAATCGGTTTTGGGTCTTTCGCGGCTGAAGCCGCTCCCACAGGGGACCACACAATGTCCGGGAACATACGATCCCTGTGGGAGCGGCTTTAGCCGCGAAGAGGCCGGTACAGGCAGACTTACTGCTGGTGAGCCGGCGCAGTCTGCCCGTGCTTGGCCACTTCCGGGCTGTTGCCATAACGGGAAATGTCCAGGCCTTCGGCACTGATCTGCGGCTTCTTGCGCGCAATCAGGTCGGCCAGCAGGCGACCGGAGCCACACGCCATGGTCCAGCCCAAAGTGCCGTGACCGGTGTTCAGGAACAGGTTGCGGAACGCCGTGGCACCGACGATCGGGGTACCGTCCGGGGTCGCCGGGCGCAGGCCGGTCCAGAAGCTTGCTTGGCTCAGGTCACCGCCGCGAGGATAAAGGTCGTTGACGATCATCTCCAGCGTTTCGCGCCGACGCGGGTTCAGCGACAGGTCAAAACCGGCGATTTCAGCCATGCCGCCGACGCGGATGCGGTTGTCGAAACGGGTGATCGCTACCTTGTAGGTCTCGTCGAGAATGGTCGAGGTCGGGGCCATGTCGCCGTTGGTGATCGGCACGGTCAGCGAGTACCCCTTCAGCGGGTACACCGGGGCCTTGATGCCCAGCGGCTTGAGCATCTGCGGCGAGTAGCTGCCCAGTGCCAGCACGTAACGGTCGGCGGTTTCCAGCTTGCCGTCGATCCACACACCATTGATGCGGTCACCCGCGAAGTCCAGGCGCTGGATGTCCTGGCCGAAGCGGAACTCCACGCCCAGCTTCACGGCCATTTCGGCCAGCTTGGTGGTGAACAGCTGGCAGTCGCCAGTCTGGTCGTTGGGCAGGCGCAGGGCGCCGGCCAGGATGTCCTTGACGCCAGCCAGGGCCGGTTCGACGCGGGCAATGCCGTCGCGGTCGAGCAGCTCGTAAGGCACGCCGGACTGTTCCAGCACGGCAATGTCCTTGGCCGCGGCATCTACCTGGGCTTGGGTACGGAACAGCTGGGTAGTTCCCAGGCTGCGGTTTTCGTAGGCAATACCGGTTTCGGCGCGCAGCTCGTCGAGGCAGTCACGGCTGTACTCGGACAGGCGCACCATGCGCTCCTTGTTCACCGCGTAACGGCTGGCGGTGCAGTTGCGCAGCATCTGTGCCATCCACAGGTACTGGTCAACGTCGCCGGTGAGCTTGATGGCCAGGGGCGCGTGGCGCTCCAGCAGCCACTTGATGGCCTTCAGCGGCACGCCAGGGGCGGCCCAGGGCGAGGCATAGCCGGGCGAGATCTGGCCGGCGTTGGCAAAGCTGGTTTCCATGGCCACCGCCGGCTGGCGATCGACCACCGTTACTTCGAAACCTTGCCGGGCCAGATAGTAGGCACTGGCGGTTCCGATCACACCGCTACCAAGTACCAGAACTCGCATCGTTTTATCCCTCGCACGCGGCGCGCCGCAGACTTTTATTGAAATGGCATGAATGCGCGCAGTATAGGAATTTGAGGGCAGTGCAATTCACTATATAAAAGCCTATTATTGGCGAGAATTCTCGGCAAAATCGCCTTTCACGGAGGGGCATCCCCTATGAGAACCCAGCACCAGAGCAAGCGTGAACTGGACAAGATCGACCGTAACATCCTGCGTATCCTGCAGAACGACGGGCGTATTTCCTTCACCGAACTGGGCGAGAAAGTCGGGCTTTCCACTACCCCTTGCACCGAGCGCGTCCGCCGCCTGGAGCGCGAGGGCATCATCATGGGCTACAACGCCCGCCTGAACCCGCAGCACCTCAAGGGCAGCCTGCTGGTGTTCGTGGAAATCAGCCTGGACTACAAGTCCGGCGACACCTTCGAAGAGTTCCGCCGTGCGGTGCTGAAGCTGCCCCACGTACTGGAATGCCACCTGGTTTCAGGTGACTTCGACTACCTGGTGAAAGCGCGTATTTCCGAGATGGCCTCGTATCGCAAGCTGCTCGGCGACATCCTGCTGAAGCTGCCGCATGTGCGCGAATCGAAGAGCTACATCGTGATGGAAGAGGTGAAGGAGAGCCTTTGCCTGCCGATCCCGGACTGATGCTAGACCAGCACCTGGCGGGTGGTGGCAATGAACTGGTGGACCAACTGCTCGGCGGCGGGGTCGATCATCTGTTCAGGGCCACGACCGCGCGGGCACGCCAGCCGCGGCGTGGTGCCGAACAGGCGGCAGATCATTGGCCGCTCCTCGTACACGGTGCAGCCGTTGGGGCCCAGGTGCACACAGTCCAGGCGCTCCAGGGCGGCATCCTGCTCGGCCTGGGACTTGCGCGGCAGGCGGGCCATTTCTTCCGCCGACGTGGTGACCGGGCCGCAGCAATCGTGGCAGCCGGGTTCGCACTCGAATGAAGGGATGAGTTCGCGCAGGAAGTGGATCTTGTGGCGGTTGCAGGACATGGCTGGGTACAAAGCTAAATAGATAAGTTCGATTATAGGCCCATTCGCGGGTAAACCCGCTCCCACAGGATTGTGGATGCACCAGGCATTGCGCTGTCCCTGTGGGAGCGGGTTTACCCGCGAACGAGTGCGCAGCCCTCGTCTTGTTGCCCACCACCCTACCCCGGCTTATCCTCCTCCCCTCAGCCCACCAGCCTCAGGACCTGCCCAATGATCCACAGCGCGCAGCACGCCGCCTCCTATTACGCCGCCAGCAGCGCGCCACACCCTGACCATTCCTTCCTGCAAGGCGAGCACAGCGCCGACGTGTGTATCGTCGGCGGCGGCTACTCGGGCCTGAACACGGCCATCGAACTGGCCGAACGCGGCTTCTCGGTCATCCTGCTGGAAGCCCGCAAGCTCGGTTGGGGCGCCAGCGGGCGCAATGGTGGGCAGCTGATCCGTGGCGTCGGCCACGGTCTGGAACAATTCCTCCCGGTGATCGGCGAGGAAGGCGTGCGCAGCATGAAGCTGATGGGCCTGGAAGCCGTGCAGATCGTCCGCGAGCGGGTCGAAAAGCATGCCATTGCCTGTGACCTGACCTGGGGTTACTGCGACCTGGCCAACAAACCCGCCGAGCTGCTGGGCTTTGCCGAAGACGCCGAAGAACTGCGCAGCCTGGGCTACGCCCATGAATTGCGCCTGGTGGGCAAGGACGATATCCACAGCGTGGTCGGCGCTGACTGCTACGTGGGCGGGCTGGTCGACATGGGCTCCGGCCACCTGCACCCGCTCAACCTGGCCCTGGGCGAAGCGGCCGTGGCCAGCCGCCTGGGCGTGAAGCTGTTCGAGCAGTCCGAGGTCATCCGCATCGACTACGGCCCGCAGGTGCAGGTGCACACCGCCCAGGGCCGGGTGCGCGCCAAGACCCTGGTGCTGTGCTGCAACGCCTACCACAACAACCTGAACCGCGAGCTGGGCGGCAAGGTATTGCCGGCGGGCAGCTACATCATCGCCACCGAGCCGCTGGGCGAAGAGCGCGCTCGCTCGCTGCTACCGCAGAACATGGCAGTGTGTGACCAGCGGGTGGCACTGGACTATTACCGGCTATCCGCCGACAACCGCTTGCTGTTCGGCGGTGCGTGCCACTATTCAGGCCGCGATCCGAAGGACATCGCCGCCTACATGCGGCCGAAAATGCTCAAGGTGTTCCCGCAACTGGCCGATGTGCGCATCGACTACCAGTGGGGCGGCATGATCGGCATCGGCGCCAACCGCCTGCCGCAGGTTGGCCGCCTGGCCAGCCAGCCGAACGTGTATTACGCCCAGGCCTACTCCGGCCATGGGCTCAACGCCACCCACCTGGCCGCACGCCTGCTGGGCGAGGCCATCAGCGGCCAGGAAAGCGGGCGGTTCGACCTGTTTGCCAAGGTGCCGCACATCACCTTCCCCGGCGGCAAGCACCTGCGCTCACCGCTGCTGGCGTTGGGGATGCTGTGGCATCACCTGAAAGAGCTGATCTGAAAGCTGCACACTGCCCCTTGTGGGAGCGGCCTTGTGTCGCGAAAGGGCTGCGAAGCAGCCCCGGCAATTCATGCAGTGATGCAAATATCCTGGGGCCGCTGTGCGGCCCTTTCGCGACACAAGGCCGCTCCCACAAAGATCGCATCAGTCCTTCCAGAAGGGCTTACGCCCCTCGGTCAGGGCCTGCTCCCAGCTCAGCCCGACATCGCGCAACTCGTCATCGGTCAACTGCAGCAGCGCCCTGCGGGTATGCCAGCGATGCAGCATCAGCCCCCAACGCCCCAACCCTTCCGGCGCGTTGAACACCTTGGCTTGCTGCCCGGCTTCCAGCTCCTTGGCCAACAGTTGCAAGCGCACATCGCTCATGCCACCCATCACCGCATCCTCTCGTTCAGTCGATACCGTGGAGAAAGCATGCGCGTCGGCAGCACCGGCAATACAGATCCAATACAGCCTTATTATTCCCATACAGAATTGGCCGTCGGCCGACTGAATGCTGTATTTTCACCGCAACTGTACCGGTCGCTATGCCAAAGCAACGCAGGAGTATGCCGTGACCCTTTACCTGAACCTCGCCGAACTGCTTGGCGCCCGTATCGAACAGGGCCTGTACCGTCCCGGCCAGCGCCTGCCGTCGGTACGCGCTCTGAGCGTGGAGCACGGGGTCAGCCTGAGCACCGTGCAGCAGGCCTACCGCATGCTGGAAGACAGCGGCATGGTCTCGCCCCGGCCCAAATCCGGCTACTTCGTCAACGACCACCGCCACCTGCCGGCCCTGCCCGCCGTCAGCCGCCCGGCCCAGCGCCCAGTGGACATTTCGCAATGGGAGCAGGTGCTGGAACTGGTGCGCAGCACCCCACGCCAGGGCGTGATCCAGCTCGGCCGCGGCATGCCCGACATCGACAGCCCCACCCTCAAGCCACTGCTGCGCAGCCTCGCCCAGCTGAGCCGGCGGCAGGACATGCCCGGCCTGTACTACGACAACATCCACGGCAACCTGGCCCTGCGCGAACAGGTGGCCCGGCTGATGCTCGACTCCGGCTGCCGCCTGGGCCCGGCGGACCTGGTGATAACCACCGGCTGCCATGAGGCGCTGTCATGCAGCATCCGCGCGGTGTGCGAGCCGGGCGATATCGTCGCGGTCGACTCCCCCAGCTTCCACGGCGCCATGCAGACTCTCAAAGGCCTGGGCATGAAAGCCCTGGAAATCCCCACCGACCCGGTCACCGGTATCAGCCTGGAGGCGTTGGAACTGGCCTTGGAGCAGTGGCCGATCAAGCTCATCCAGATCACCCCCAGCTGCAACAACCCGCTCGGCTATATCATGCCCGAGGCCCGCAAGAAGGCCCTGCTGAGCCTGGCCCAGCGCTACGACGTGGCCATCCTGGAAGATGATGTCTACGGCGACCTGGCCTACACCTACCCGCGCCCGCGCACCCTCAAGTCGTTCGACGACGATGGCCGCGTGCTGCTCTGCAGCTCATTCTCCAAGACCCTCGCCCCCGGCCTGCGGATAGGCTGGGTGGCGCCCGGGCGTTATCTGGAGCGGGTGCTGCACATGAAGTACATCAGCACCGGCAGCACGGCCAGCCAGCCGCAGTTGGCCATTGCCGACTTCATCGCCGGCGGGCACTACCAGCCCCACGTGCGGCGCATGCGCAGCCAGTACCAGCGTAGCCGCGACCTGATGAGTGACTGGGTGACCCGCTATTTCCCGGCGGGCACCCGGATCAGCCGGCCCCAGGGCGGCTTCATGCTTTGGGTAGAACTACCGGAAAATTTCGATACGCTGCGCCTGAACCGGGCTTTACTGGAGCAGGACGTGCAGGTTGCCGTGGGCAGCATCTTCTCGGCCTCGGGCAAGTTCCGCCACTGCCTGCGCATGAACTTCGCCGCGCGGCCGACACCGCAGATCGAAGCCGCCGTGCGCAAGGTTGGTGAAACCGCCCTTCGTCTACTGGATGAAGAAAGCGCCGGCACGTAACTTTGCGCCGCCCACCACGGTCCAACCCCTTAAGCCTTAGCTGCACAGGACGATCCACCCTTGAGACTCCAGCGAGCCCTGCCTCTGCTGCTGGTGCTGCTGCTCGGCCTTGCCGGCTGTGCCAGCGTCGGCACGCCCCGCGAAACCAGCCAGGCGCTGCCCGCCAACGACTCAGCCTTCGGCCGCTCGGTACTGCGCCAGGCCGCGCCCTACGGCGGCCGCTCGGGCTTTCGCCTGCTGCCCAACAGCAACGAGGCATTCCGCGCCCGCGCCGAACTGATCCGCAACGCCCAGGCGAGCATCGACCTGCAGTACTACATCGTCCACGATGGCCTCAGCACCCGCGCCCTGGTGCATGAACTGCTGCGCGCCGCCGACCGTGGCGTGCGTGTGCGCATCCTGCTCGACGACACCACCAGCGACGGCCTGGACGTCATCATGGGCACCCTCGATGCCCACCCGAACATCCAGATCCGCGTATTCAACCCGCTGCACCTGGGCCGCAGCACCGGCGTGACGCGCGCCGTGGGCCGCCTGTTCAACCTGTCGCGCCAGCACCGGCGCATGCACAACAAGCTGTTCCTGGTGGACAACAGCATGGCCATCGTCGGCGGGCGCAACCTGGGCGATGAGTATTTCGATGCCGAGCCCAACCTCAACTTCACCGACATCGACTTGCTGGGCGTCGGCCCGGTGGCCGAACAGCTCGGCCACGGTTTCGATCAATACTGGAACAGCGCCCTGAGCCGGCCGATTACCGACTTCCTCTGGCATGACCCGGATGCCGGTGACCTGCGCGCCAGCCGCCACCGCCTGGAAGTGTCGCTGGCCGAGGCCAGGACCCAGCGCAAAGCCCTGTATGACCGCTTGATGGCCTACCAGTCGCAGCCGCGCCTGGATGTGTGGCGCAACGAGCTGATCTGGGCCCATGCCCAGGCGCTGTGGGATGCGCCGAGTAAAGTGCTGGCCGATGACGAACCAGACCCGCAACTGCTGCTGACCCAGCAACTGGCCCCTGACTTGAGCAAGGTGCAACACGAGCTGATCCTGGTATCGGCGTACTTCGTGCCCGGCGAATCCGGCCTGCTGTACCTGACCCACAGTGCCGACGCGGGCATCTCGATCAAGCTGCTGACCAACTCGCTGGAAGCCACCGACGTGCCGGCCGTGCATGGCGGCTATGCGCCGTATCGGCGGGCGCTGCTGGAGCACGGCGTGCAGTTGTACGAGCTGCGCCGCCAGCCCGGCGACCCCAGCGCCCGGCACCGGGTGAGCTTCCATGGCAGCTCGGACTCGAGCCTGCACAGCAAGGCGATCGTGTTCGACCGGCGCAAGACCTTCATCGGCTCGTTCAACTTCGACCCGCGTTCGGTGTTGTGGAATACCGAGGTCGGGGTGCTGGTGGACAGCCCGGAACTGGCCGAGTACACCCGCGCGCTGGCGGTACAGGGCATGGCCCCGGCATTGAGCTACCAGCCGACGCTGGTGGGTAACCAGATAGTGTGGGTGACCGAGGAAAACGGCAGGCGGCGCATGCTGACATCCGAACCGGGTGGGATGTGGCGACGGTTCAATGCCTGGATCAGCAAGGCGGTTGGCCTGGAGAAGATGTTGTAGCGGCGATTGCTGGGGGCGCTCTGCACCCCTTTCGCGACACAAGGCCGCTCCCACAAAGGTGCAGCGTACGCCGATCAAATGTGGGAGCGGCCTTGCGTCGCGATGGGCCGCAAAGCGGCCCCAAAAATCCATCAGGCAGAAGCAGGCTCGAAGGCCCCGCGCCTCCGGGTCAATACCACCAACCCCGCAGCCCCCGCAGCCATCAGCAACGGCAACGCATGCCCGCTGATCCACTGGCC
>NZ_JAFGYJ010000339.1:0-495 GCF_017490805.1 Pseudomonas sp. 43(2021)
GGATCACGCTCCTGATTAAGGGGGTCGGGGTCAGGGCGAAGCGGATCCGGACTATTGTCGCTGGCGTTCGAGGTAACTCAGCGGGACGCTGACGTGCTGTTGGCGGTTGAGAAAATTGAGCAGCATCATCACGCGCTCGTCGCCCTGCATGGACAGGAACACGCCTTCAAGCGGGGACAGTGGGCCCTGGACGATTTGCAGAGGTTCGCCGGGCTTGAGTGTCGGTTCGGCAGGAAAACCGAGCGACTCCTGGCTGCGTTCGCGCAGTTGCGCAATCACGTCTTCGTCGACCCGGGCGGGCACATGGTTGAATTCGACGATGCGGCTGACACCGCGGGTCGAGCGAATCGGTGCCCAGTTATCGTCTCGGCTCAGTTCAATGAACACGTAGCCGGGGAACAGCGATTCCAGTGTTCGTTGGCGTTTGCCACGAATACTTCGCTCGCTCATCAGCTGCGGCCGAAAGGTCGAATAGTTCTGTTGCTGCAGATTGAG
>NZ_JAFGYJ010000340.1:0-495 GCF_017490805.1 Pseudomonas sp. 43(2021)
GTGATAAGCATTGAGCCACTGCTTTTCTTCCTGGGTCAGCAGGTCAGCAATCAGGCAGCGAGTATCGATCCGGGCACAGCGTCAGGGTTTCGAACTTGAGGAAGTCGCCGAATTCGCTGCTGCCGGCCTCGCGGTTCATCGCCAGGTTCTCGATGCGCACGCCCCAGCGGCCCGGGCGATAAGTGCCGGGTTCGATCGAGGTAATCATCCCCGGCTGCATCGCCGTCTGCGGTGCCGGTGCCGCTTGATAAGCGATCACTTGCGGACCTTCGTGAACGTTGAGGAAATAGCCCACGCCATGACCAGTGCCGTGGCCGTAGTCGACGTTGTCAGCCCAGATCGGCGCACGAGCGATGGCGTCGAGCAGCGGCGACAGAATGCCTTTCGGAAATCGTGCCCGCGACAGCGCAATCACGCCTTTCAACACGCGCGTGCAATCCTGTTTCTGCTCCTGGGTCGGCGTACCCACCGGGACCATGCGCGTGATGTCTGTGG
>NZ_JAFGYJ010000341.1:0-494 GCF_017490805.1 Pseudomonas sp. 43(2021)
TCCGCGATCAGGTGCTCGAAGCCTGCCCGACCCTGACCAAGGGCAACGACGGCGCCAAGCACACCACGGTCGAATCCAGCTCGCTGGAAACCATTCGCCACATGGTCGCCTCCGGCCTGGGCATATCGATCCTGCCACTGTCGGCAGTGGACAGCCATCACTACGCCCCCGGCGTGATCGAAGTGCGCCCACTGACCGCGCCGGTGCCGTTCCGCACCGTGGCCATTGCCTGGCGCGCGAGCTTCCCACGGCCGAAAGCCATCGAGATCCTCGCCGACTCCATTCGCCTGTGTTCGGTGGCCAAGCCTGCCGCGCCGGTTACGGCCGGTTAAGCGAGCGTCATGACGGAGCTGTCGCAAGTGTCGGTGACGGCACTCAAGGGTGTCGGCGAGGCCATGGCCGAGAAACTGGCAAAGGTCGGTCTGGAGAATCTGCAGGACGTGCTGTTTCACCTGCCGCTGCGCTATCAGGATCGCACCCGCGTGGTGCCGATC
>NZ_JAFGYJ010000342.1:0-493 GCF_017490805.1 Pseudomonas sp. 43(2021)
GAGCAAAGGCTTTGCCACCGCCGATTATGAGGTGGCCGAGGTCGAGCACTGGCAGCAGTTTCTCGCCGCGTGGGCCTATCGCTTCAGCGCGCAGGTCAGCGTGCATTACCCGCGTACCGTGGTCTTCGAGATCGAATCCAGCCTCGGACTGTTCGGTACCTGGCCGCAATTTGAAGCTCGCCTGCGCCAGGAGTTGAAAGACCTGGGCTTTCGTCATCGCATCGTCGCCGCGCCGAACCCGGTGGCTGCGCGAGTGCTGGCCAATGCCTACGATGGCTTGGTGGTGCCGGACGGTGAGGCTTTGCAGCATCATCTCGGGCAATGGCCTGTTGATCGTGTGGGGCTGGAGCCGAATGTCGCCACGGCGTTGTCGCGCATGGGCCTGCGCAATCTCAGTCAGGTGCAAAGCCTGCCACGCCAGGCACTGGCCCGGCGTTTCGAAGCGCAGATGCTCAAGCACCTCGACACGCTGTTCGGCGCACGCCCTCTGGCG
>NZ_JAFGYJ010000343.1:0-493 GCF_017490805.1 Pseudomonas sp. 43(2021)
GTGGTTGTAATAACAGGAGCCTTCAGCGAGCGGACCCAACACCCAGATGTCATGCACCGCTTCGCCGCTGTTCGACCTTGGGTTGCACGCCGCGTCGACATCGATGCCGTCGATGCCCGGCACATCGGTGCGTGGACGCACAAGGCCCAAGCGCGCGAGGTCGCGCACAGGTGCGCAGTCGCTGTGGGTGACGCCGCTGCTCTGGACGTAACCGGCGACTCGCTTGAAGTGCTCGATCGCGGGGCGTGAGCCAGGCTTGAGAAAGGTCAGCAAACCGGCATCACACAGCGCGAGCAGATCGGCGTGGCGCTCCTTCTGCGGGCCGGCGACCAGACGATTGATCGCCTTGTGCCAGCGGCCATAGAACTGCCGATGCGAATCTTCGGTGAGCCCGTCGAAATCGACCGCCTCACGCAGCCGGTCCCGCAAGTCGCGCCAGACTTCGATGGCGGCTTTGATCGGCGACGCGCCGCGTCCCAGGTGTGCTTCATGC
>NZ_JAFGYJ010000344.1:0-493 GCF_017490805.1 Pseudomonas sp. 43(2021)
TTGCTGGCGCAGGCCAAAGGCTTGCCGGCGGATTTCGAGGAGCATTTCTTTGATGTACCGCTGGCGGTGCGGGTCGAAGTCGATCAGCAGCCGCTGGGCGAAGCCATGGTGGTGCTGTCGCGAGATGACCGCATCACGCTTCTCGAATTCACCGATACCAGCGAAAACCGCTTTGGCCCGGCCGAGCGGGAAAAGTGGGCGAGCTACCTCAAACCCGGTGTGCCTCTGGGCGCGTGCCGCGGTTCATGTCCCGTTCAGTTTCTGGCGGTGCACTACAACCTGCAAAGTTCGCTGGTTTCGATCCTCACTGAAAATGCCGAGCGCGATGTTCAGGCCAAGCGTTATTACGAGCAACCCGATGGAGGCAGTCGTGGCCTGATGGTGCGCAATCAACTCAATCTCAATGGCGGCCAGGATCAGGATCTGGGTGGGCGCTTCGGCCTGGAAGCCAGTTCCAGTCTGGGCAACTGGAGCCAGACCCTCAACCTGCAAA
>NZ_JAFGYJ010000345.1:0-493 GCF_017490805.1 Pseudomonas sp. 43(2021)
GTCGTGTCCTGCCCCGGGTAGAGATTCGCGTCATCCGGCGGGCGGTTCAGATCGACGACGTAGCGCGCGTGCGAAGGCACGAGCACCGACGCGCCGAGCGTCTTCGCGAAATCGTACAGACGCTCGAGATGCCAGTCGCAATCGTCGACGTGGCGAGCGACGGGCGTCATCGTCGCGGCGATGTCATCGGGAAGGGTTTCACGGTTCAGATCCAGCCCGAAGACCTGTGGCGGCGCCGGCGGTTTGCTGCGCGCTGGCAGGTTCGGGCGGCGGCTGACGAAAGCCCCGAGGAATTCGCGATAACGCCAGGCCAGCCAGCCCAGCGCGGCAATCAGCGCGCCCCACAACAGCACCTCAATCACGTTCGCCAAGGCATCAAGGTGCCGACCGTCGAGCCAGCCGAGCAGGGTTTTCAGCCACTGCGGTGCCTCACCCGCTTGCGCGTCTTTGGCCGGACTTGCCGGGTCGTCGCCAAAGCGATAACGGGTGACGC
>NZ_JAFGYJ010000346.1:0-492 GCF_017490805.1 Pseudomonas sp. 43(2021)
GCATCGGCTGGCCGGCCAGATCGAGCATCGGTCAGCACTGGGCTGCCGGAGTCCTGCATTTTCTCCCGGCGCTGTGCGCATTCACCGCGCCGACGCCGCTGTCCTACCAGCGTTTGCAGCCGCACCACTGGAGCGCGTCGTACGCCTGCTTGGGGCAGCAGAACCGTGAAGCGGCGCTGCGCATCTGCCCGACTGTGACCTTGGGCGGCAAGTCCGCCGCGCAGCAGTTCAACCTGGAATTCCGCGCCATGGACGCTACCGCCTCGCCGCATCTGGCCATGGCTGCGCTGCTAATTGCCGGGCGACTGGGCATCGAACAGCGTCTGGCGCTGAACGCGGTTACCGATGAAATTCCCGATTCACTCAACGACGAACAACGCAAGGCCCGGGGCATCGTCGCCCTGCCCGCCTCGCTGGCCCAGGCGCTGGATTGCCTGCGTGACAGTGCAGCCTTCAACGAATGGCTGCCCAAGCCGTTGCTCGACACTTATT
>NZ_JAFGYJ010000347.1:0-492 GCF_017490805.1 Pseudomonas sp. 43(2021)
AACACCTCGGTGGCGTAACGATCAGTGGTGGTCGCGCGCTGCACGCCGACGTTCTTGCCTTTGAGGCTGGCGTACTGATCATCTACCGTCGCGCCTTCCTTCATGACCAGACGCGAAGAAGTGAAGTAATACTTGTGGCTGAAATCCACCGACTTCTTGCGATCTTCGTTGATGGTCATCGACGACAGCGCCATGTCGATCTTCTTTACTTTGAGCGAAGGAATCAGCCCGTCGAACTCACCTTCAACCCACACGCACTTGACCTTCATCTGCGCACACAGGGCATTGCCGATGTCGTAGTCGAAACCGACGATTTCACCTTTGTCGGTTTTCGACGCGAATGGCGGGTAGGCCGCTTCGATGCCGATGCGCAAGGTTTTCTCGGCGGCAAAGGTGCTGGCACAGGCCAGCAGGCTGAAGGCAAGGCCGGTGATGAGGGGGAGTTTCTTCATGTTCGTTCTCTCGCGGGTTGTTGTTGGTTTGGCGAAGAAG
>NZ_JAFGYJ010000348.1:0-492 GCF_017490805.1 Pseudomonas sp. 43(2021)
TAATTGCTGCGACCAACCGTCCGGACGTACTCGACCCTGCGCTGCTGCGTCCGGGCCGTTTCGACCGTCAGGTGGTCGTCGGCTTGCCGGATATTCGTGGTCGCGAGCAGATTCTGAAAGTGCACATGCGCAAAGTGCCAATGGGCGACGACGTTGCTCCGGCAGTGATCGCACGTGGTACTCCTGGCTTCTCCGGTGCTGACCTGGCCAACCTGGTCAACGAAGCGTCGTTGTTCGCTGCTCGTAGCGGCAAACGCATCGTCGAGATGAAAGAGTTCGAGCTGGCGAAAGACAAGATCATGATGGGCGCCGAGCGCAAATCCATGGTCATGTCCGAGAAAGAAAAGCAGAACACTGCTTACCACGAAGCCGGCCACGCCATCGTTGGTCGCGTCGTGCCTGAGCATGATCCGGTCTACAAGGTGTCGATCATTCCGCGTGGTCGTGCGCTGGGTGTGACCATGTTCCTGCCGGAAGAAGATCGTTACAGCC